>JAFGVK010000130.1 GCA_016938035.1 Deltaproteobacteria bacterium | reverse complement strand
CGCGATCTGCGGGGCAGTGTCGATCAGACCGCGAGCGGGGGGCCCAGGCACCAGCTCCTGACGGTCTTCGGGCGCGTCCCCTCGACTCGGGGGGCGACCCGCTGGGTGTCCCCGTGTCGAGGCCACGAGTACCGGATCGCTGGGCCCTGGACGTCGAGGGCGCTGTCGGCCGCTCGCGGTGCTCCTGTGCGTCCGTCGCGGCCGAGCGTCCGCTTCCGTCGTTCCTCCTAACCCTGACGCGCTCGCGGGACGCCCCGCCCGACGCTCGCATCTAGCGTTCTGATGCGAGATCTTCGGCGTTCATCCATAGCTCGAGCGGCCCGAGACCGCGGCTACGAGAGGCTCAAGACGCTGCAGCTAGCGACAACTGTGTTGACACGCATCGACCACCTCTCCACAGCTCCTGTCGGAGAGGAGGTGGGTCAGCCCTTGCGCTTCGCCCGCCGCGCCCTGTCGCGCTTCTTCTGGTCCTTCTTCACCTTGCGCTCCCTCTTGGGAGGGGCGCTCCGGGGCTCGCCCGCTGGCCCCTCGCTGGGGGACCTGTCGCCGTCAGGCCTGTCCCCGCGCGGCTCGCGGGACTGGCTCCGCTCGTAGCGCTCCACCAGGTCACGCCGGAAGCGCTCCAGGTCGTCCGGCAGGGCCGTGTTCACCGTCACCTGCTCGCCGGTGAGGGGGTGGAGCAGCGACAGGGTGCGAGCGTGGAGGGCGAGGCGTGGACCCTGACGGCTGACGGCCTGCGGGGCGTAGAGGGGGTCCCCCAGGATCGGCGCGCCCAGCTCCGCCAGGTGGATGCGCACCTGGTGGGTCCGGCCTGTCTCCAGAGAGGCCTCCATCAGCGTCACCTTGGGGGTGGGGTTCCCGACACGGCGGAAGTGGGTGATCGACAGGCGGGCGTCCTGCCCGTAGCGGGGGGGCTTGTCCCGCTCGGGGCGCCGGAGGATGGGGCTGTTGGGGAGCACCGAGCTGCCGCGCAGACCGTCGCCCCGGTCCCGGACCAGGTCCGAGCGCGCGGTCCAGGTCTCCTCGGGGAAGGCGCCAGCCACCAGCGCCAGGTACTCTCGGCGCACCTCGTGGGCCTCGAGCAGATCCTTGATGGCGCCCTGAGTGCGGGTGTCCAGGGCGACCATCATCAGCCCGCTGGTCCCCTGGTCGAGGCGGTGCACCGCGAGGGCCTCGCCAAAGCTCCTGCGCACCTCGTTGAGCACCGAGGCCTCCCGCCTGCCTGGGGCCGGCACCGAGAGCAGCCCCGCCGGCTTCCACACCACGAGCAGTCCCCCTACCTGCCGCAGGAAGATCAGGTCCCTCCCGGGCTGCAGGCGCGGCGCCTGCTCCAGCACCTCGATGTCCGCGGGGTCCTCGATCTCGCGGTTGAGATCGGCGGTGGGCACCCCCAGCAGGCGCACCCTGCCGCGCTCAAGGGCGCGCCGCATCTCTCCCCCTGTCAGTCCCCGCTCGCGGAGCAGCTCCACCAGTCGCACGTGTACCTCCTGTGGTGCGGGGGGCTATCCCGTTTGCGGTGGAGCCGTCTGGCGCTGCCGCTCGATGGGGCGGGGCCGTGTGATTTTCACCTCGTCGGCGCCTCCTGGGATCGGCAGGGCGTCCGGTGGGGCGCTTCCCTCTCCTCCATACCGAGCGGCGACGGTGTCCGGTCCACGGGCAGCGGTCCCGGCCGAGGTCGGTGCGCTCCACCCGGGGCAGGCCCCGTTCGGGCGTCTCGTGGTCGGCACGGGTCCATCCGCCGGACAGTCTCACAGGAGGACACGCGTCGAGAGGCCAGCGGATCGGTGCCCGTGTGTCCTCTTGATCTGCGGCGCCTGGAGGTGATCGCGTGCCTGCTTGCGGTCCATGACCGCGTTCAGGGGGACCAGCCCCACCAGGCCGCTCCTCGCCTGTTCTCTCATCTGTCGACGGCGGTGGCCCGGTGGCCGGTCAGGTGGGGAACCGTCGTTGTCGTCGGCGGGGAGGAGTCATCGTCGCTGGCCCCCCGCCGAGGCCCAGCGTGGCGCCATCGGGCTCCTCTCCATGGGCGAAGCGATGCGCGAGGCCTCCTGTCGTCCTCCCGCCTGACCGGGCCTCCTGGCGTAAATCCTGCGTAGGGGCATGACGGTGAGCCCTCCGGTTCGAGCGCTCAGCTCGGGCGCCAGGCAAGCTCCGCTGTGACCTCAGCTTGGGCCAACGAGCCCCCGTCCTGCTGCGCTGACGGGGATGACAGGCTGCCTGGCGCTGTCGGAGCGGGACCGTGTGGGGACACCCCGGCGGCCCTCGCGATGTCGGAGCGGGACCGTGTGGGGACACCCCGGCGGCCCTCGCGATGTCCTCGCCGGCAGGGGAGCCTGCGGCAGCGCGCCGCGGCGCGACACGCTAGACTCGCTCACGGCGGTGTAAAGGTGTCACTTGGCGGTGCCGATGCGTCGCCCGTGGGGGGGTGCTCGGAGGTCTGCTTGGGATCGGAATCGCTGCTCGCCACACTCACCGCGCTGGTGGATCGGAGCCCGGTCCCCTCGTGGATCGCGGACCGCCAGGGCGGGATGCTGCACGTGAACCAGGGCTTCGCCGAGCTCGCGGGGGCCTCGGTCCGCGAGTTGATAGGGGTCTACTCGGTGCACCGGGATCCGCTGGTGCTGGGACAGGGGCGGCTGGGGCAGGTGCTGGGCGCGCTCCGCGACGGGGCGGCGACCCAGTTCGTGCTGCGGTACGACAGCGCGCTGCTTGGTGTGCCACACGACCCACCGGTCCGGCGGACCTTTCGGGTGGTCCTCACCCCGATGCAGGAAGGGGGAGAGACGGCCTACGCGCTGGTGCAGCACTTCGACCTGACCGAGCAGGTGCGGCTGCGGGAGGAGCTGGAGGCCTCGCAGGAGCGCCTGGAGCTGGCGATCCAGGGGGCCAGGGACGGCGTGTGGGACTGGGACCTGCGCACCGATCGCGTAGTGTACTCCGACCGCTGGAAGGAGATGCTCGGCTACCAGCCAGACGAGCTGCCGGACCACCTCGACACCTGGTCCGCGCTGACCCACCCCGAGGACGTGGAGGAGTCCTGGCGGCGCTTTCACGCCTACATGGTGGGGGAGACCGAGCGGTTCGAGATGGAATTTCGTGCGCGCCATCGGGACGGACGCTGGGTGCCCATCCTCTCTCGCGCCTTCAAGAAGCTCGACAAACACGGCAAACCCGTGCGGCTCGTCGGCACCCACATGGATCTCACCGAGCTGAAGGAGGCAGAGGCAGAGGCGCTGCGGGAGGCGCAGCTCGTCGAGCGCATCCTCGCGCACGCGGCGGACGGGATGGCCATAGGGTCCATCGGGGAGGACCGGCACACGGTGCAGGTGACCCTCTGGAACCGCCGCATGGAGGAGATCACCGGGCTGAGCAGGGACGCGGTCACCCGGGTCGATCCCCTGACGCTGGCCGCGGACCAGGAGACCAGGGCGCGGATGCTGCGCCAGCTCAGGGACCCGCAGGACGTTCCTGTGACCGAGGAGTGGCGGGTGCTGCACCGAGACGGCAGGGCGCTCCACCTCTCGGTGTCGCTCTCCACCCTCGCCTCGGGTGATTTTCTGCTGGTGGCGCGTGATCTGAGCCGGCAGCGCGCCGAGGAGGCGCAGCGGCAGGAGTGGGACCGCAGGGTCCAGGAGTCGCAGAAGCTGGAGAGCCTTGGCCTGCTCGCGGGTGGGGTAGCGCACGATTTCAACAACATCCTGATGGCGGTGGGCGGCAACCTCCAGCTGGCGGTGATGGACCTCCCCGCCGACAGCCCGGCCCTCCCCAGCCTGCGCGAGGCGGAGCGCGCCGTCGCCAGGGCGAACGAGCTGACCCAGCAGATGCTCGCCTACTCGGGCAGGGGACACTTCGTGGTGCGCGCGGTGGACCTGTCGGAGATGGTGGCGGATGTCGGCAGCCTGCTCTCGTCGACCTTGCCGGCGGGGGTCTCCCTGCGGATGGAGCTCGGCGAGGGGCTCTCCAGGGTCGAAGCCGACGGCACTCAGCTCCAGCAGCTGGTGATGAACCTGATCATCAACGGCGCGGAGGCCTACGGTGGGGCGGAGGGCGAGGTGGTGGTCCGCACGAGCGAGGAGCAGGTCGGCGCGGCGGCGCTGGGCGCCCTCCAGCGCGCCGAGGGCCTGGAGTGGGCCGTCAGCCCGGGGCGATACGCGGTGCTAGAGGTGGAGGACCTCGGGGTTGGGATGACCGACGAGGTGCGGCGCAGGGTGTTTGAGCCGTTCTTCTCGACCAAGTTCACCGGCAGAGGGCTTGGGATGGCGGCGGTGCAGGGGATCGTGCGCGGTCACCGCGGCGGGCTGGCGCTGGAGAGCGCGCTGGGGGAGGGGACCAGGTGGCGGGTGCTGCTGCCGGCGCTGGATCGCTGAGCGGCAGGGGGCCGGCTCCCTGAGCGTCGCCGCTCCTGTTGGCGTGCCTGACACACTCCTGACGCGGCACGGGTCCATCCGCCGGACCGTCTCACAGCAAGCGCTTCATCCTTCTATGGGAACCATCAGAGGAGGTGGCTCGTCGAGGCCTCCAGACTGGAGACGGGCGCCGAGCCGCCAGGTGGTTCGGCGCGTGATCGCCGTTCCATAGGGAGGACGAGTACTTTGGTGCGCGACGAGCGTAGGGACAAGGACACGCGTCCAGAGGCCAGCGGATCGGTGCCCCTGAGGCCCTCGCTGCTCCTGCTCCCGAGCACGCGGCGTAGCCCCCAGAGGGGGGGCGTTCCGGGGGAGGGCGGCGCCATGAGGGGGGGCGGTCAAGCCGCTTGGGCGCGGCGTCCTGCGGCGGGTGGTCTTGGGTCCTGCGGGTGGGTCCCAGGTCGGCGCCGGGGGCGTCCTCCGAGCCGCTCGACCGGCGCACGGGTGGCGCGGCGCCTTGTCGGGAGGTGCCACGCGAGCGGAGGTGTGGGCAGGGCGGTGGCGTCGCGATCGTCGCTGCGCCATCCGATCCAAGGCTGCCAGCTCGGCGCGCGCTGCCTCGCCCACCGAGCGCCGCGTCGGTCGGCCTCGCCGTGGACAGGCTCGACCACCCCTCCTCGCCCCGCAGGCGGAGCGGATACAGTGTCGTCCGTGGCCTCTCGCCCCTGAGGGACACGCGCGCGGTGGAGCCCCCATGTCTCGCCTGTCCCTCCCGCTGGTGCTGCTCCTCGGTTGCGCTGCGCCCCAAGACCCCGGCGTCGACACGGGCGCGGAGATCTACACTGAGGAGCAGGTGGAGATCGCCTTCTACGCGCTCAACTTCATCGGGGAGCTCCCCAACCTCGCCTATGGGCTCGCCGCCTACGCGGACGGCGGCTGCCCGGTGGTCACCGAGAGCGAAGACACCCTGACCCTCACCGGGGACTGCGCCTGGGCGCAGGGCGAGCTGCTCGGCAGCGTGAGCTTTGGGGCCACGGCGGTGATCTGGGACGGCTGGTCCATGTCCCTCGGCGACGGCACGGTGATCACCGCCGACGGGACGCAGCTCCAGGGGATCGACGGCGCGGTGTCCGCGGAGCTCCACCTCACCGCGCACGTGGTCCAGATGCCCCTGCTGCCAGCGGGGGACCACACCGTGGACTACCTCGCCCTCTCGACCCTCCAAGGCGCTACCGGGGTGAGCTTCTCGGGGGGCATGGACATCGCCGGGGTGGATCGCTTCCAGGTCAGCGGGGACTTCAGCGACCAGGGCCGCTGCGATTTGATGATCGATCACGTCGACCTGACCCTCCGCGGGGTGGGCTCCATCCACTACGCGACCGAGGCGGAGCCCTGCGACGCCTGTCTGGACTGGTCGATCGCCGAGGGCGGCGCGGGGCAGCTCTGCCTCGGGCAGTAGCGCCGGTCATTGCGGCACCAGTCAACTTCACAGACAGTTCGGGCGTTTGAGAAGGATGGTTTTCACGCCTGCGGTGGAGAGCGAAGACGGGTAGGAGAT
>JAFGVK010000129.1 GCA_016938035.1 Deltaproteobacteria bacterium | reverse complement strand
GCGCTGCCCGCTGGTTACGTCACCAACGACACCGACTGCGACGACTCGGATGACGCCTTTCACCCCGGGGCCACTGAGGCGGACTGCACCGACCCCGCGGACTACAACTGCGACGGCAGCGTGGGCTACGCGGACGCGGACGGCGACGGCTTCGCGGCCTGTGAGGAGTGCGACGACGCGCGCGCGGACGTGAACCCGGAGGCGCCGGAGATCTGCGACGAGGCCGATAACAACTGCAACAGCGTGGTGGACGAGGACGCCGCGGACGCTGGGACCTGGTACGCGGACTATGACGGGGACGGCTACGGGAACCTGCTGGTCACCGCGCGCGCCTGCGCGGCGCCCGGGGGCTTTGTGGCGGACAATTCCGACTGCGATGACCTGCACTCCCTGTCCTTCCCCGGCGGGAGCGAGGTGTGTGACGGGCACGACAACGACTGTGACGGCACGGTCGACGTGGGCGCCTCCGACGCCCAGCCCTGGTACGCGGACGCGGACGGCGACCAGTACGGCGATCCCAGCCAGGCCACGGTGTCCTGCGAGGCGCCGGACGGCGCGGTGCTCAACGGCACGGACTGCGACGACACCTCAGCCGCCGCCCGGCCTGGCGGCACTGAGGTGTGCGACGGGCTCGACAATGACTGCGACGGCGAGGCGGACGAGAGCGCCACCGACGCCCCCACCTGGTATGCCGATGGGGACGCCGACGGCTACGGCGACCTGTCGACGAACCAGCGCGCCTGCGCCCAGCCCGAGGGCTACGTGGCCGACAGCCGCGACTGTGACGACGCCGAGGGCGCAGCCCACCCCGGCGCAGCGGAGACCTGCGCTGATAGCTTCGACAACGACTGCGACGGGCAGATCAACGAGGCGGACGCGGTGGACGCGGCGGTGTGGCACCTGGACGCGGACCGGGACGGCTTCGGTCGGCCAGGGGTGGGGCTCCGGGCCTGTGAGGCCCCTGACGGGTACGTCTCCAGCACCACAGACTGCGATGACCTGGAGGCCTCGGTGTATCCCGGCGCCCCGCAGCGCTGTGACGGGCTCGCGAACGACTGCGACGCCGGGCTGCCCGCGGACGAGTCGGACGTGGACGGCGACGGCTACATGGCCTGCGAGGACGACTGCGATGACGCCCTGGCGAACGTCCACCCCGGCGCCCCCGAGCACTGCGATGGGGTGGACGAGGACTGCAACACCCTGGTCGACGACCGGGCGGTGGATCAGACCGTGTGGCACCTGGACGCGGACGGCGATGGCTTCGGCCACTTCTACATCACCCGCACCCAGTGCGTGGCCCCCGCGAGCTTCGTGGCGGACGCCACCGACTGCGACGACGACGACGCCAACGCGAACCCCGTTGCCCGAGAGATCCCGGGCAACGGGAAGGACGACACCTGCGACGGGGAGGACCGGCCGCTGCTGGTGTACTCCGGGTCCCGCTTCGCGGGCGAGCTGTACGCGGTGGACTACTTCAGCGGCGCGGTGGTCTGGAGCGTGGACGGCCTCGGCGAGCTGCTCGACGTGGCGGTGGGGCCCGACGGCACGGTGTACGCCGCGGATCTCAACCAGGGGATCGTGGCGGTGGCGGCGGACGGGAGCAGCAGCTGGCCTGTGCTCAGCGGCTACACCTCCGCGGCGGGGCTGTGGTACGATCTGAGCACCGACACCCTGCTCCTCGCCACCTTCGACGGGAGCATCGTGGAGGTGGACCCCGCCAGTGGCAGCTCCTCGGTGCTGGTGAGCGGCGCGCCAGAGAGCTTCAAGGACGTAGTGCGTTTCGCGGGGGACGAGACCCTGTACGTGGCGGCGGACGGCATGCTCCGCACCTTCGTGCCCTCCACCGGCCTGTGGGAGGACGCGGTCTCCTTCCCCTACGGCCCCTGGGGGTTGGTGCCGGCGAACAACGGGGGCTTCTACGCGGGCTCGGGCAACGTCACCGCGCTGATGCGGAGCGACGCCTTGGGCAACGCTGGCGCGGTGATGACCTCGCTCTACGACTACGGCCTCTGCCCCTCGCCGCTGGGGGAGGGCGAGGTGCTGCTCGCGGATCACACCTCGGGGATCTGGCAGATCACCCCAGAGGACGGTGCCCGCTGGGAGGTCACCACCGAGGCCCTCGACCAGCCCTTCTCCTGCGCCACCAACGGCCTCAGCGACCTGGATGGTGACGGCTACGTCGCGATCGCGTATGGGGGGGACGACTGCGATGACGCCTCTGGCGCGGTCAACCCCGCGGCGGTGGACACCTTCGGCACCGGGGTGGACGAGAACTGCGACTTCGTAGACGGCAACGACGGCGACGGAGACGGCGTCCCCTTCGACCACACCAGCCCCGACTGTGCGGATCAGGACGACACCGACCCTGCGGTGGGCTTCCTCCCCTCCTGCATCCAGCGCTCCTGCGCCGAGACCCTGGCGGTGCGCGGCGCGGGCACGCCGAGCGGCGTCTACCGCATCGATCCCGACGGCGACATGGACCCGAGCGACGCCTTCGAGGTGTACTGCGACATGGAGACTGAAGGCGGTGGCTGGACGCTGCTGGCGAAGATGACCAACGCGGACGGCAACAGCCGCTGGGCATCTTACTCCTCCCACTGGTACACCGGCGGGTCCTTTGGCGCCCCAGAGGATCCCGCAGAGGCCTCGGACGCCAAGAGCCGGGCCTGGTCTGAGATGGGCACCGACGAGCTGATGGTGGTGCGGGTGGTGTCCGGCGTGTTGCCGGGGACTGTGGGGGTGGTGTCAACGGCCGGCTGCCTTCAGGACCACCCCGCCGTGTGGGCCTTCCAGCGCCACTCTGAGGATGACGCGGACTGCGCCATGAGCTGCGGCACCACCGTGCGGACGGGAGACTGGGCGCAGAGCTACACGGACGCGTCTCTCAAGTTCCGCTGCAAGGACAACGACGGAGACACCACAGTCGGTGGCTACATCATGGGCTCGGACGACAACAGCATGATCACCACCCTGAACAACGGCAGCAACCACGACAACAACTTTGGCCTGGGCGCGGGATACAACACCGCGTCCCAGGACTGGGACTACAGCACCGATGACTATGGCAACCCTGGCGACAGCGCCTTGATGCTGGTCTACGGCAGGTAGCCCGCGCCGAGGGTCCGGCCTGGGCTCCTCCACAGGGGCCCTCCGCCGCGGTGAGCGCGGACCGCCTGGCCTCGCGGCGGAGGAACCACGCGCCCGGATGGCGCCGTGCGAGGGGAGGGGCCTCGTCCCTCGCGGGCTGCGGCTGGGTCCTCCGCCCGCAGGGGGCTGGCGCCCTGATCGCGCTGGTGCTGGACCGGCGCCGCCCTCGCGCTGCTTGAGGTGCCGGACCTCGACGGAGCGCGGTGTGCCTCGGGCTGCACCAGGACACCGAGGCGAACCGGGCAGCGACCGCCTAGTGGGGGCGCTGGCCTTCGAGGCCCCCCGTTTGGAGGAGGGGGCCTGCGGCTCCACGCTGCTCCACGACCGGGGCGAGCTCGGGGTGCGGGGACCCGCATGAGCACCGCGCTGGCCTACGTCGACTGCTGCGACGACCGGGGGAAGCGCCAGGGCGCGTTGATCTTGAGCCCGGCGGACCAGGGTGCGCGGGTCACCCTGCACGCGCTCGGCCACCTTTGGTTCGAGCACTCGGACGATCCGCACCGGGTCACACCAACGCCAGGCCGAGAGGCTCGGTGGCGCGCAGGGCGAGGAGGGAGGGCGCAAGGCGGAGCCCCTCCTAGGTCAAGGCCGACCGACGAGGCCCTCGGGGGACCGTCCGCGCGACCCGGTCCTGAAGGGGTGAATTGGGAACAGGTGCCTGCTCGTCGACGAGGAGGAGCAGCGCCAGCCGCGGCAGTAGCCTCCTCCTTCGGGGGGACGCTCCGGCGACGTGCGTGAACCGACGAGGCGCCAGGGCTGGACCCTGTGGAGATCGCTCGTCTCGCGCTGCGCCGTGACCCCCGCGCTGGCCGGCCCCGCCGGTGGTCCACGCGCGACGGCGCCCCCTGCCATCCCGCGCTCCTCTCCCCAGGGGGCGCTCCGACAATGGGCTTGAGGGCCCCCGCTGACCGCTGTTCTTGGGTGTGGGGTCGTCCGCGTGCCCCCTCGCGCTGGCCTCCGCCGCGACCGGATCGCCCCCGCGCACGCGGTCCTGGCGCCTCCCGCCCACCCGAGCAGCAGCGCGTGGGATCGGTTAGCGTGGCCGGAACACCCTGGAGTCTCGATGCGCGCGCTTCCTCTCTTCTCGCTCCTCGCCCTGTCGCTCCTCGCCTGTCGCAAGGAGGAGCCCATCGACATGGACATGGACGGCACCATCGCTGAGG
>JAFGVK010000019.1 GCA_016938035.1 Deltaproteobacteria bacterium | reverse complement strand
GGCCTGTGGCGACACGAGCCCAAGGAGCTGCGAGGGCTGACGCCGGTCGCCGCGATGGCGGGCCGGTGGGGCGCCCCCGCGGTGGGCACCCTGGGTGCCTGACCGGACTGTGGACTACACCCGGCGGGAGTCCCCCTGCGTCCGGTGATGGAGAGTGGGACGCCGCGCCCTATGGTGGGGCGCGCGTGCCCCACCTCCCCGAGGTCGGGTGGACACAGCGCCCGCCTCGGCCGACGAGGGTGACGTAGACCGGGGCGGCCTGGACCCATCCGACAGGACCTCCGGCCCGTGCGTCCGTGCCCCGCTCACGATAGCCGCCGCTTCGCCAGGATGATCCGGCGCTATAGATGGCGTCGTGATGATCGTGGTGGCACCGATCCGCTGGCCTCTCGACGCGTGTCCTTGTCCCTACGCTCGTCGCGCACCAAAGTATGCTTCCTCCCTATGGAACGGCGGCCACGCGCCGATGCTCCTAGCGACTCAGCGCCCGTTTACAGTCTGGAAGATCCGGCGAGCAACTTCATCTGATGGTTCCATTGGAATGATGAAGCGCTTCTTGTGAGACTGTCCGGCTGATGGACCAGTGCCATCGTGGTCCATCGGCCCGGGCTCAGCAGCCCTTCGCCGCCTCCGCCACGCCCGTGGATCGTCCCGGCTGGGTGCTATCACGAACGAACCACCGGTATCGGCGCGTGCCTCGCGCTCCGCGCCGGCCGCTGGGTCCTTCCGGCCCTCGGCCAGGCGGGTGGTTCCACGAGGTTGTGCGCTCGGACCGGACCTCCTGTCCGAGGATCGCTGCGATGCCCCGGCGCTGGCCCGCCCCCCGGGGGCGTCGTCCGCGCGCGGGGCAGGCAGGCAGGACCTGCGTCAAGCGGATCGACCGCGAGGGGCCCGCTGCCTGGCGCTGCCGCGCTTGTAGAGCGGAGGCCGCGCCCGGGGCGCTCGCCGCACGGGGCGCCCTGGGCTTCGATCGCGTCGGGCCAAGGGGAGCGCGCTCCCGCGCCGCGGTCGCCGCCTCGCCGGCCCGCAGCCGTCGAGGCTGCGGGGGCGCTCAACCCGCGCGCGAGACCGGCCTGACCGGGGTGACGTACTTGCGAGGCCCGGAGGCGCTCTCCCCGCGCGCGAGACCGGCGCCGGCTGGGGAGTCCCCAGCCCGTCCGGCCTGTCAGCGGAACCAGATCGAGGTGGTGCCGTCGACGACGGCCGGGTAGGCGACGGTCTCGGAGGGCTGCCAGCTGAAGCTGTTGGTGTCGACGAACCAGTGGTGCGAGGTGTCCGGCCAGGAGTTGCAGGTGGACTCGAAGCGGAACAGGCCGTACCCGAAGATCTCGTCGCTGGTCCCCACTCGGTAGCTTCCGCCCAAGGAGTGGGTCCACACGCCGGCGTGGAACAGGTCGTTGGCCTGGTTGCAGTCCTCTGCGGAGATCCCCTCGGTGCCCAACGAGCGCTTGCCCATGCACATGAAGGTTGAGCCGTCTGGCTTGACCCGCTTGGCCTCGACCCTGGTGCAGGTCCCCTGGTTGGCGGTGGTGGCGAGGGTCAGCACGCTCGGATCGGGGATCACCATCGACACGGTGTCGGTGGTGAGTCCCAACGCGCCACCCTGCTCGGTGGAGGGGTGGTAGGCGAGGGCCATCTCGGTGGAGCGCCTCGCGATGGGGAGCGCGCCCTTGGAGGCCTTGCCCGCCCTGTCGGTGGTAGAGAAGCTGCCCACGTCGATGTCCATCCTGGGGAAGCCGACCGAGACGTCCCCGGCGTAGGCGACCAGGGTCCAGCCGCCGCCGTCCACATCCATGTCACACCAAGTCTCCCAGGGAGAACCGGTGTTCTCTGGGTCCACCCAGTAGACGCCGGTCGCGCTCCCGTGGTCCTCCAGCAGGCTCAGGCAGTCGGTCACCGCCTGGTGGGGGTTGGTTCCGGCGCCGCAGTCGTCCCAGCAGGTCACGTCGGTGTCGTCCACGTCGTCCCCGCCATAGTCCATGGCCTCGTGCCCGTCGCCGTCCTGGTCGAAGTCGCTGCCGCTCGCCGAGCAGTCCTGGTCGTAGCCGTCGTACCAGGTCTCTGCGGCGCCGGGGTGCACGTCCGAAGCGATCAGATCGCCAAAGGCGAAGGCGGGGGAGTCCTCACAGTCGGTGTTGTCGGTGACGTATCCCGCCGGCGCATCGCAGCTGGTCATCTCGTCGAGGTCGTCACCATAGCCGTCGCCGTCCTGGTCGGCATACCTGGTGGTGGCCGAGGCGAGGTCCAGCGAGTCGTCGTCGTCGTCCGACAAGGTGTCGCAGTCGTCGTCGTGCCCGTTGCAGACCTCGGTGGCGCCGGGGTGGACCGCGGCGTCGCCGTCCGCGCAGTCCAGGTGGTCCCGGATGTAGCCTGCCGGCGCGTCGCATGCGGTGACCACCGCGTCGGGATCGCCGTAGCCGTCCCCGTCCGTGTCCGCGTACCAGGTCTTGTCGAAGCCCTCGTCCACCACGCCCAGACAGTCGTTGTCCACGTCATCGCAGACCTCGGTGGCGCCTGGGTAGACCGCGTCGTTGCCGTCGACGCAGTCGGTGTTGTCGGTGACGTACCCCGCGGGAGCCGCGCAGGCCTCCACAGCGCTGGCGGCGTCACCGAAGCCGTCCGCGTCGGCGTCCAGGTAGAAGAGCGAGGTCACCCCCTCATCGACCCCGGTGTCGCAGTTGTTGTCGATCCCGTCGCAGATCTCTGTCCCTCCAGGGTAGGACGCCCCCTCGCTGTCATCGCAGTCGGTGTTGTCGGTGACGTAGCCCTCGGGGGCCTCGCAGGCCTCGACGGTGGCGCTGGCGTCTCCGAACCCGTCGGTGTCCGCGTCGAGGTAGAAGGCGCTGAGCACGCCCTCGTCGATGGCTAGGTCACAGTCGTTGCTGATCCCGTCGCACAGCTCCGGTGCGCCGGGGTAGGTGGTCGCCTGAGTGTCGTCGCAGTCGGTGAAGTCAGCGACGTAGCCGTCTGGCGCGGAGCAGGCGTTCAGCGAGGAGAGGGCGTTGCCGAAGGCGTCGTGGTCGCTGTCGGCGAACCAGGCGGTCTCGCCAGTGGCGCCCGCCTCGTCGATCTCCTGGTCACAGTCGTTGTCGACGCCGTCACAGGCCTCGGTGCCGGCCGGGTTGATGGTCGCGTCGCTGTCGTCGCAGTCCTCACAGGCGGGGTAGCCGTCACCGTCAGCGTCAGCGTAGCCGACCTGCCCATCGCAGTTGTAGTCCGCGGGATCGGTGCAGTCGTCCTCGGTGGCGCCGGGGTGGAAGCTGTCGTCGCTGTCGTCGCAGTCGGTGTTGTCCGCGACATAGCCGAGGGGCTGGTCGCAGGCGTCGAGGGAGGTGCCCGGGGAGCCGTAGCCATCGCCGTCGCCGTCGAGGTACCACGCGGACATGTCGGAGGCCTCGTTGTCGGTCTCGCCATCACAGTCGTTGTCCACGCCGTCGCAGATCTCGTCGGCGTCAGGGTTCACCGCGGCGTCGGCGTCATCGCAGTCCACGTCCGCCGCGAAGCCGTCTCCGTCTGCGTCCACGGGGGTGGGTTCCTCCTTGTTGCAGGCGAGCAGGGCGAGGGGGAGCAGTAGGGCGAGGGGAAGGGCTGTGCGCATTGGATCTCCTGCAGAAGGACGCGAGCGAAGGGGGTTCAGGTATCACGGCCTCGGATCCGCGCGCCATAGGTAGGATCATGTGGCGCGCCATCCCCCCACTCCGAGCAGGGGTATCGCGGTCGCGCGGTTGGGGAAAGTGCTGGGAGGGGGGCGCCCCTCTCCGCAAGTGGCCCGAGCGCGGGGGCCTCTCATTCCAAAGCCGAGTTGAAAGGCTCCGTAGCCCGTGTGCGGCGGGCGCCCCTCGGGCCAGGAGGGAGGGCGCAGGCGTAGCCCACCCTACGTCATGGCCGACCGACGAGGCCCTCGCGGGGCGAGTCAGCGGTGCCCGAGGGGTGGGTCTCAGCGGCTGCCTCGCAAGGGGTGGCTCCTGGGCGCGCTGCGGGGAGCGCCTCGCGACGTGGGCCCTGCCGCTCCTCGGTGAGGCGGTGGTCGGTCGAGGAGCGCTGAGGCGCCACGCCGCGCACCCGCCGCGCCGCTTGCGGTGCCCTGGTAGAATTCTGAGGAGCGCTCGCGGCTGCCAGGGGGGACAGTGCGGGACGGCGAGGGATGGCACAGGTCCGTCCGGACTCAGCGGCTCATGCCGGAGCCTGGTCGAGAGACTCGGTGGCGCGCGGTGGGCGTGCACCCCGAGGGTGAGGAGGGGGGGGCCTCGGGAGCCCCCGCTGCCTCGATGGGACCGAGGAAGCCCTCAGGTCGCGCGCCAGGATCCGGTAGGCTTGGACTTGGGTTGAGTGCGTGGAGGTTGGCGAGGTGCTAGGGGCGCTGCCCGTGGTGGTGGACACCACCGGACGGCCAGGGGACTCGGCCCGTGTGGCGGTTGGACCAGCGTTGTTCTTCTCTTCGTCCAAGGTTCAACCCTGGCGTCTGCCACGGGCGCGATGTGCGGGCACCAGGGGCCGACCCGCGAGGTGGCACGGGGAAGGGCGGCGTGTCGGCGCCCGCCCCGGCGCGAGGTGGCGGGCGGGCAGCCTGGGCGGGCCCTCGCGCTCACCTCACCCAGAGGAGCTGACTGATCCCGCGATATGCGTCGCCGGTGCTGATCGTGGAGTACATGCCCCAGCCCTGCCCCGCGTGGTTCCCCGTGCCCCCGTGGTAGGCGTTGACACGCTGCCCCCAGCGGGCGCCGCCGTTCCAGTCGCACAGGGCGCCACCGCTGATGAAGGCGACGCCCAGGTAGTCCTTCTGGTTGACGCCGTAGCTGTTGTAGGTGGTGCAGCCCCAGGACTTGGAGAAGTCCTGCACGATGCTGTTCCAGTAGGGAACCGGGAGGGTGCCGAGCTCTGCGCCGGAGTCCTGGAACAGGGCCAGCGCGCTGGGGTACTCGGTGCCGAGGTCCTCCGTGAACGCGTCGCTCAGGTCCAGCGTCGAGCTGCGGAGCACCGTGAAGGGGACAGCGTTGAAGGCGGGATACTTCGACCCTCCGTCGACGTCCAGGGCGTAGACGTCCTCGCTGACCAGGGCCTCGGTGGTCCAGAGCGGATCCTCGTACTCGAAGTTGGCGTTGACCAGCCGCATGATCAGGGTCCACGCCTCCGCGCTCGACTCGACATCACAGTAGGCCTGGAAAGGGGCTGTGCTGCTGTCGCTGTCTGGATCAATCCAGAACAGGCCGTTGGTCGCGCCTGGCACAATGTCGGATGCCTCCTGACAGTCCACCACCGCCGTGTCCGGGCTGCCGCCACAGTCGCCGAGGCTCAGCGGGTCTAGATCGTCGCAGTCCACCCCGCCAGACGCGTACGCCTGAGAGCCGTCCCCGTCTTGGTCGTAGTCGTCTGCCTCGTCGCAGTCCTGATCAACGCCGTCATACCAGACCTCGACCGCAGAGGGAGAGATGTCAGCGGCGCGGTCGTCGCAGTCGTCGCCCAGTGCGGCGTAGCCCAGTGGGGCGTCGCAGGCCTGCAGGGTGTCTTGGGCGCCGTGGCCGTCTCCGTC
>JAFGVK010000128.1 GCA_016938035.1 Deltaproteobacteria bacterium | reverse complement strand
GCCGCGATGAGCACCCGCAGCGCGCGGGGATCGCCGATCTGCCCCAGCGCGCTCGCGGCGGCCTCGCGCACGTCCCCGCTGGTGTCGTCGAGGAGCCGAAGGGACAGCTCATCCACTGCGGTGCGGGTGCCCAGCCTGCCGAGCGCCAAGGTGGTGTGGAGCCGCACCAGGGACAGGCGGTGGCCGAGGAAGGGGAGCAGTGGCCGGGTGGCCCGTGGATCTCCCGCCTCCCCCAGTGCCCGGATCGCGGCGACCGTCACTGGGGGAGTGGCTCGGTGGAGCGCTCCGATCAGCAGGTTGATAGCTTTGGTTCCGCCGATCTGGGCCAGCGCCCGCGCCGCGTCGCGCGGGGCCTCGCCCTGGAGCGCCCTGTACAGGGGGTTGATCGCGCTCGCGCTCCCGATCTGCCCGAGCGCTTGGCACGCGGCGCTAACCTCCGCCGGATCGCTGCCTGCTAGCAGCGGGGTGAGGGCGTGCACCGCGCTGGGCAGGCGCAGCGCCCCAAGGGCGCGCACCGCGAGCACCCTGCGCGGGTGGAGGGGATCGTCCAGGGCGGCCACCAGCGGCTCCAGCGCCTCGCTCCCCACCGACACCAGGGCCGCGAGCAGCGCGTCGTCGTCCGCCTCTGCGGACAGCAGCGGCGCCACCGCGAGCGGGCCCAGCGCCGCGGCGCCCTCCAGGTCGCCCAGCAGCAGGCAGGCGCGCACCCCCAGCCCGTCCTGGGTGGGCTCCCAGCCCAGGGCGCGCAGGGCCTCTGCGGCCTGGGTCGCGCTGGGCTCCGCCAGCCGAGCCAGCAGCGGTCCGATCGCCGGGGGACCCATGCCGATCAGCGCCTCCCAGCGCCGCTGGCGGATCCGCAGCCACGCCCCCAGCGCCGAGGGAGGCGGCTCCCACCCCAGGGCCTCCAGCGCAGGCACCGCCCAAGGTGCTGCGTCGGGGTCGGGCAGGAAGCGGCTGATGGGGTCCGCCGCTGCCGTCGCACCCAGCCTGGCCAGGGCGGTGGCGCTGGCGTCCCGCAGCGCCGGCTCCGCGAGGGTCTTGAGGAGCCGCGGCACCGCTCGCATCGCACCCGTCGCTCCCAAGGCCAGGGCTGCGCGCCGCCGCAAGGCGGTGGTGTGCCCGGCCCGCAGCACGTAGAGCAGGGCGCGGACCCTCCCCGCGCGCTGGAGGGCCTCGGGATCGGGGCGCCAGAGGCGGGTGAGCAGGGACACCCTCAGACCCCCCTTCGGCCGGTGGGACCCGGCGGCGCGGTGGCCCCCCGCCCAGCGGGCGGCGCCCAGGCCAGGGCCTGGGTGTTCGCCGGGGGGGAGAGCTTCGGCGCCGCACCCCACCGCGCTGAGCGACCCGAGGGCTGGTCGCTCGGACGGCGCCTCGCCACCGCCCGCGCCGCCCCCCCGCCCGCGCGCGGCGCCTCGTTGCCGTGCGCGGTGCGGACGCCGCGAGGGATCCGCGGTACTTGGGCCCCCCGGCGGTCCAGTCCGGGGACATGGCGGTGGGGTGACAGGTGGCTCCGCAACGAGGACTCCGACGGCGTAGCTCCTGAGTAGCACGCCGCGTCGTCTCGCGGCCCGCCTAGCGTCCCGGGCCGTGTCGTCAGGTGGGCCGTCTGACCGCGCGTCCCGCGTCCCCCCCAAGGTACAAGCTGCGGTCTCTGACGTCGAAGGCCCAGCGTGTGGAGGAACACAGGCGTCGCCCCGCCCCTCCGTAGCGCGGCCTGGGATCCTGCGGGATGGGGCGCATCCTGCTACCCACTCGATCCGATTCCATCAAAAACACGGTTACACCAACGGGATGCACGCACTGCCTACCAATTTCCCCGCTCGCCACCCCAACCGCCGCGCCAGGGGAGCCTTCTCACGCGCCCATCGGGGACGCGGCTTTGGATCCCACAACTCCGCGCTCCTGGACGGGATGGGCTCAGCCGGAAAGAGCCAGGGGGGGGGACACGCCTCTTAGCCCAAAATCTCCCCTGTGTGGTGAATTTGGTGGATCCGGCATGAGTGGGTGCTACCCGCAGGGACCGCGTCGGTCCCTGCGGTGGAGGCCCCCGTGGCGGGAGCGGCCGCGGCGCCGCCGGGTTGTGGGACAGGTAGGCGCTGCCTCTCGGGGCCTTGATCCTGATCTCGCCCAGGCGGGGCATGCGGCGGGGCCTCCGGTACAGGGACAGCGGCCTCCGTGTCGAGCGAGCCAGCAGCGCAATCCCGGGGGGCCTCTGCCACGGGAGGTGGCGCCCGATCACGCAGGGGGGAAGGGGGCGACAAGCCCCCAGCAGGGGGGGCCCGGGTGGGGGACGCAGTCCCCCACCCCCGCGGGGGACACGAAGGAGGGCGAGGCCCCGTTGGCGGCGGCCATCAGGCCGTCGGAAGTTCGGATTTCAGCGCGCTGGCAGTTTCCTCACCCTCCGCCAGCACGGCAGGCGGTGAGCAGACCCTGGGCCACACCGTTAGCCGCGCGTGTCAACCGTCCCGTGCCGCTCGATTTGGGGCTGAACGCCGAAGAACGCGCAGAGAAGCGCCAGGTTCAGTCGTCGGGCGGGACCTGTTGCGGGAGCGTCAACGAGGATCACGGTGCCTCTCAGGCAGGAGGTCCGGTCGGACGCACAAGGTCGTGGAACCACCCGCTGGTCCGAGGCTCGGCATGACTCAGCGCCCGGCGTGGAGCGCGAGACCTGCGCCGATAACGGTGGTTCGTTCGTGATAGCCGCATGCCGGGACTCTCCACGGGCGTGGCGGGGGCTGCTAAGCCCGAGCCGATCGGTCACCATGATCAGGACGTCGTCCATGGCGCAGGATCTACCAGCCTACTCGGCGGCTATCGTGAGCAGGGGGTGGACCCATGGGCCGGATCTCCTGCCTGACACGGGATCCGGTCCGAGCACACAACCCCGTGGATCCACCGGCTCGCCAAGCGCTCGGCCTGACCTCGCGCCCCGCGCGCCGGGCGACGCATGCGTTGACAAAGAGGGTTCGTTCGCGCTGCCCCAACCTGCCGCGCCGACTGCACCGCAGAGCCCGAGTCGGACGATCGCGCGTCAGGCGACCGTCCTTCACCGCGCAGGAGCTGCCGCGCGAGTCAACGGCTATCGCGAGGCGGGGGGGTCGAAGGCCTCGGCCGGAGGTCCTGCCTGACGGGAAGGCGGGTCCGAGCACACAACGCGGTGAATCTACCGGCTCGCCAGCGGCTCCGCAGTACCGAGCGCACCGTGTGGCGCGGGAGGCATGATCCGATAACGAGCGGTTCGCTCGTTTATCCCGCACCCGCGACGTCCCCCTGGCGCGGCTCGTCCTGCGAGGCGCTGCTGAGCCTGAGCCGGTCGGTGCTGCTTGCCACGGCGTCGTTCAAAATAGCGTTACATCCAGGCGAATCGGGTGTCTTGCTGACGGCGGGGCGGACGCCTCGGCCGGGTGAGGCTGCACGCCCCTGGCGAGGCGGCGCGCCCCTGTGGGGGATGCGCGCCGGGGCGCGCGTCGAGCGCGCCCGCCCTGTCGGGAGCGCCCTACCCGTCGTCCAGCCCCAGCTTGCGCAGCTTGTAGATCAGGGTGGACCGGGGCATCCCCAGCTCCGCCGCGGCGCGGGAGCGGTTGCCCCCGTGGCGCGTGAGCGCCCCCTGGAGCAGCTCCGCCTCGGTCGGCTGTCGGGGGGCGTAGCCCACCCGCTCGGTCGCCCAGGGGTTGAAGCTCAGGTGCTCCGCGCGCACCTCTGGCCCGCCCATCACCACCGCCCTGGTGAGCACGTTGCGCAGCTCGCGGGCGTTGCCGGGCCAGCGGTGGGTGGCGAGCAGGTCCAGGGCGTCCCGGTGCAGGGTGGCGCCGGGGTGGTGGCGCGCGAGGATCGCCTCGGCCAGCGGCACCAGATCGTCGGGGCGCTCGCGGAGGGGGGGCAGCCGCGCGGTCAGCACGGCGAGCCGGAAGTAGAGATCCGCCCTGAAGCGCTCTCCCGCCACCATCCCCGCTAGGTCCCTGTTGGTCGCTGAGACCACGCGGACATCGGGAAACTCGGGGGATGCCCCGCCAACCCGCCGCACCTCGCCCGACTCCAGCGCGCGCAGCAGCTTGGCCTGCGCCTCCAGCCGCAGCTCGCCCACCTCGTCCAGGAACAGGGTGCCGCCCGCCGCGCGCTGGAAGGCCCCGTCCTGTCGCTTGCTCGCGCCGGTGAACGCGCCCTTCTCGTGCCCGAACAGCTCCGACTCGAAGAGGGTCTCTGGGATGCCGGCGCAGTTCATCGCCACGAAGGGACCCTCTGCCCTGGGGCTGCTGCTGTGGATCGCCCGCGCCGCCAGCTCCTTGCCGGTGCCGGACTCGCCGCTGAGCAGCACCGGTGCGTCGTGTGCCGCCATACGGGCCAGGGCGCCAAACAGCCGCATCATCCCCAGGGAGCGCCCCACCATCTCTCCGAAGCTGCCGCGCTCCTCGGGGGGGCTGCGCTGGGCCTTGGGCTGGATCACCATGGTGTGCGCGCCGATCCTGAGCTCCTCGCCCGGCAGCACCGGGGTCATCCCGATCACCTTGCGCCCCGCCAGGTAGACCGGCGCCGCCCCAGGCTCCACCATCGGGCGGGAGCGGGACACGGTGAGGATCGCGCTGCGGGGGGGGAGCCCGCCCTCCAGCGCGATCTCCTCGCCGGCCCCCAGCACCGTGCGGGAGCGCTTCAGGCTCACCGCGTCCCCCGCCCTGGGCCCTCCGGTGAAGCGGAGCAGCGGTCTGGTGGTGGTGACACCCTCCTCGTCGCCGTCTAGCAGCTCTTCGTGGTGGCTCACCGCCAGGGGCACGGTGCGGTCGAGCGAGGGGTCCCTGTCCTCCAGCGACAGGCGCAGGGTCGTGCTCCCCAGGCTGATGGTGTCGCCCTCTGCCAGCGCAGCGCGCTCCACCTCGATCCCGTTGACCCTGGTGCCCTGCCCGCTCCGGTTGGTGAGCACCCACCCCTCGGGGCGCCCGTCGAGCACGCAGTGGACTCGCGACACCGCCTCGTCCGGCAGCGCGAGATCACACCGGTCTGAGCGCCCCAGCACCACGCGCCCAGGTCGCAGTGGGTGCCGGTACAGCACCCGATCGCCGTTGATCCACTCGAGACTGGCCATGTCCCCTCCTCTGCCCGACTGTAGCACCTGTGGGCGAGAGGGGTAGCCCCGCTCCTCCAAACCCCCCGCGGCCCGAGGGGCCCGCCTCCCCGGGGGCCGGTCCCTCCGCGGCGAGGTGGCACCTCTCGCCTCCGTGGCGAACCGCGGCGCGGTTTTGCTGTCCGTACCGGAGACCTCCTGCCCTATGATGGCGGGGATCCCACCTGGAGTGACGGATGACCACACGCTCGTCTCGACCCTACTGGCGCCCCGTGGGGGCGGCGATCGGCCTCGCTGGCCTCGCCCTGGTGGGCTGCACCGGGCTCTGCGTGGGCTTCCCCTGCTTCAGCACCGGGCTCCGGCACGGCCTCTGGCTCGACGCCTGCCCGGACGCGGAGCTGCGGTTGGAGGGGCAGGTGCGGGCGATGGGGCTGGTGCGCGGCTTCTCGGGGGAGGTGCAGGTCACGCCGGAGTTCCGGGTCCCCTTCGGCGAGGGGCGCGACGCGTGGACCGAGCTGCACGCCTTCTCGCGGGGCTACCGGGCGGAGCTCGCGGTGCTCGACGAGGTCGGCGTCCCGGTGCCTGGCTTTGAGGTGATCGAGGACCGTGGGCACGGGCGCTATGAGGTGCGCCTGCCCGCGGCGCTGGCCGACGGGGAGTACACCCTCCGCGCTACCCTCACCGCGCGGGGCGAGTCGGTCGACGTGGACGCGCAGCTGCCCCTGTACGCGCCGGCGCTGGCCCACCTCGCCACCGACCGGCCCCTCTACCGCCCAGGGCAGGAGGTGCTCCTGCGCTCGGTGCTGTTTCGCCGCACCGACCTCACCCCGCTGGAGGGGCGCCCGGGGCGCTGGAGGGTCCTCTCGCCCTCGGGCGAGGAGGTCCTGGTGGAGCGGGACAAGGCGGGTCCCTGGGGGATCGCCGACAGCTCCTTCCCCCTCGACCGCCACGCAGAGGAGGGCACCTGGACCGCGGTGTGGGAGAGCGGCGCGGCCCGGGACGAGGTGCAGTTCGACGTGCGGCCCTTCTCGCTCCCCCGCCTGACCGCCGAGGTGTCTAGCGACCAGCGCTGGTATGCGATGGGCGACACCGTGACGGTGGAGGGGACCGCGCGCTACGCCTCTGGGGGGCCGGTGCGCGACGCGGTGGTCGAGGTGCGCGTCCGGGCGGGGGAGGGGCGCTGGCCGCCCCCGCTGGAGTGGGAGGGCCCGCACCGCGTCCGCACCGACGCCTCGGGGCGCTTCTCCCTTAGGCTGGGGCAGGTGCCCGCGGATCTGGTCGATCGAGCGGTGCTCCAGGTGAGCGCCACGGTCACCGAGGAGGCAGGCGAGAGCACCACCGGGACGGGGAGGATCGTGCTGTCGCAGCGGCCGGTGCTGGTGGAGGCCGTCACCGAGCTGGGCGACGGGCTGGTTGGGGGCTTCAACAACCGCGCCTACCTGCGCCTCTCCTCCCCCGACGGGGTGCCGCTGACCGACACGCCCTTTACGGTGATCAACCCCTGGCAGCCCGACGCCCCCGGCTACCAGGGGCGCACGGATGAGGACGGGGTGGGCGCCCTGCAGCTCGACCCCGGCGACCCGGTGACGGTGGTGATCCCCCCCCCGCCCCACCGTCCCAGGCCGGTGACCGCGCCCCCGCCCACCTTGTCGCAGGGGCGCGAGCTCACCACGGGGGCGGGTCTCAGCCTCGCAGAGCGGCGTGCGCTCGACGGGGCGCTCCCCGCGATCACGGACTGCGCCCTGCTCAGCGTGGGGGGCGCCAGCGCCAGGCTGGGCGTGCAGGTGGCCCCTGGGGGCCAGGTGCTCAGGGTGGTGGAGGAGCCGTCTGCGCTCGGGAGCTGCGTGGGGCGGGCGGTGCGGGGGGTGCGCTTCCCCCTGGGGAGCTTCCGCACCTACGACCTCTCCTGGAGCGTCCCCGACCCGATGAAGCCTTCCCTCTCGGTGAGCGCGAGCGGCGTGGGGCAGGTGGAGCCAGTGGTCGCCGCCCTGCGCGAGGCGGCGGTGCGGGCGCGCCCCTGCCTGGCGATGCTCGAGGCGAGCGGCGGGGAGACCGCGCTCACCCTCCAGTGGCGGGTGGAGCCGGGGGAGGCTCCGATCGAGGTGCTCGGCCTGAGCGCCGCTGCCGCGCTCTCGGGGGCTACCCGCGCCTGTGTGCTGTCGGAATTCGAGCGCCTGCGCCTGCGGGAGCCCGTCGACCGCGCGGGAGTCGGCAGCGCCAGCCTCTCGCTGGTGGTGCCGCGCGCCCCCTGGGAGCAGGTGCCCCAGGCCACCACCGAGACCGGCTACGAGCTGGAGGCCTGGACCCTGTCGCCAGAGGGGGAGCGGCTGTCCGGGGGCAGGATCATCCTCCCGGTGGGCAACATCCCCGCGATGCGCCTGCGGGCCAGCCCCCCCATCGCCAGGGCGGGGGAGGAGGTGGAGGTGGAGCTGCTGCGCGGCCCCGACTTCTACGGCGAGCTTCCCGAGGAGCTGGAGCTGATGGAGGGGAGCCAGGCCCTCGCCAAGGCGGAGGTGGAGGATCGCAGGGTCCGCTTTACCCTCCCTGAGGGCGCGGAGGGCTTCCTCCACGTGGAATTCTACGGGGCGCGCGCGGTGATCTACGCCCGACCCGTGGCCCCGCTGCGGGTGAGCCTGTCCACCGATCGCCCGGTGTACCGCCCCGGTGAGGAGGCCGTGCTGACGGTGCGCACCGAGCGGGGCGGCGCGCCGGTGGCGGCGGCGGTGGGCCTGATGGGGGTGGACGCGACCCTCGGACAGCTCGCCCCGCTGCTGGGGCCCGACGATCAGGGCAGGGTGACGGTGCGGGCCAGGGCCGACGCGCCGGCCTTCGGCGCCTTCGACCCCAAGGCGCTGGTGCTTGGGCAGGTGCGGGGCGACGCGGCGGCGAGGGCCGCGGTGCTCCGCGTGACTCAGCTCCCGATGGACCCGGCGGGAGACGAGGCCCTGTGGTCCACCGGGCGCGCCGCCCCCGACCACGAGGCGGTGCTCACCAACAGCTTCTACCGCGCCCTGGACGCGCTCCTGGTCCGGGTCAGGGCGTGGGAGGAGTCGGCGCCCACGGGCGAGGAGATGACCCCCGCCCGCATGGTGGCGCAGTGGCAGGCGGTGCTCGCCGACGAGCGCCTCGCCGGGCGGCTGGTGCAGGACGCCTTTGGCAGGGAGCTGACCCTCGACACCCTGCCGCTGCCGCTGCTGGAGCTGGTGGACCCGCGCCGGGTGGTGCTGGACGGGACTCGCCTCCCCGAGGACGTGGTGGGGTGGCAGCGATACGTCGATGAGGAGGTGGGACGATGAGCCGCAGCCTGTTGATCCTCGTGGCGCTGTCCAGCTGCATGTCTCGGAGCGGCTCTGAGGGGGACCGCGCGCCCGCCTCCGAGATGGCCGATTACGCCCGCCAGGAGGAGGGGACGATGGGGGAGCGCAAGGCCCGGGCCGTGCCCCCGGGGGCGCCCGCGCCCTCGGTGCAGCTGGCCAAGGCGATGGAGATGGACGAGCTGTCCGTGCTGGAGCCTCCCGAGGAGCCAGCGGCGCCAGGGGGAGGGGACGACGCGGCGCCGGCGCGCTCGTGGTTCCCAGAGTCCTTCCTGTGGGAGCCCAGGCTCGAGGTGCCAGTCTCTGGCTCGACCCAGCTCCCTGTGAGGGTCCCCGACGCGCTCACCACCTGGAGGGTGCTCGCGCTCGCCCACGATCGTCAGGGCGGGCAGGCGGGGGCGCTCACCACCTTCGACGGCACCCTGCCGGCCTACCTGGACGTGTCGCTCCCCGCGGCGCTCTACGCGGGGGATCAGCTGGTGCTCCCGGTGTCGGTGCGGGCGGTGAGCGAGGGGGCCTCGGGCACCCTGTCGGTGGAGGGCGCCGGCGCCCTCAGCGGCGCCGGGGTGGTGGAGCTGGACCTGGGCGTCGGGCAGAGCCAGGTGGCGGTGGTCCACCTGAGCGCCAGCGGCTCGGGTGAGGGCAGGGTAGCGGCCCGCTTGCCAGGGGTGGACGCGATGAGCAGGGTGTTGCCGGTGCTCCCGCAGGGCAGACCCGTGAGCTCGCGCACCGGCGGGGCCCTCCACGGGCAGCAGGCGGTGCCGCTGGCCGGCCCCGAAGGGGCAGATCCCAGCACTCAGGCGCTGCGCCTGTGGGTGTACCCCGGCCCGCTCGGGGTGCTCACCGCCGAGCTGGAGCGGGTGGCCGCGGGGGCGGATCAGGGGGTCTATGGTCTGGCGGTGACCGCGCAGATCCAGGCGCTCGCCGGGCGCACAGGGGTGGAGATCCCCGAGGCGCGGCTAAGGCGCGCGCGGCTCCTGGCGAGGCAGCGCCTGCTCCGCCAGGCTCAGGCCCCCACCGGGCCACAGGCGGTGGCGCTCCTAGTGGCGATGGGTGGGGGGGACGAGGAGGCGGAGCTGCGGGCCCGGCTGGTGCGGACCCTGAGCGACGCGCAGCGGGCCGACGGCACGTGGTCGCGGGCGGAGCGGGGCACGCTGCAGGGGGTGATCACCCTGACCGCCGCCGCCGCCAGGGCGCTGCCGCCAGAGGCGCGGGGGGCGAGGGTGCGGGCAGGCGGCGCGCTGGAGCGCTACGCGAGGGAGGTGGACGACGGCTACACCGCCGCGGTGGTGCTGGCGTCCGGGCTGATCTCAGACGAGACCGCCGCGCCGCTGCGGGAGCTGGTGCGCCAGGCGGTCCGGGTGGACGATCAGGGCGCGGTGACCTTCCAGCCGGTCGACGGGGCGCGGGCGCTGGAGGACCCCTGGGGGGAGCGGCCGGGCGAGGTGCAGGGGCTCGCCTGGGCGGCGCTCGCCCTCCGCGGGAGCCCCGACGGAGACAAGGTCCTCACCGAGCTGATCAGCCGCTACCAGGCGGGCACCGGCTTCGGCGCGGGGCAGGTCGAGGCCCTGGCCCTGGAGGCGGTGGTGGGCGGCTTGGTCGCGGTGGACCGGCCGGTGGCGGTGCTGCTGGAGCGTGACGGCGCGGCGCTGGCGCGGGGGGAGCTGGACCCTTCTCACCCCGGTCAGGCCGTGTGGCTGGAGGTGCCCACCGGCGGGCAGGGGGGCTGGACCGTGCGGGTCGAGCCGGAGGTGCCCGGGCTGGCCTGGGGGGCGGAGCTGCTGAGCTGGGTGCCCTGGACCGCTGAGGACGCCCTCCCTGGGGTGGAGCTGGAGAGCGCGGTGAGCCCCCTGCGGGTTGGGGCGCTGGGCACCCTGACGGTCCGCCTCGCCGCGCCGTCAGGGGAGTCCGTGTCGCTTAGGGTGGGGCTCCCCCCCGGCACCTCGCTGGAGGGGCCGAGCCCCGCCACCGCGGGCGCGCTGCGCGCGTGGGAGGACCTGGGCGGTGTGGCGCAGCTGGAGACCCGTCCTCTGGGTGCGGGAGAGGTGCTGGAGGTTGAACTGAAGCTTCGACCGTCCTTTGAGGGCTCCTTCTCCTCAGCCCCCATCACCCTCACCAGCGGTGGTCAGCGCGCCCTGCTCCCCCCCCTGCGCTGGACTGTGGGGGCCGCCGCTGGGGACTGACAGGTCGCCGGGATGCGTTGAAGACCCGGCAATATTGCGGCCGGTAGACGGGGAGAGGAAGCGCAGGTACAGTGGCGGATGTGGAGTGCCCCCATGCCCGCTGCTTTGCCGATCGTGCTCGCGTTGATGGCCTGTTCCTCCGGTAGGTTGGTGACCGAGGGTCCGGATGGCCAGGCCGAGATCTTCTATTCGGACCAGGATGGTGACACGATCATCGACCTGCACGAGGATTTTGTCGATCCCGAGTCCCCGATCTACGCGGACGACACCGGTGAGATCCCCTCCTCCCCCGACACGGACGGGGACGGCACCGCCGATTTCCTCGACGTGGACACGGACGGGGATGGGATCGGGGACGAGGTGGAGGCGGGGGACGCGGACCCCATCACCTTCCCCTGGGACAGCGATTTCGACGGCATCCCCGACTTCCGCGACCTGGACTCGGACGGCAATTGCGTCCCCGACGCCGAGGACGGCACCGCCGATCTCGACGGCGACGGGCTGGGGGCCTCCTCGGACCGCGACGACGATGGCGACGGTATCCTCGACGAGATCGAGATCGGCGCGGGCTGCGCCCTGCTGGACTCGGACGGCGACGGCACCCCCGACTACCTCGACTTGGACTCGGACGGGGACGGGGTGGGCGACGCCTTCGAGGCGGGCACCTCGATCTGGGAGGACCAGCCCGATGACGCGGATGGCGACGGCGTCCCCAACTACCTGGACCTGGACTCGGACGATGACGGCATCCTCGACAGCGCGGAGTCTGGCGGGGGCGACGTCACCGCCGAGCCGCGAGACACGGACGGGGACGGCTCCTACGACTTCCTCGACGATGACGCCGACGGCGATGGCCTCTCCGATCGCAGCGAGATCTCCTCCATTGGCACCGACCCCTACAGCGCCGACAGCGACGGCGACGGCTTCTCCGACGGCGCGGAGGTGCAGGCGGGGACCAACCCCCTGGACGGCAGCTCGGTGATCCAGGGGCTGTATGTGCGGCTGCCCGAGCGGACCTCGGTGGAGGAGGCCTTCGAGTTCGAGCTGAACATCCAGATGGGTGACGTGGCCTTCCTCCTCGACACCACGGGGTCGATGGGCGGGACGATCGACGGGATGAAGGCGCAGTACGGCGACATCGTGGCGGCACTCTCGGCGGCGCTGCCCGACGCTGAGTACGGCGTCGCCACCTTCGACGACTACGCCTACTCCCCCTATGGCGACTCGGGCCGCGGCGACCGCCCCTTCATCCTCAAGCAGCAGATCACCTCCGACGTCAGCAGGGTGCAGAGCGCCCTCTCCAGTATCTCCCTCCACTACGGTGGCGACGACCCTGAGTCTGGGATGGAAGGGCTCTACCAGGCCCTCACCGGGCGCGGCTACGATCAGGCCTGTGATCACGGCTTCAACTCGGACACCGACGTGCGTCCCTTTATCGCCAACTCGGGGGACGCCTTCGGTGGCGCCGGCGGGCAGAGCTACGCGGCGTCCTCCCCCGGCGGCGGGCTGGAGGGCGGCATGGGCTTCAGGCCCTATGCCCTGCCGGTCATCGTCTACGCCACCGACAACTACCTGCGCGATCCCGACGGGGGCTACGGGGTCCCCAACCCCAGCTGCTCCCACCCCGCGGGCTTCTCGTCGGTGGTGAGCGCAGCCACCGGCTCTGGGGCCTACCTGATAGGGATCGCGGCGAGCTCGTCCACCCCGCTGGCTCAGATGAACGACCTGGCCAACGCGACCCTCTCTCGCGCGGACACGGACGGCGACGGGTACGCGGATGACAACCTGGTCTTCTCCTGGAGCGGGAGCTCCTCCACCCTGCGCGACACCATCGTCAACGCGGTGTCGGGCCTGGTGGGCTCGGTGCGGATCTCGGACGTCACCCTCGAGGTGGTGGGGGACAGCCACGGCTTCGTCAAGAGCATCAGCCCGGAGGTCTACCACCTCTCTGGCACCGCCTCTGGGCAGCAGCTCGACTTCACCCTCGGCTTCCGGGGGACGGTCGCCGCCACCTCGGAGGATCAGATCTTCCTCCTCACGCTCAACGTCATCGGGGACGGGAGCATCCTCCTCGACACCCTCGACATTTTCGTCCTCGTACCTGGGAGCTCCTACTGATGTCACGCGCGATCTTGCTGTTGGCGCTGCTCACCGCTGGGTGCTCGGAGCACGGCTTCTACGAGGTGGACTACACCCACGTCATGGGCGACATCGCCGTCTCCGGGCGAATCTGCGATCCCGACCGGCACGAGTGGCTGGAGGGGGCGCAGGTCTACACCCACCTGGTCGACGACTCCGGGATGATCTACGCCTCGGTGGACACCCTCACCGACACGGAGGGACGCTTTACCCTGGACAAGCTGGTTCGCGACCGGAGCTACACCATCTTCGTGCAGCACGGGAGCCGGACCCTGGACATGTTCTCTGTCCAGGTGGAGGGCTCGGACCTCTCGCTCGACGATCCCGTCTGTGGGGTGGAGGCGGGGGCGAGGGTCGCGGTGATCACGGGCGACTACGATGACTTCCCGGTGGTGCTCGATGCCGTGGGGCTGGTGGACTATGAGCTGGTCAACGGGCAGACCGGCGAGGAGCTGGTGCAGTTCCTCTCGGACGCGGCCCACCTGTCGGACTACGACGCCCTGTTCTTCCCCGGCGGCTCGCTGGAGGAGGACGTGCTCTACGACAGCGACGGCAGCGCGCCCGCGGGGCAGGTGGACGCGGTGCTGGGGGCGCTGACCGCCTTCGTCGAGGGCGGCGGCACCCTGGTCGCGAGCGACTGGTCCTACGACGTGGTAGAGCGCCTTTGGCCCGATCCGATCGATTTCCTCGGTGATGACACGGTCCCCGACGCGGCACAGCTCGGCGAGGTGGCGCAGGTGGAGGCCGAGGTGGTGAGCGGCGCGCTGGAGGCGGCCCTGGGTGGCACCGCGGTGGAGCTGAGCTACGATTTCGACGCGTGGCCGGTGATGGAATTCGCGGGTGCAGAGACCACCGTGTACCTCAAGGGGGCGGCCCCCTACAGGGTGGGCATGAGCCCTCAGGTGCAGAACAACGCCCCGATGTTGGTGTCCTTCCCGGTGGGGAGCGGCACGGTGTGGATCTCCAGCTTCCGATACTCCGCTCAGCTCGATGGGCCGGGCCTCGGCGTGGTGCAGTTTGTCCTAGAGAGGATCTGAGATGGACCGGGGAGGGGGCAGGCCGGTGGGCGGGCTGCTGGTTGGCGAGGGGCGGGGGCCCCTGCGGCGCCGAGCGCTGCTGGCGCTCACCCTCCCGGGGATGGCGCTGTCAGTGGTCAGCTCGGCCCAGCTCTGGTGGGGAGGCGCGAGGCTTGAGGCGGCGCAGGGGGTGCTCCTCACCGTTGCGATGGGGGCCTCGGCCTACTTCCTCTTGAGGAGCAGCTACCAGCGTTGGGTCGCCCACGCGCTGGTCGGAACCTGGATGGCGGTGCTCACCATCGCGAGCCTGCTGGGGGGTGGTCTGCACGAGGCGGTGCTGGCGGGCTTCTTCCTCTCGCTGGTGGTGCCGGTGCTGCTGCTGGGGCTCGAGGGCCTGTGGTGGTCCCTCGTCGCGGTGCTGGGGGGGGCCCTGGCCCTGGTGGCGGAGGTGTCGGGTTGGATGCTCTCGACGGCCCACGCGCAGCCGCTGACTTCGCCGATCGGCTTCTTCGCCTGGCTGACGGCGGCGGGGGTGCTGCTCCAGGTGCTGTGGATCTTTGAGCGGGGGAGGGTGGCGCAGGTGGAGGCGATCGAGGCCTCCAACACACAGTATCGGTTGGTGCTGGAGCGCGCTCAGGAGGGGGTGGCGGTGCTCGCGGAGGGCCGCTGGTGCTATGTCAACCAGCGCCTCGCCGCGATGCTGGGGCGGGAGGCGCCGGAGCTGGTCGGGTGGGAGGCGCGCACGCTGGTGATCCCGGAGGATCTGTCGCTGTGGGAGGCCGGCGCTGGCGAGGGGGTGCTGATCCGCTTCGTCCACGCCTCCTCCGCCGAGCCGCGCTGGCTTGCGGTGTCTCGGGTGGCGCACCAGTGGGACGGGGCACCGGGGACCCTGTGCTTCTTTGTCGATCAGACCGAGGCGATCGCGGCCAAGGCGGCGCTGGAGCGGGGGCAGCAGGAGCTGCTCCAGGTTCAGAAGATGGACTCCATTGGCCGACTGGCGGGAGGGGTGGCCCATGACTTCAACAACCACCTCACCACCATCATCGGCTTCGGCGAGATGGCCCGCGACGGGGTGAGCCGGTCCAGCCCGGTCAGGGAGGACCTGGACCAGGTGCTCCTCGCGGCGGGGCGCGCCTCACAGCTCACCCGGCAGCTGCTCGCGATCTCGCGCAAGCAGCCCGCGGAGGTCGCGCCGTTCGACCTCAACGAGGCGGTGGTCAACATGAGCAGGATGCTCAGGCGGCTCATCGGAGAGAACATCCGGCTGGAGCTCCAGCTGGATCCCCATGGAGGGATGATCGACGGCGACGTGGGGCAGATCGAGCAGGTCCTGATGAACCTGGTGGTCAACGCCCGGGACGCCATGCCCGCGGGGGGAAGGATCACGGTCCGAACGGGAAGAACGATAGTTGGACTGGCGCATCACACCCTGGCGGTAGAGGACGAGGGCGAGGGGATCCCGCCCGCCCTCCTTGAGCGCATCATGGAGCCCTTTTTCACCACCAAGCCGGAGGGCAAGGGCACAGGGATGGGGCTGTCGGTGGTGTACGGCATCGTCCAGCAGCACGGGGGGCGGCTAGAGGTTTCGTCAACGCTTGGCGTTGGTTCGGCGTTTACCGTGTATCTCCCGGCGACGGAGGGCACGGAGGATCGGATGACCGTCGAGGACCCGCGGCGCCACCTGCTGCCGGCCTCTGGTGAGCTGGTGCTCCTGGTGGAGGACGACGAGGAGCTTCGGGGTGCTGCGGCGAGGGTGCTCACCGGCCACGGATATCAAGTGCTGGAGGCTGGGTCGGCGGAGGAGGCTACCCGCCAGTTGGAGGCGCGGGACGGCGCAGTCTCGCTGCTGTTCGCCGATGTAGTGCTGCCAGGGATCTCCGGCGCCAGGCTGATGGAGGCCACACAGGAGCGCTGGCCGCAGGTGAGGGGGCTGCTCACGACCGGCTACTCCGACGATCGGGTGCAGGGCGAGGTGTTTGGGATCCCCGGGGTTCCCTTGCTGGTCAAGCCCTACACCCCCAGCGTGCTCCTCCGCGAGGTGGGCAAGGCGCTGCAGAACGCCGCCACCGTCGGCGTGGTCGCTCGTGACAACCGCATGTCTTCTGGGGGCTGATGCCGATGCGAAGAGAGCTCTCTAGCGCCGAGCAGGTGCGCGAGTATTTGGACGGGAACGGGCACCTGATAGGGGTGTTGGTCCGAGACGTGGACCTCACCGGGCTGGGGCCCATCCTGCGGGTGGTGCGGACGCAGGACTCTGTGTTCATGGGGTGCAAGCTCCCCACCGGGGCGGCGGGGCACATCATCGACACCGGCGGGATGATCTTCCCCCGCCTGGACGCCGTGCCCTATCACCCCTACCGGCGCGCGCTCTACACCCCGCTGGAGCTGGTGGAGGGATACCGGCGAGGGGTGCGTGGGAGCATCTCGGAGCACACCGCGGACTCTGTGATCTACCGGCACTATCAGGCGCTCAAGGGGGACGACGGGGCGATGCCCATCGTCCAGGCGCTGGCGCAGCGCCTCCACGACCACGCGATGGATCGCGCCCTCAAGGAATTGCTCGCCGACGGAGGTCGCAGGGTGGTGGGCGTCATGGGGGGCCACGCGATGCAGCGGGGCGGCGAGGACTATGAGGAGGTGGCCCGTCTGGGCTACTCGCTGGGCGACGACGGCTATTTCGTGGCTACGGGCGGTGGGCCTGGTGCGATGGAGGCAGCCAACCTGGGGGCCTGGATGTGCCGCCAGGGGGAGGGAGCGCTGCTGGAGGCGCTTGGGGTGCTGGCTCAGGCCCCAGACTGGCGCGAGGCCGCCTGGCTGGACAGGGCCCTGGAGGTGCGGAGCCGCTGGGCCGACGGGCACGAGTCGCTGGGCATCCCCACCTGGTTCTACGGGCACGAGCCCACCAACCTCTTCGCCACCCACGTCGCCAAGTACTTCGCCAATTCCCTGCGCGAGGATGGGCTGCTCGCGATCGCACTGCACGGGGTGATCTACGCGCCCGGCTCGGCCGGGACCGTGCAGGAGATCTTCCAGGACGCGGCGCAGAACCACTACGGGACCTTCGACTGGGTGAGCCCGATGGTCTTCTTCGGGCGCAGCTTCTGGACCGAGCGCTACCCTGTGTTCCCCCTCATCCAGCGACAGGCCGCTGGCCGCGCCTACGAGGGGATGCTTCTGTGCACCGATGATAGGGAGGAGGTGATGGACTTCCTGAGGGCGCACCCGCCCGAGGCAGCCTCCACCTAGGAGCATTCGATGGATTTTCAGGTTCGTCAGCTGGGTCTCGCCGAGATCCCCTCGCCGCTGGGGCTCTCTACGGCGCTGGGGGACGGCATCGCGGACTACACGCCGGCTGACGCGGGGGTCACGGTCACCCTCCCCGCCGGCGCGGGAGAGGCGCGCTTCGAGCTGGCGGGTCCGCGGGAGCGCCTCTATTTCGACGGCCCCAGGGTCTCGGCCGGGATCGTCACCTGTGGTGGCCTGTGTCCGGGTATGAACGACGTGATCCGCGGGGTGGTCCGCAGCCTGTGGAGGATGTACGGGGTCCGCAGGGTGGTGGGCTTCCGCTTTGGCTACGCGGGGATGGTGCCGGACACCCTGCACCCGCCGATCTTCCTCGACCCTGACAGGGTGGACGCGATCCACCACCGGGGCGGCTCGGTGCTGGGCTCCTCGCGGGGGGCTCAGGACGCGCGACAGATGATGGATCTGCTGGAGCGGATGGATCTGGACATCGTCTTCGCGGTGGGCGGTGACGGCACCATGAGGGGGGCGCACCTGCTGGCGGAGGAGGCGGCGCGGCGGGGGCGGCGGCTGTCTGTGATCGGCCTGCCCAAGACGATCGACAACGACCTCCCCTATGTCGAGCGCAGCTTCGGCTTCCAGACCGCGGTCGGGGTGGCCACTCAGGCGCTCCGCGCCGCGCACGTAGAGGCGGAGGGGGCCTACCGCGGGGTGGGCATCGTCAAGCTGATGGGGCGCCACGCGGGCTTCGTGGCGGCCACCGCGGCCCTGGCCTCTGGTGAGGTGGATCTGGTGTTGGTCCCAGAGCGCTCCTTCGGGGTGCGGCGGGTGGCGCAGGTGCTGGGAGAGATCCTCGATCGGCGCGGTCACGCCCTGGTGGTCGTGGCCGAGGGCGCCGGACAGGACCTGGTCCACGCCGCGGGGAAGGACGCGTCGGGCAACGCGCGCCTGGCGGACATCGGCATCTTCCTCCGCGATACGCTCCACGAGCGGCTCCCGGGGGCTTCGATCAAGTACATCGACCCGTCGTACATGATCCGCGCCGCCCCGGCTGACTCCGCGGACGCGGTCTACTGCGGGCAGCTTGCGGAGCACGCGGTCCACGCCGCGATGTCGGGGAGGACCGACATGGTGGTGGGGCTCTCTGGGGGGCGCTTCACCCACGTCCCCCTGCAGGCGCTCACCGCGACCACCAAGCAGCTCGACCTGGACGGGGATCTGTGGCGCTCGGTGGTCGACCTGACGCGGCAGCCCTACGTGCTCGACGATCCGACGTAGGGGGTGGCGCCGTCGACCCGCCCTGGTTTGCAGGACCTGCGCCTGTGCGAGCCGGGCCCGTCGGGGGGCGGTGGGGGGGGGCCAATCCAACCGTGGGGGATCGGGTCGCGCTGACTCGCCCCCCGAGGGCCTCGTCGGTCGGCCTTGGCTTAGGGGGGCGACGCACGCGCCCTCTCTCCTCGACCTCGAGGCGCTCGCCCCGCGCCACCCAGCCCTTCGACCTGGCCTGGGGGGGAGCCCTCCCGCCTCGCCCACTGGGCGCGAGTCGCGGGGTGACCGATCATCAAGCACCGGAGGCGCGTCCCCAACTTCGCGACGTGACCGATCATCAAGCACCGGAGGCGCGTCCCCAACTTCGCGACTACCGCCCCTCGGGCACGTCTACGCGGCCACCCTCTCTCGAAGCCGGCGGTCCCGGTAGGCCATGGGCGTGAGCTCCGCGGCGCTCATCCCGAATGTTGCCTTGTGGGAGCCGCGGCGGTCGAAGACCCAGGCCAGG
>JAFGVK010000127.1 GCA_016938035.1 Deltaproteobacteria bacterium | reverse complement strand
CGGTGCGCCTGACGGTGCGCCTGACGGTGCGCCTGACGGTGCGCCTGACGGTGCGCCTGACGGTGCGCCTGACGGTGCGCCTGACGGGTTCAACCTCGGCGCAGGGGGGACCCTGACGGTGTACTGCTTCGAGGTGGCCCCCGACCAGGTGACGGTCCACATCGACGGGGTGGCGCTGCCTCCCTGCACCACCTGTCAGGCGCCTGTCGCCCTCCAGGCACAGGAGCTCTCGCCGGGGGCCCACAGCGTGTTCTGCACCAGCCCCCTGGGGAGGGACATCGAGCCGCTCAGGGTCGAGATCCCCGCCGACGGCCAGGGCGAGGTCTCATGCGCGCCGGTGCGCTAGCCCTGCTCCTGTGGGGCGGGGTGGCGCTGGCGGACGCCCCCGAGCGGATCGCTGCGACAGCCCCCAGCCCCGAGGTGTCGGTGGAGCGCTGGGACGGACCGGACCTCCAGACCGAGCGCCCTGACGGGGGCTTCGTGATCACAAGGATCAGGGCCCGCCCCGTCGCCTTCTCTGGTCAGGGGCTCCACCCTGGGGCGATGGCCGCCTACCTCGCCTGGCGGAGGAGCGGCCCCCGGCTCGACAGCCTGGAGGCCGAGCAGCGGGCCCTGCTGGAGACCCTGACGGCGCTCCTGCGCCCCTACCACCTGGCGGGGGTCCCCGAGGAGCGCCTGCCCCTGCTCCCCGGCCTGCCGCTGCTCCTCGACGCGACCCTGACGCCGCTCACCGGCGAGCTGTCGCAGACGGTGGACCTGACGGCGCCTGGCGCCTTCGCGACGGAGCACGCGGGCGAGGAGGGCGGCCTGCTCGCCCTGGAGCGCTGGCTGCAGGAGCGCTGGCTGGCGCCTGTCCGGCTGGAGGTGGAGGTGCGGCGCATCGAGCGACAGGCGGCTGCCGACACCCTCAGCCGCATCCTGGAGGGCGCCCCCCGCCCCCTCACCGCGAGCGAGCACCTGCTGCTGACCGAATTCCACTACGACCGGGCCACTAGGGGCGCCTCCGGCGCGTTGGAGCTGGGCCCGGTGGTGAGCACCTGCGAGCGGTTCCTCGACACCTTCGGTCCAGATCACCAGGTGGCGCCCGAGATCCTGCACCTCCTCGCCTGGGCCCTGATGGAGCCCCGCTCCACCGTGTACGACCCCGCGAAGGGGCAGGCGGTGCTCCGCACCCTGCTCGACTCCACCGCCACCGGCGAGCTGGTGGAGCAGGCGCGCTTCCTCCTCGCAGAGGCCCGCTTCGAGGAGGGAGCCGTCGAGGAGGCGCTGACCCTCTACCAGCCTCTCGCCGCCGATCCCGCGAGCCCGTGGTACCAGGCCGCGCGCTACAAGGGCGCGTGGTGCCAGCAGCGACTGGGCCGCTACCAGGATGCCGCCGGCGCCTTCGCGACCCTAGCCCTCGACGCGCCGCTGGAGGCTGTGCGGACAGAGAGCCTCCGCACCCTCGCCAGGGCACAGGTCGACCTCGCCTGGGAGCGCGACGTGCAGGTGCTCACCCTGCTGGAGGGCTGGGAGGGCCCCCCCGCCCTCCTCCCTCCCCTGTGGGCCGAGACCGCAGAGGCGACGGAGGGGGCGGGGGAGCTTGAGCAGGCGATCGCCCTGCAGGAGGGGCTGCTCAGGCGCTGGCCCCTCACCGCCGACGGCCCCGCCAAGTGGGTCCGCGTCGCGGACCTGATCCAGCAGACCGCCTCGCCAGATCCAGCCCAGCTCCAGGCGGCGCGCCGCCAGGTGCTCGCCCTCACCGAGCCCGATCACCCCTGGTGGCTGAAGGCGGGACCAGCGGAGCGGGCGCAGGCCCTCATCGCGCGGCGGACCGCCACCAAGGGCCTGGCCGAGGCGGCGCGGCAGGCCGGAGGCCCCCCAGCGGACCGGATCGCCCTGCTCACCGACCTCCAGCGGCGCTCCCCTGACGCGCTCGGGGACGGCGCGGTCGCCCTCCAGCTCTCGATCGCCCTCGCCGAGGCCGCGCGGATCCCCGAGGCGCTCAACGCCCTGCGCGCCACGGCCGACATGCCGGAGCGGCTGCGCTGCACGGCCTGGGAGCTGGAGCTGCGGCTGGAGTCCACCCTGGTCCCCGGAGAGCCTCCCCCCTCCACCTGGCAGGTGGCGCGCCTGTACGCAGATCGCTGCGTACAGGCGCCAGCGGACGGGCTGGCCACCATGCCGCTGGTGTCCGAGCTGACCGCCGCCGACTGGACCGGCCCCGCCCTCACCCTGCTCGCGGCGGCCTGGGAGCCCTGGCTCCTCTCGCCGGAGCACCAGGACCTCGCCCGCCCCCTGCTCAAGGAGCTAGGCCCCCTGGATCCCATGGGCACCCTCGACCTGTGCCTCGACACCCACCAGGTCTCCTGGCGGTGGAGCGGCTGCGCTCAGGCCCGCAAGGAAGTGGGGCGCAGCGTGCTCACAGGCCGCAGGTGGCGCATCCTCCACACCCGCTCTCGCTGAGCCACGGACAGACCATGCCCGACCTCTCCCCCTGGGGCCTCGACTCCGCCACCCTCCGCCCGGTGACGGACGGGCTGATCAACCAGACCTGGATCGTCGAACGCCCCGAGGGGCCGGCTGGGGTGCTCCAGCGGCTCAACACCGCGATCTTCCGCCCGGAGGTCCACTACGATTTGCTCGCCGTGACCGAGCACCTTGCGGCGAAGGGCCTCCCCACACCGCGCCTGATCCCCACCCTGTCCGGCGCCCTGTGGCACCAGGACGGCGAGGGGGTGTTCCGCCTGCTCACCCTGATCGGCGACGCCACCCACCACACCCTGGCGGACCCTGCGATGGCCCGGAGCGCGGGAGCGCTGCTGGGGCGCTTCCACGCGGCGCTCAGCGACCTGGAGTGGTCCTTCCGCCACGTCCGGGGCGGCGTCCACGACACCCCCGCCCACATGGCCGCCCTGGAGCAGACCCTGTCGCGGCAGGGGGACCACAGGCTCTACGATCAGGTCGCGCCACTCGCGGCCGAGGCGCTGGCTGCCTGGGAGCGCCTCCCCCCCACCGGGGCCCTCCCGCCGCGGGCGCTGCACGGGGACCCCAAGCTCTCAAACCTCCGCTTCCTGCGCGGCGAGGCCCACGCCCTCATCGACCTGGACACCCTCGCCCGGGGGACCCTGGACGCTGAGCTAGGCGACGCCCTGCGCTCCTGGTGCAACAGAGCGACCGAGGACCAGGAGGCCCGCCTGGACCTGGACCTGCTCCGCGCGGCGCTGGCCGGCTACGCCGAGGCGGCCGAGCTGACCGCCGGGGAGTGGGACGCCATCCCCACCGGGCTCGAGCGCATCTGCTGGGAGCTCACCGCCAGGTTCGCCGCGGACGCCCTCGACGAGGTCCGCTTCGGCTGGGCCCCCCGCTACGGGAGCCGGGGCGCCCACAACCTCGCCAGGGCCAGGGGCCAGGCCTCGCTCGCCAGGGCGGTGGGGAAGGCCAGGGCGGAGATGTACGGGGTCATCGCGGCGCTGACAGGGCGGTGAGAGCGGGCTAGTCGGCGGCGTCGGTGACCTGCCTCAGCGCCACGACCAGGTCCTCGCTGGTGAAGGGCTTGTCCACGAAGGCCCTGAGCCTCCCGCAAGGGGCCACCGCATCCCAAGCGATCCCTTTGAGCCACTCGTAAGGACCCCCTCTGCGCGTGGCAAGGCCGGCCGCGTCACGGGAGAACGCCGATTTTCGTGGCAACATGCTACGGACGAACCAGCGTCTCTGGAGATGCCGCGCAGCGGTGGGACCTTCTACGAGGGGCTCCATCATGGGGACCTCCTCGCGGCTGGATCACCTTGTCGGGGAGATTTCACCTCCGTGGCTGGAGGATGGGTCACACAGCCACGACCTCTCGCCGACGTGCGGGGCGCCGCGACGTGGGCGCTACAGCGATCTTCACCGCAGCACCTCGCCGCGTCCTGGAGCGCCCTCGTCTCAAGGCAGCGGGGCCGCGCCGTCAGGCCGGGGGTCCTACGAGGCAGGTCGCGCGGCCCACGGTCGCGCGGCAGGCGAGGACCGCCGGGGCAAGGTGGCGGCGCTCACGCGTGCCCTCCCTGCGTCACATCGACCGACCTAGCCCACAGGGCGGGCGCCAGCGCGACCCGCTCCGCAGGCTTGGACTCGGGATCAGTAGGCGCTGCCACCGCCCGCGCTCTCGTAGGCGCTCATCCAGACGGTCTGCACCTCCGACAGCACCTGGAGCTGGAGCGGATCGGCCGGCTTCGCGGCGCTCGCCACCTTCAGCACCCTGCGGAGCACCAGCGCGTTCTCCTCCTCCAGCCCCTTGACCACCGCCGCGGGAGCGGCGCCGGCGAGGTACAGGGCGTCCACATCGTCGTGGCGGGAGGCGTGGCCGAGCAGCTCCGCCTGGTCCCCGAAGAAGACGTTGACCACCCCCGAGGGGAAGTCCGAGGTGTGCAGCGCCTCGGTGAGCGCGGCGGCCAGCTCGCCCTGAGCCGCGTCTGTGAGGAGGATGAGCCCGTTGCCCATCACCGTGGCGGCGCCTATCGCCTCCACCATCCCCAGCAGGCCGTCCTTGGGATCCGGCGCGGCCACCACCACCCCCAGCGCCCGCACCCTGCTGTAGTTCACATAGGTCTGCGAGACGGGGTTGAGGGTGGAGAGCACCTGAGTGATCTTGTCGGCCCAGCCGGCGTAGTGGACCAAGCGGTCGACCGCCGCCTCGGCGTCAGCCTTGGTGGTGGGCAGGGCGTCCGCGCGCCCGTCGAGCATCTCGGCGAGGCGGTAGAGGATCTGCCCCCGGTTGTACGCGGTCTTCCCGCACCAGCCCCCCTGCGCCTTGCGCGCGGCGAGCACGGCGTTGCGCAGGTCCTTCTTGCTGCCCATGGCGACGTTGACCACGCGACCCTCCCCTGTGGGGACGGCGAGCACCCGCCCGGACTCGGAGCGGATGAACTTGCCGTTGACGTACAACTTGAGCGTCTTGTCGATGCGCAGGCGGCTCATCGCACCACCTCCATATAGGGCCATAGCCCCGCGACACCGCCCTCACGGCCGAAGCCGGAGTGGCGCATTCCGCCGAAGGGGCTGGCGGGGTCGAACATGTTGTACCCGTTCACCCAGATCACCCCGGCGTTGAGCCGATGGGCGACCGAGAACAGCTTGGAGGTCTTCTCGGACCACACCCCGGCGGCCAGGCCGTACTCGGAGTTGTTCGCCTTCTGCACCGCCTCGTCCGGGGTGCGGAAGGTGAGCACCGACAGCACCGGCCCGAAGATCTCCTCGCGGACCACCGTGTCGGACGGGTGGACGTCGGTGAGCAGGGTGGGGAGCACCCAGAAGCCCTCGTCGGGCGCGTCACAGGCGGCGCCCTGCCAGAGCGTGCCGCCCTCCTCCACCCCGAGCTTGATGTAGCGCTGCACGGTGGCGAACTGCTTTGGGCTGTTGATCGCGCCGATGTCGGTGTTCTTGTCGAGGGGGTCGCCGATCTTCAGCGTCAGGATGCGGCGCTTGAGGCGGGCGAGGAACTCGTCCTTGATCGACTCCTCCACCAGCAGCCTGGAGCCGGCGCAGCAGACGTGGCCCTGGTTCATGAAGATGCCGGTGACCACCCCCTCCACCGCCTGATCGAGGGCCGCGTCGGCGAAGACGATGTTGGCGGACTTGCCGCCCAACTCCATCGTCGCCTTCTTGCCCGACCCGGCGATAGATTTCATGATCATCCGCCCCACGGGGGTGGAGCCGGTGAAGGAGATCTTGTCGATGTCCGGGTGGTTGACGATGGCGGCGCCGGTGGTTCCAGGGCCGTTCACGATGTTCACCACCCCCTTGGGCAGGCCGACCTCGTCGAGGATCTCGGCGAGCAGCATGGCGCTGAGCGGGGTGGTCTCCGCCGGCTTGATGACGCAGGTGTTGCCGGTGGCCAGCGCGGGGGCCAGCTTCCAGGCCAGCATCAGGATCGGGAAGTTCCAGGGGACGATCTGCCCCGCCACCCCCAGGGGACGCACCGGCTTGCCGCCCGAGGCGTACTCCAGCTTGTCGGCCCAGCCGGCGTAGTAGAAGAAGTGCCCCGCGGCCAGGGGCACGTCGATGTCGCGGGTCTCGCGGATCGGCTTGCCGTTGTCGATGGTCTCCACCACCGCCAGGTCGCGCTCCCGCTCCTGCATCCTCCGGGCGATGCGGAACAGGTATTTTCCCCGCTCCAGGCCCGACAGGCCCGACCAGCCTGGGAACGCGGCCCGCGCCGCCTTCACCGCCTGGTCCACCTCCTCCTCATCCGCCGCCGCGACGGTGCCGAGCGGCATCCCCGTGGAGGGGTTGAGGTTGGAGAAATAGGTCTCCGGCTTGCCGAGTCGCAGCGCGCCGTCAATGTAGTGGCCGCAGTGCTCCGGCACCTTGACCTTGTGGCTCTCCAGCGCGGGGGCGAGGTCTAGCGCCCCTGAGAGCTTGAGCTCTGGTCTCTCTTGCATGGCTACTCCACAGAGAAGCGGCGGGGGGACACGTAGTGCTTGCCGCCGTCATCACGCCGCGCGAGTTGGAAGAGGAGGTCATTGGCGAGGGAGCTGGCCCCGAAACGGAACCACTCGTTGGTCATCCAGTCCGATCCCAAGGTCTCGGCCACCAGCACCAGGTTGTGCAGGGCGAGCTTCGCGTCGCGGATGCCCCCGGCAGGCTTCATGCCCACCATGTGGCCGGTCGCCAGGTAGTGCTCGCGGATCGCCTCTAGCATCACCAGGGTGACGGGCAGGGTGGCGGCGGGAGAGATCTTTCCGGTGGAGGTCTTGATGAAGTCGGCGCCCGCAGCGATCGCGAGGCGGGACACCGCCGCCACGTTGTCGAGGGTGCCCAGCTCGCCGGTCTCGAAGATCACCTTCAACCGGGCGGCACCGCACGCGTCCTTGATGGTGACGATCTCGTTGAAGACGCGCTCATCGTCGCCCGACAGGAAGGCGCCGCGGTCGATCACCATGTCCACCTCGGTGGCGCCGTGCTCTACCGCGAAGCGGGTCTCGGCCACCTTGAGGTTGAGCGGGATCTGCCCCGAGGGGAAGCCGGTGGCCACAGAGGCCAGCCCGACCCTGCGCTCCTGAAAGTGCGTGTCCAGCGCCTCGCGAGCGTAAGGGACCATCGCCGGGTAGACACACACCGCCGCACAGGAGGGCAGCTCCGGCATCTCGATGAAGGGGCGCTTGGCCTTGACCACCAGCGACCGCACCTTGTCGGGCGTGTCCTGCCCCTCGAGGGTGGTGAGGTCCACCATCGACAGGGCCAGGCGCAGGAGGTGGTCCTTGGTGGTGGTCTTGATGGAGCGGGTCCGCACGCGGGCGGTGCGGCTCTGCACCATGGCGTTGTCAACCCGCGCGGCGCGCCACGCACGCGCCATCGAGGGGTGGTAGGTGGTCATGAGGACTCCTGGAGAGAGCCGATGTTGTAACACAGGCAGGGGCCCAGAGGAGCGAGGAAGGACCCGCGCGCGGGCGGGCACGCTGACGACCACATCCCCCACGGGCCTAGCGACGCGCTGCCCCCTCGCAGGCAGGAGGCGTCGTCGACCTGATGCCACAGACTACTCCGCCCGAAGGATGAGCCACTCGTAAGAACCCCCTCTGCGCGTGGCAAGGCCGCCGACACCACGGGAGAACGCCGATTTTCGTCGCAACACGCTACGGACGAACCAGCGTTTTGGGAGAGGCCACGCAGCGGTGGGTCTTCCTACGAGGGGCTCAAGGATGACGATACGCCCACAGGACGGTCCGGCGCATGGATCGTCGCCAGACCGACAGCCTCCACCTCAGCCCAGGAGGGGATCGGTGACGCGGGGCACGCCCCCACCGGGAGCCGACGCGAGGGGGACGCGGCCCCCTCGCGTCGGTGTCACCGCACCCACACCGCGAGGTGGTTGTCCGCAGCGGAGGTCACCCCGTCCCCCTGGACGCCACCGCAGCGGAACTCGGAGCCGATATCCCCCGCCTGCATGTTGTAGTCGGTGTGGCTGGTGTTGGCAGAGAAGACGGCCGCGTCGTAGTTGTCGCCCGACTGCTCGCGATCCACGCCGTCGCCGTCACAGGACATGATCACCAGGTAGTCGTTGGGGAAGTAGGAGCCGGAGCGGCTGTCGCTCACCCACCGCCGGCGTCCGTTAGGGCTCAGACCCGAGCAGGAGGTGATCTCGCTCCCCACCACGTCCAGCATGGTGTCCCACCAGGCCCCGGTGTCGGTCACTAGGCTGGAGCTGTTAGGGCGGGTCGCGGTGAGGCGGATCTCCTGGAAGCCCACCTCGTCCCAGGCGAGGCTCTTGCCCTCCCCCATCGGATCCACCAGCTCGGTCGCGCCACCGGGGGTGAAGAAGGGGTCCCACCCGGAGCCGTAGAGGGCGAGGTCCGCCGGCGCGGCGAAGAGCAGCGTCCAGCCCCCTCCGTCGGTCTCCATGTCACAGTAGACCTCATAGGCGTCGAAGAGGTCCAGGTCTCCATCGGGATCGATGGTGTACACCCCGCTCGGCGTGCCCGGGCCGCGCACCGCCAGGGTCTCGGCGCAGGAGGACAGCACGCAGGTGGGCAGGAGGCCCACCGCCGGATCGGTGTCGTCCTGGTCGGCGCAGTCCGGCGCGCTGTGGTCCACCGGGACACCGTCGCCGTCCGTGTCGTTGCCGTCGACAAAGTCACAGTTCTCGTCCACCCCGTCCCCGAACGCGTCGACCGCGCCCACGTGGATGGTCTCATCGGCGTCGTCGCAGTCGGTGCCCCCGTAGGCCCGAGCCACCTGACCGTCGCCATCCCAGTCCTGGAGGGTGTTGGTGGTGCAGCCGCGGGCCTGGTCAAAGCCCACCGCGAGGGTCGCGTCATACTCCCCCCATGCGTCGAGGAGGTCGACCGACGCGAGGGTCGAGGTGGAGATCAGCCCACCGTCCCCGTAGGGGTCGGCGCAGAAGCCGTTGGGGGTGCCGGGGACCGCGCCCCCCTCGACCACGTGACCCCTGGGGTCGACCCGGCCGTAGGTGTGTCGCGCGCCGCCAGAGACCCAGAGGCCCCCTCCCGCGGCGGGGAGGAGGTTCCAGCCGGTGAGGCCCGTGTGGGCCACGTCGCTCATGGCGCCGGTCGCGACGTCGTAGCGGCGGAGCATCCCCTCGGCGGCGAACTGCAGGTAGAGGTCGGTCTCACCTGGGTAGCGGACCACGTCCATCACGTCGCCGATGCCGCTCACCAGGGTGGACGAGGTGCCCGCGCCCACATCATAGACCACTACGTCACCGCCCCGGCTGGTGAGGAGCACCTCGTCGGTGGCGAGGTCGTACCACAGGCCGGTGACCTCGGTCATGCCCGTGACCACCAGGGAGGAGGTCCGCGCCTCGGGGTCGAGGATCATCAGGCCGTCGTCGGTGGCGACCGCGTAGATCAGGCCGTCGGGGCCCATCACAAGGTCGCGCAGCCCGCCGAGCGCGGTCATCTCCCAGACCACCTCGCCGGTGTGGTAGTCGAGGGCGGTGAGCCGGCCGGTGTAGCGCTCGGTGACGTAGACCAGCATCGGGGGGCTGTCGCCGTCACAGCTGTCGTCTTTGCCATTGCCGGGGATCTCCCGCTCGCCCGGGTTGCTGGTTGGATCCCCGTCGTCGCAGTCGGTGCCGTCGGCGACAAAGTCGACCGGCGCCGCGCACTGGGTGCGCGTGACGTAGCGGTGCCCGTATCCGTCCCCGTCCTCGTCGAGGTGCCACACGGTCTGATCGATGGCGCCGTCGTCCACCAGGCCGTCGCAGTCCTCGTCGACGCCGTCGCAGCGCTCGTTGGCGCCGGGGTGCACGCCCGCGGCGCCGTCGTCGCAGTCATCCTCACAGGCCAGGTAGCCGTCGCCGTCCGCGTCCGCCTCATCCGCTGGCAGGGGCCCGCAGTCGTTCGCCAGGCCGTCGCAGCGCTGCGGCGCGCCCGGATAGACGGTGGCGTCAAGGTCTTCGCAGTCGTCGTCGCTGCTGACGTAGCCCTCGGGCGCCTCGCAGGCGCGCTGCCCCACCCCCACGCGGCCGTGCCCATCACCGTCGGCGTCCAGGTGCCACACCCCCGCGTCGGAGGCGGTGGGCTCGTTCACGTCGCCGTCGCAGTCGTCATCCGCAGGCGTGGCGCACCGCTCAGGGGCGCCTGGGTAGACCGCGTCGAGGCTGTCGTCACAGTCCGAGTCGTCGTCGACGTAGCCCTGGGGAGCCTCACAGGCGGCGAGCGCCGCGGTCGCGTCGCCAAAGCCGTCGCCGTCGTCGTCGTGGTACCAGGTGGGGGCGTCCACCGCGTCCTCGTCCACCTCGCCGTCGCAGTCGTTGTCCCGGTCGTCACAGCCCTCGGCGGCCCCCGGATAGGACCGGGCCTCCAAATCATCGCAGTCCTCGGCGGTCGCCAGGAAGCCCTCCGGCGCCGCGCAGGCCCGCTCCACCACCACCTCGCCGGCGAAGCCGTCACCGTCGAGATCGGCGTACCAGGTGCTCGCGTCGAGGGCGTCCTCGTCCACCTGGGTGTCGCAGTCGTTGTCGAGGTCATCGCAGACCTCGTCGGCCCCGGGGTAGGCCTCGGCGTGGGCGTCGTCGCACTCCTCACAGGCGGCGAAGCCGTCGCCGTCCGCGTCGGCGTAGCCCACGCTGCCATCGCAGTTGTAGTCGGCGGGGTCGGCGCAGTCGGCCTCGGAGGCGCCGGGGTGGAAGGCGGCGTCGGTGTCGTCGCAGTCGGTGTCCAAGGCGACGTAGCCTGCGGGCTGCTCACAGGCTGCCGCGGCGGAGGCGGGGTCGCCAAAGCCGTCACCGTCGGCGTCCGCATAGAAGACCAGCGCGTCGATCGCCTCGCTGTCGACCTCGCCGTCGCAGTCGTTGTCCACCCCGTCGCAGACCTCCTCTGCGCCGGGATGGGCCCTGGCGTCCAAGTCATCACAGTCCAGGTCGGCGGTGGAGCCGTCGCCGTCCATGTCAATCGGCTCCTCCTTGCGGCAGCCGAGGAGGGAGAGGGTCAACAGGGAGAAGAGAGAGAGGGTACGCATCGGGCCTCCGCGGGGGTTGGAGACCCACACCTAGCGCACCCAGGCCGTTCTGGCCAAGAGGGCGGCGCTGGCCTTGAATCGACCGAATGGGAGGGCGCCACAGGGCGTGCAGGCGTAGAGGTCGCTGCGGCCGTGTCCTCAGACCGGCGCCCAACCGGCGCCCGCCGGGCGCTGGGTGCTGGCGCCGTCGCCCCTGCTGACGGCGGCCCCGCGGTCGCCGAAGATCCCCCCGCGGGGATGTGCCGCGCGTGCCACACCGCGACCGGGGCGTGGACACCCCCACCACCGAGGCGGCGCAGCCCCTGGTGGAGCTAGGTACCGCGGCACGGGTCAATCAGCCGGACGGTCGCACAGGAAGCGCCTCATCAATCCACAGGCATCATCAGATGAAGTTGCTCGTCGAGTCTTCCAGACTGAGAACAGGCGCAGAGTCGCTAGGCGTGTCGGCGCGTGACCGCCGTTCCACAGGGAGGAAGCGCACTTATATATGAGCGTTGGACCAAGGACACGCGTCGAGAGGCCAGCGGATCGGTGCCCGGTACCGCAGCGGAGCGCCCTCACCGGGGACCACCCGCCGTTCAGGTCGCGCACCGCGCCGGGGCCGCGGCGCTCAGCGGCGGTCAGCGGCGGTCAGCGACACGGTGGCGGGGTCGGTGGGATCAGGGTCCTCACCGGAGGGCTCCGTGTCGTCCGGGGCGGGCCGCCGGCGGTCCCGCCTCACCCACCGCCGGCGCGCCGAGCGGCAGGATGCCCGCCCGCCGCGCCGCGAGGGCCAGCGACCGCAGCCCACCACAGGGCCCCGGCGCCCCCCTGCATCGCCCTCCCAGGAGCAGTCATCGCGCCCTGGGGGGGCCCTACCGCGCCAGCGCCCCCCACGGCCCCCACACCACCCGCTCCCACCGCCCCGCCGGCACGGTGCTCCCCTCCCACACCACGCTGTCCACCAGCTCGGCCCCGTCCTGCACCACCGCGCCGGCGCCGATCACCGAGCGGCTGACCCTGGCCCGCCCCAGCTCCGCCCCAGCGCCCACCCAGGCGGGGCCGCTCACCTCGGCGCGCTCCACCAGGCCCGCCGCGCCGGTGGCGCGCTCCCCTCGACGGGACCAGCCCGCCCTGGCGAAGGGGTCCAGCGGAAGGCGCAGGCCGCCGTCCAGCACCGCGAGGTTCGCGTCGAGGTAGGCTGCGGGATCGCCCACATCGAGCCACAGGCCGCCGTGCCTCAGCGAGGACACCAGCCGCCGCGGCACCAGGGAGGCGTAGGCTGTGCGGACCACGCAGGCGAAGCCCCCCTCGGGGATCAGCGCCAGCGCCCCGCGGTCCATCGCGTGGACGCCGGTGAAGTGGGTGCTCAGGTCCACCTGGCCCACCGGGGGCGCCTCCACCACCGACGCGAGCCGCACCACCACCCCCTCGGCGTCCGCGGCCACCACCCCGTAGCGGGCCGCGTCGGGGTGCGATCGGAGGGCGAGCGCCCCGCCCCCGGGGGGGACCCTCGCGATCAGCGCGGCGAGATCCACGTCGTTGAGCACGTCCGCGTTCACCACCGCGAAGCGAGGGGCCATAGACCGTGCCACCGCGCGCAGACCTCCCCCCGTGCCGAGGATCTCCGGCGCCTCTACCGACAGGCTCACCCGCACCCCCTCGCGCTCCCCCTCCCAGGGGGCGAGGGTCTCGGCCAGGTGGTGGGCGTTGACCACCACCTCGCGCAGCCCGTGCCTCGCGCACAGGGCCAGGGAGTAGGCGAGCATCGGCACCCCGCACACCGGCACCAGCGGCTTGGGCAGCGCCTCGGTGAGGGGGCGGAGCCTGGTGCCGAAGCCGGCGGCGAGGACGAAGGCGTCAAACATTGCACACTCCCGAGGCGACGAAGGCTCGCGCGGCGCTAGGATAGCGCACCTCGCCACAGGATGCGCCATGCACTCCAGCCCCCTGTTGCTCCTCGCCCTGCTCATCTCCCTGCCTGCCCGCGCGGGCTTCGTCGATGACCCCCTCCGCTTCGGACTAGACATCCCCGAGGACGCCAAGGGGGGCGCGGTCTGGGCCGATTTCAACGGAGACGGGTGGCCCGACCTGGCGGTCAACGGGTCCTCCCACACCCTGCTCTACCTGTCCTATGGCGGCCCCAACCACGGGATGGTCTCGCTGGGCAACCACGGGGTTGGCTACGCGATCGTGGCCGGCGACCTGGACAACGACGGTGACGTGGACCTAGCGCAGAGCGCGCTGGGTGCGCTCGACATCTACCTCAACGACGGCGCTGGGCACTTCACCCGCACCCTGCAGCTGACCGCCGGCGCCGTCCCCACCTTCAGCGTACACGGGCTGGGCCTCGCCGACATCGACCTCGACGGTGACCTGGACGTGGTGGCCCAGAACACCGACCCGGCGATCTTTGCCCTGGTCAACGACGGCTCGGGGACCTTCTCGCTAGAGACCGACGCCTTCCCCCTGCACGGGCTCTACTCCGCGGGAGACTACCTCGCGGTGGCCGACTTCGACCGCGACGGGGACGTCGACGTGGCCCTCCGCACCAGCAGCGAGACGGCCCTGTGGGAGGGCCGGGCGGCGCAGGGGGCCACCTCCCGCCCCTACTTCCTCTCAGGACCGCTGGTGATCGCCTCCACCGACGAGGGCGCGACCCTGTTCTGCGACGGCGACCGCGACGGGGACCTGGACCTGTTCTGGAGTGACGGCGGCACCCTCGGGGGCAGCACCAACCAGTTCATCCGCGCCGACACCTCCGCCGGCGGCACCTCGTGGATCGCCACCCACCAACCGGGGCTCCCCGCGTCCGCCGAGGTGTACTCGGCGATCTGCCAGGATCTGGACGTAGACGGCGACCCCGATCTCTACCTGGGGGTGCGCGAAGGGAGCGACAACCACCTCTTCGAGAACCAGGGGAGCGGCTTCACCTTCGCGGACACCAGCGGCCCAGACACCGCCCTGCACATGCTCTGGTCCTACGCCATGACCGCCGCCGACGCGGACCTGGACGGCGACCTGGACATCCTGGTCGCCGGGAAGAAGCGCGCCAGCGCCCTCCTCGTCAACGACGCGGGAGACCTCGGCGACGGGCGCTACCTCGCGATCCGGGCGCTCGCCGACCTGGACGCCTGCGCCGGCACAACCCGCGACGACCTGGGCGCTACGCTTCGCCTCTACGACCCCGCGACGGGGAGCTACCTCACCGGCGCCCTCGACATCAACGGGGGGGAGGGCCACGGCGCACAGGGCTGGAGCACAGCCTTCACCGGGCTGCCCGCGTCCTGGGACCTGTCGGAGGAGCTGTGGGTGGAGGTGCAGTGGATCTACGCCAAGGGGCGCCGCACCGTCAGCCCGGTCCGGGTCAGCGCGCTGAGCGGCTACCACCTGGTCGAGCTGCTCTCGTCCGACGCGGACGGAGACGGCATCCCCAACGAGGTAGAGGAGCGCTTCTCGGGGGCCGGAGCAGACACAGATGGCGACGGGCTGCCCGACATCTCCGACGCGGACAGCGACGGCGACGGCCTCTCGGACGCGCTGGAGGCTGGCCCCGGCTCCTCGCGCTGCGCCCCTGATCCCACCGACACCGACCTGGACGGCACCCCGGACTTCCTCGACCTCGACTCGGACGGCGACGGGCTGCACGACGCCGACGAGGGGGCGTGGGGCACGGACCCCCTCGTCGGTGACTCGGACGGCGACGGGCTCTCAGACGGGGAGGAGGTCCACGTCACCTTCACCTTCCCTCAGCGCGCCGACTCAGATGAGGACGGGCTCTTTGACGGGGACGAGGTGCTCACCTACGGCACCGACCCCATGAGGGGGGACACCGATGACGACGGGCTCTCGGACGCGGACGAGATCTACGGCTTCGGCACCGACCCCCTCCTCTCCGACACCGACGGCGACGGACTCAGCGACCTCGATGAGGCCTTCCTCTTCGGGACCGATCCCCTCATGGCGGACACCGACGGCGACAGCCTAGGCGACGGAGACGAGGTAGGGACCTACGGGACCGATCCACACGCCGAGGACTCGGACGGCGACAGCCTCTCGGACGGGGACGAGGTCAGCACCTACCTCACCGACCCCAGCCTCGCGGACTCCGATGG
>JAFGVK010000126.1 GCA_016938035.1 Deltaproteobacteria bacterium | reverse complement strand
TCAGGAGAGGAAGGCCCGCGGCGGCAGGCGCAGCACTGCAGCCACGGAGTGTCAGGGGATCGGTGGGGTCGGCGTAGCCGTCGCAGTTGCGGTCGATCGCCGAGAGGTCCTCGGGGGCGCCGGGCCAGGTGTCGGGGTCCAGGTCGTCGCAGTCCTGACCGCCGGCGGCGAGGGACAAGAAGCCGTCGCCGTCGGCGTCGCCGTCCAGGTAGAAGGGCCAGCCCTCGGGACCGCCGGTAGCGCCCACATCTGCGGGGGTCCCGTCGGCGTCGCGAAGCGCTGGCGGCCCGGTGTCGTCGAGGTTTCCGCCGGGCGTAGGGCCGACCCGATCGCCGTCACAGCGATCCGCAGGAGAGATGGACCACAGGGCCGGCGACTCGAGGAGCACCCCCTGTCCGCTCGCCTGGGCCCCGCCCCCAAGGACGCTCCACGAGACGGTGGCCTCGCTGGCGGAGAGGTCCAGCACGCCCCCATCGCTGGCCAGGGCGGTGATCGTCCCGGTGCCGGCGTGCTCCAAGACGGTGTCGTCACCGCTCCCGAGGAGGGTCGCGAAGGCGAGCTCGGTCGGGCCCTCCAGGCGCACCAGGGGCTCGCCGGCCCGTACCGCGCTCTTCCAGGCGCGCAGGGCGGTGAGCTCCAACGATGACCCGGAGAGGTCGATGAGCGGGGCACTGGCGGTGGAGCACGCGACCTCCACCCGGGTGAGGTCGGCCTGTTCGAGATCCTGTCCGCGGACCAGCGGACCGGAGGCGGCGAGGTCAGCGAAGCGGACATCCTCCAGGCTCAGCGTGCCGCTCTCCACGGAGAGCACTGCGCCGCCAGCCCAGGTGCCGCCCTCGACGATCAGATTGTGCGCCTCCAGTGTCCCACCACGAACCGAAGCAAGGCGGGCATAGCCGGCGCTCCCCTCGCAAGTGACGCCATCCAGGTGAAGCGCACCGCCGGAGGCATCCAGAGCGGCTCGGGCCACCGCCGTCAGCTCGTCGCAGTCCTGGACCAGGACATCGGAGAGCTCGACCGAGCCCTGTGAGAGGGAGAGCGCGCCAGCGGGGCCGCAGGCGAGGCGCAGGTCCTGGAGGAGCACGTGCGCAGGATTGTTGTCGCCACCTGCAGTGGAGATCGTGGTTCCACTTACCGAGCGAAGCACCGGACTCCCACCCGGCGCACCGCGGAGGGTGAGATCCTTGTCGATGACGAACGGGCCCGTATAGGAACCACCCGCAAGGACCACAGTGTCCCCAGGGCGCGCACGGGTCAGCGCCGATTGAAGGTCTTCCCCGAGAGGGACCTCAATCGTCTCTCCCAGCGCCACCGCCGCCCAGATCACAAGCCCGATCATCCCTCACCTCCCCACCGGAGTCCCACCACCAGGCCCCCCTGCCAGCGCGCCTGGGAGACCGTCCGCAGCGCCCCCTGGGTGAGCGAGATCCGGTCAGCGCCCAGCGTCAGCCCCCCGAAGGCCGGCCCCTCGCCCAGTCCCTGCTCGACCTGAAGACTCACCCCCTGCCACCAGGGAGCCAGGCTGAGCTGTCCGCCGAGGCGCAGGGCCTCCCGGCGGAGGTCCGCCCCGAGGACCACCCCCGGGACCACCAGCGACTGCGACTCGCCATCGGTCGCCACCCCTGCCATGAGCCCGGTGGCACCCACCCAGGGGACGAGCGGGCCCTCTCCGAGGGCGGCGCCGACCGCCAGCCGCGGCTCACCGGCGCCCACCACCCGGTAGCGCACCGCGAGGGAGCCGCTCAGGGGAACGGCCCCCTCTACCGACAGGGTCGCGCTGACGCTGCTGTCATCGGCGTCAGCGAGCCACGCGCCCTGCTCGGAGACCGCCTGCGACAGCCCGCCGTAGCCGCCCGACAGCCCCACCTGGGTCCACACCCTGCGGGCGGAGGCCAGGGGCGGCAGGTCGAGCCAGTCCTCCGGGATGGGCTCGTCCACCAGCAGCAGGGTCGCGAGGCCGTCGCCGGTCCGCCGCTGGACGAGGTGCCAGCCGGTGGAGGGGGGCACCCTGGTCACGATCTCGCCGTCGCAGTAGACGCGCACCCCGTCGGGGACCGCGGGGCCGTCGGAGGCCGGCCGGGGGGGCGGGCTCCAGGTGGCGAGGGGGTGGTGCTCGCCCACGAGGCGGTCCACCCGGGGATGGACCGTCAAGGCGGTGGTCAGCGGGGACTGCCAGTCCTCTCCGGTGGCGTGGGCGACGATGGCGACCCCCACCAGGAGCTCGGCCCAGCTCTCAGGCGAGGGCACGAAGGCGAAGCAGGGGATGCGCGCCTGGAGCCCGGTCATCACCCGCTCATGAGCGGCCACATCGGCGTCGAGCAGGGCCTGGCGGGCGTCGGCCAGGGTGGAGAGGAAGGCCTCCTCGTCCAGGGGCGCACAGACGGGCGCGGCCAGGGCAGGGAGCGCGAGGAGAGAGGAGAGGAGCACGGCACCAGCGCGCAGGACGCCGGAATGAGGAGACACGGTCGCGCTCCGCCGGTGCCGGCTCCACTCAAGAGGAAGGGTGAGACTCATGGGGCCTCCACGGGGGCGCAGGTTCCGAGGAGGGCGTTGCAGCGCACGGTGCAGGTCGCGCCGGCCTCACACTGGACGCGGCCCGCCTCGACCTCCCCGCCGCCGAAGTTGGCGAGGACGGTGTAGGTGCCCGCCGGCAGCGCCCCAGCGGCGAAGCGCTGACCACCGGAGCCACGCAGGGAGGCGGCCACCGTGCCCGCGCTGGCGAAGTGTGCGGACGGGGCGGGTGGGGGCGTGGCTGCAGGCTCGACGGCCTCGGCAGCGCCCTCCGACGCGACGGGCTCCGGGACCGCAGGCGCAGCGACCGCTGGGGTGGACGCCCGCCTCGGGGCTTCCACCGTCTCGGGGACGGCGGCTGTGCTCGCGGTGGCCATCGCCTCCCCAGGGGGCACACCCCTCGCGGTAGCCGTCGTCTCCGGCGTAGCGGACGCAGGGCGCTTCTCTGTGGACGCGACCGCCGGGGTCCCCGCCGGCTCGCTCACCGTCGCCTGGAGGGCCACCGGCTCACCCTGCGCCTGGCTCTGGGCGGTCCACCACCATGCCCCCGCGCCCAGGGCGAGCAGACCGACCACCGCCGCCCCGCCGAGGACGACAGCGAGGGAGCTCGCCCCGACCACCGCCACGGTGCGGGTGGACACCATGGAGCCGGTGCTGGGGGCCACGGGCGCTGGCAGGCTCCGGGTGCCGAGGTCCGAGAGGACGTGCCCGGTGAGCTCGCCCTCGTCAGGGGAGACGGCGGGCCAGGCGCGCTGGGCG
>JAFGVK010000018.1 GCA_016938035.1 Deltaproteobacteria bacterium | reverse complement strand
CATGGGGCCTCCTTGGCCCTAACCAGATCACAGACCCAACCCGCAGTCGATCCCTGCACCGAACTACTTGATCGGCGCTCTAGACGGGCTGGGGCGCGTCCCAGCGCTCCGGGTCCAGGGTCAGCCTCCCGCCCTCGGTGTGGAAGCCGGGGTGGAAGCGCCCCTCGGTGAGCTGCGACCAGGTCCAGCTCCGCTCGGCCGACCAGCGTCGCGCCCCCTCGCTGCCGCTCACGGTGAGCACCAGCCGGCCGTCGCGCGGCGCGCCAGCGGGGACCCTCGCGGTGGGGGTCCAGGGGCCCACCAGGGCCGCGGCGCCGGGGATCACCAGCGGGAGGAGCTCCTCCTCGCCGCCCTCGTGGACCCACACCAGCCGCTGCCGCACGCGGGAGATGACCCTGCCGCGCCCCAGGCGCACCCTGAAGCGGAGGGTCCGCTCCTCGTCGAGCGCCTCCACCAGGGCCCGCTCCGAGATCTCCAGCGGCAGCCGAGCAGCCTGCAAGCGCAGGAGCCCCGCGCCGAGCGCGGCCACCACCCCCAGCGCTGAGAGCGCGATCAGCGCGCCGTCCTGCAGGGGATCCGCCCAGGGCAGCGCCGCCAGGGGGAGCCCCACCGCCGCGGCCGCCGCAGCCCATACAACGCCGACGTGCGCGGTCTCGATCCGTCTGCTCAGACTTGTCATCCTCACCTCTGGCCCCAATTGCATTAGTCTATGTCGCACGCTCGTAGGGCTCACCAGCCTGCCGAGAAACACCGGACAAGGAGATCACATGGGCTTCTGGGACACCCTCAAGCCGCACGCCGCCTCGCAATTCCTGGAGGTGATCGAGTGGCTCGACGACAGCAACGACACGATTGTCTACCGCTATCCGGTCTTCAACCAGAAGATCACGGATAACTCCAAGCTGGTGGTCCGCGAGGGGCAGGCGGCGGTCTTTGTCTCGGAGGGCAAGCTCTCTGACGTGTTTGGGCCTGGCACCTACACCCTCGACACCCGCAACACACCGATCCTGTCCTTCTTCCAGTCGATCGCCTACAAGCTGAATTACCCCTACAAGGGCGACATCTACTACGTGAACACCAAGGTGTTCCGCGAGAACCGCTGGGGCACCTCCAAGCCCTTCCCCCTCCGCGACGCGGAGTTCGGCCCCATCAGGGTGCGCGCCTTCGGGATCTACTCCTATCGGATCACCGATCCCGCCTCCTTCCTGCGGCAGGTGGTGGGCACAGACGGCCTGTTCACCACCGACGAGATCAACGGGCAGCTCAAGCGCAAGCTGGTGAGCGCGCTCTCCTCCTCGATCGCCAAGGCGCGGATCCCGATCCTGGATCTCGCCGCCAGCTACATGGAGATGGGCGATCAGCTCAAGACGGACATGAACCCGTCCTTCCAGGAGGCCTACGGCATCTCCCTCACCGACTTCACCATCGAGAGCATCTCGCTCCCCGACGAGGTGGAGGCCGCGCTCGACACCAGGTCGAAGATGGGCGTGTTGGGCGACCTCAACGCCTACACTCAGCTCAAGGCGGCGGACGCGATCCAGACCGCGGCGGCCAACCCAGGTCTCGCCGGCGCGGGTATGGGGATGGGGGTCGGCATCGGGATGGGCAACGTGATGGGCGGGATGATGGGCCAGGCGATGGCTCAGCCCGGCGGCTTCAACCCGCACCAGGGCATGCAGGGCCCCCCCGCGCCCCAGCCTCCCCCCCCCCCTATGGAGCAGCGCTACCACTACAACGGCCCCGGTGGCACCGGTGAATTCACCGCCTCGGAGATCGCCCAGCGGGTGGTCGCCCAGCGCTCGGCCAACCACCAGGTGTGGGCGGCGGGCTTCCCCGGCTGGAAGAGTTGGCAGGAGGTCGCCGAGATCGCGGGCAAGGTGCCGCCAGAGCCGGTGGCGCCCCCGCCGGTGGTGAGCGTGTCCTTCCACTACGCCGGTCCCACCGGGCAGGGCGAGAAGACCTTGTCCGAGGTGGTCGCGCTGGTCCGCGCGCAACCCGACGCGAACCACCAGCTGTGGCGTGCCGGCTTCGCGAGCTGGACCCTGTGGCGCGATGTGCCAGAGGTCGCGAGCGCGGTAGCCGCACTGGCAGGCCCGCCCCCCATGCCGGGCGGTCCCCCTCCGCTCTAGCCTCGGATCGGTCGGTGGCGGGACCGCCGCCACCGCCTCCGAGGGCGCGGTGTCACCGCGCGGACGCTCCCCCGTTGGCGCGTCCGTTGGCGTGCTCGCCGCCCCCGAGGGCGCAGTGTCAGCGCGCCGGTGCTCCGCTCGCCGGGGGCGCGGCCCACTCGGCCTCTGCCCTCGCCCAGGTCTGCCAGCCGAGCGCCGCGGCCGAGGCCACGAGCATGGCCGTGAGCAGGGCGACAGAGACCCACAGGCCGCGCAACCTGACCCGCGCGGCCGGCTCCAGCGTCTTCGGCCTCACCAGGGACTCGGGGCTCCCGAGGCCTCGTGGAGCGCGATCACCTCGGCGCGCAGCGCCTCGAGGAGAGGGTCGTCCCAGCCCTCCTCCAGCGCCTCGACCAGCGAGCGGTAGTACCAGAGCACGCCCTCCGCCTTGGTCTCAAAGACGTCTGCGATCTCGTCGTTGAAGCGCTCGTAGCAGCTGTCGCCCTGGGACCGCACGTTCAGCAGGGTGGCGTGGCAGTTGTGGAGCTTGTCCGCGGCGGAGATCAGCTTGAGCGCCGGCTCCTTGGCTCGCAGGTGCGCGAGGTACTTCGTCTTGCGATCCCGCCAGGGGGGCTTGGGCGACACCGTGGTGTCGGAGAGGGCGAGCACGAAGCGCGCCACCCTGTCACCGAACTGATCTCTCACGCCCTCGTAGGTCGCGGAGGGGATGTCCTCCAGGTAGTCGTGGAGCATGGCCGCGATGAGCTGGTCCTCGTCGCCACCGTACTCCCCCACCAGCGCGGTGACCGCGAACAGGTGGGTGATGTAGGGCACGGTGGAGCCCTTGCGGTACAGCCCTCGGAAGGATCGCACCGCGAGCAGCGTCGCCTGGTCGAGGCGCTCGCTGTAGGCGGGCCTCACTTGGTGCTCCGGACATGCAGATCGTCCAGGTCCTTGGTGGGCACCCTGGCGGGGGCGCCGCTGAGGAGATCCTGAGCGGAGGTGGTCTTGGGGAAGGCGATCACGTCGCGGATCGAGGTGGCCCCGGTGAGGAGCATCACGCAGCGATCGAAGCCGAAGGCCAGGCCCCCGTGGGGCGGCGCGCCGTAGGAGAGGGCGTTGAGGAGGAAGCCGAACTTCTCCTGCTGCTCGGTCTCACTGATCCCCAGCGCCTCGAACACCTGAGCCTGCACCACTGGGTCGTGGATACGGATGGAACCGCCCCCGATCTCGGAGCCGTTGCAGACCAGGTCGTAGGAGTCGGAGAGCATCTCTCCCATCCTGTCGGTGCCGAACAGGGGGATGTGCTCTGGGCGGGGGGCGGTGAAGGGGTGATGCACCGAGGTCCAGCTGCCGTCGTCTGCCTTCTCGAACAGGGGGAAGTCCACCACCCAGCAGAAGGCGAAGGTGCCCTCGGGGATCAGGTCGCGCTCCTTGGCGATGTGGACCCTCAGGCGCCCCAGGCCCGGGTTGACGTGGCGCAGCTCGCCGGCGCCGAGGAGGATGACGTCGCCGTCCTCTGCACCAAGCTCGGCGAGCACCGCCTCGCGGACCTCCTCGGGGATCGCCTTGGCGGCGGGGCCGCTGATGACACCCTCCGCGGCGACCTTACCCCACATCAGCCCGCCCAGACCGTACTCCTTGACGAAGGCGGTCCACGCGTCGAGCACCTTACGGGAGCTGCCCGCCGCGGCGCCCTTCACCGTGAACCCGCGGATGACCCCGCCAGCGTCCAGGGCGCTGCGGACCGGGGGGAAGGTCGCCTCGTGGAGCAGCGCGCTGAGGGTGTGGAGGGTCATCTCGAAGCGGCGATCCGGTGCGTCCACCCCATACAGGTCCATGGCGTCGGCGTAAGAGAGCACCGGGATGGTGCCAACCCCCTCGCCGAGGGTCGCCTCCCACATCGCGTTGGCGACGCCCTCCGCCACCTCCATCACCAGCTCGCGCGAGGGGAAGGAGATCTCGATGTCGATCTGGGTGAACTCTGGCTGGCGGTCGAGGCGCAGGTCCTCGTCGCGGAAGCAGCGCGCGATCTGGTAATATCGGTCGAAGCCGCCGACCATCAGCAGCTGCTTGAACAGCTGGGGGGACTGGGGCAGGGCGTACCACGAGCCGGGGTGGACGCGGGAGGGCACGAGGTAGTCGCGCGCCCCTTCTGGGGTGGCCCTGGTGAGCACCGGGGTCTCGATCTCGAGGAATTCGGTGCCGTTCAGGAAGCCGCGGGCAGCCTGTGCGGCGACGTGGCGCACCCTCAGGTTGTGCTGCAGCAGCGGGCGGCGCAGGTCGAGGAAGCGGTTGCGGAGGCGGGTCTCCTCCAGGGCGCTCTCACCGCGGTCGTCGAGGACGAAGGGGAGGGGCTGGGTGCGGGAGAGGATCTGGATGGAGGTGGCGATAACCTCGATGTCACCGCTCTCCATCTTGTTGTTGACCGCGCCCTCAGCCCGGGCCTGGACCGTGCCCTCGACCTGGAGCACGTACTCCAGCCGGACGCCCTTCACCGCGGCGCGCGCCGCGTCGGTGGAGCGCTCGTCCACCGTGATCTGCACCGAGCCGAAGCGATCGCGGAGCACCGCGAAGGCCACCCCGCCGCGGTCGCGGACCGCGGAGACCCAGCCCTGGAGGACCACGGGGGTTCCGATGTGTTCGGCGCGGAGCTGGCCGCAGGTGTGCGTGCGGGTGACGTGCTTGAGCATGGTGTGTGTCCTCGTTGAAGATGGTGGCCTTCCCTATCCTGACGAGGGCCGTCAGGCGACGGGGCGAGGGTCAACCTGCCCCTTGGGCAAGAGCGATCGCCTGCAGGGGGTGGAGTCGATGCGTCCTGGGAGTCAGGGTGATATGCGTCGAATCCAAGGGGCCATTCTTCCCCCTTTCCTCCTTCAGCCCTATGGGCGAGGATGGGCCCTCGTAGATGGGAGTTCTTTGTGCTGACCTTCGTCCTGCTCACCGTCAGCTTGGCCTTCGCAGACTCGCAATCAGAGTACGCGCGCCTCTCTTCAGAGATGGAGCGCCTGTCGACACGCGGGTCTTGGGACGGGGTTGAGCGGAGCTACCAGCGCTGTCTTGAGCTGGGGGTGGACATCTCCTACGAGGACCACCTGTACGGTGCCCATGCTGCGCGCGACGCGGGAAATATCGTCGAGGTGAAGGAGCGTCTCCAGGCCGCACTCGATGTGCGCCCCGATCGCGAGGCGGCGGACTGGCTCTCGGAGATCGAGAAGAACTACGGCGCGGTGGAGCTCTACACCCTTCCGGGGATCCACGCGCTGATCCCCAACGAGCTCCCCTTCGAGGCGGGGCAGGTGCGCGCGATAGAATTTGCCCAGGCGCGCGTCGACGAGGACGGCCAGTTCGTGGGCTTCCTCCCCAACGGGCTGTACACCTTCGGTGACTACGACCTCGACGTGACGCCCCGCATCCAAGCTCGGGAGCTGAACCTGTTGGCAGAGGCTCAGGTGCTCCAGGGGGCGTCCAAGAAGGCGCAGCGCGAGGAGGCCGCGGCGCAGCGGGGCTCTGTTTACGGTGTGTCCATAGAGGTCGGCCCCATCCAATTCCTCCAGTGGGGTGTGGGGGTGGTGGTCCGCGAGGCGCGTGAGCACCCCAGGTTTGCGCTGGTGACCGCTGGCGGTGTAGACCCCGCCCTGTTCACCCCCTCGTTCTCTGGCGGGGTGCGCGGATATCCTGTCCCCAGTGGGGTCCCAGGGTTCTACGCGGATCTTCAGTACGGCGCGCTGGTGTGGGCGCCGCTTCCCCCGGTGGGTGCGAGCCAGGCAGAGATCGACAGCGCCAAGATGTACATGGACGGAGTGAGCCTCGGGCTGGGACTGGAGAGCGCGGGGCTTGGGCTGGCCCTGGCCGACGGGCTGGTCTCGCTCGATGCCAACGCGGGGGTGGGCTACTGCCCCAGGTGCGAGCTGATCGGTGACGCCACTGGGTCCTCTACCAACAAGATCGCGATGCGCGGCGGGGTGGCCCTGTCGATCAACCTCGGTCCCTGACCTGGGCGCCTGTGCCCCAGGCACAGCGGCTCAAGTGGGCTCCAACCGTTGCCCCGGGGGCTTCATGGGGCGCGCCGCTGGCCAAGGGTGACGGGCCGCGACGTGGAGGGGTGCAGGGCGCTGGCGCCCTTGACGAGCGCTCCCTGTGGGAGGCGGACGGGGCGTCGACTGCCCCCGTCCCGAGCGGCGCCGGGCGCCTCTTGGTGAGGGTGGGCTGGTCTTCACCCCGGCGGGAGAGCCCTTGGGCCCACCCTCCCGCGCCCCGTGAGTCCCCCCTGTGGGGTCCCCGCACCAGCCTGCGGCGGTGAGGAGGGGGCAGCGGCGATCCTACCGACCTTGTCGGTGTTGTCGTGTTTTGTGGGTGAGACGGACCGCGCCGGCGGCTGCCGCGGCGCTGTCGGCGCGTCGCCCGACAAGGCAGCCTTGGACGCTGGCGAGACCTCCGCCTTCTGCCACGGGCACCCTCTGGACCGTCGCGCCAGAGCGCTGGTCGTTCGGGGATCGGGGCCACGCCCCAGCGCGGGGAGGCGGCTGTTTGGGCTGCCTCGTCGAGGAGATCGCGCGGTAGGCGCTAGTCGTCGAGGCCGCAGGCGTGCGCGCTGGAGACGCTGACGCAGAATTCCGCGGCTTGGGTGGTGTCTCCGCCGGAGCTGCGGGAAAAATCCAGCCACTCGCGCGCGAAGGTCTTGGTACGGTTTCGGATCTCGTCAGCGTTGCGCAGATCGCGGTTGTTCTCGGCGATCTCCCACTGCTTGTAGGCGGCGTAGGTGCGGGCCTGGAGCAGCTTGGTGACACGGTGAACGTGGAGATCACCGGTCCAGTCCTGCTTTCGCTCCAGCGCGACCTCTGTCCACTTGATGACCGCCTCGTAGTCAGGGGTCTCCTGGTTGAACAGATAGAACGAGTACAGGTAGGCCACGTTGGGGTCAGACCTGTCGACCTCGTTCAGGTGCCGCTGGACCAGCTCCGCCCACCAGGAGGTCTGGTAGGCATAGGCGTTGACCATCAGGACGCGAGAGATCTTGTCCTTGGTCGTCTGGAGCTTTGCCGCCTGGTAGTTGTCCTCCAGGCACTGGACCTGTTCCTTGTCCAGGGCGCCGCGGCCCGCCGAACCTTCCAGTTCTACGAGCAGCGAAGGATCTTGGGCGTACTCTGGGCATGTAGCGGCCGCGAGTGCCGGGGCGAGTCCCAATAGGAGCGCGGCGAGGAGACGCATCGAGAGACCTCCGAAGCGGGTAAGGGTGCTCCGAGACCACACCATAACAGATCACGGTTGGCGGGCAGCCCTTTTGCCACCAGAAGTGGCCTCAAGGGACTCTGGAGCGGCCTTCCCGCGCAGGCCGGGGCCAGGCTCGCGGACATCGCCGCTGCGCACGGTCCAGCGCGCGTGATCCAACCACTCCAGCCACGCGATCAGCGGCCTCCTGGTGAGCCCCGTCGCCGCCTTGAACTCCGCGAGGCTCATGGTGCGATGGTCGGCGAACCAGCCGCGGACCGCCGCGACGATCTGGGCTGGGACCTCACGAGACACCCACCCCAGATCGGGGATGGGCGTCAGCTCACCCTGGCGCTCGCAGAGGTGTGCGATAGCGGGCAGATCTTGATCCGGAGAGAGGGAGGACAGGTCGTGGCGGGTGACACCCTCTATCCCAGCCTCTCTTGCCCGGGTGAGCAGCAGGTTTCGCAGCGCCTGCTGGGCGCCTGACAGCTGGACCTCGTGCCCAGCGAGCTGGAGCAGCTCCCCCCGCAGCGCCGCTGCGCCGGCGCGGATCAGCGCCTCTACCATCGCGTCGAGTGCGTCGTCCGGCAGGTGGGCGGTGCGGGGGGTGCGCAGCGACCTGGGCGGAAACCCTAGCGCCAGCGGGTGGGCGAGGTGGAGCGCTAGGAGCTGGTCCAGCACCAGCCCCTGCAGGCGCGCCACGGTGCCCTGTGCGTACACCCGCCGCCCCAGGGCGGTGGCCTGATCTGGCCTGCCGCCCAGGAGCTGCCACTGAGCCGGGAGCAGCCCCTGCTCTCCGGCGCGCTCTAGGAACACGCGGTGGTCTCCTCGTCGGAGCCGGGTGAGCTGCGCGGCGTGGGCCTCACGGGAGCGCAGGCGCGGTGCCCAAGGGTCCAGCACCACCCCTCCGCCCAGGGTCAGCGCGGGTGAGGGGCGCCGCAGGATCACCCGGTCACCGGGGAGCGCCACCATCGGCTCCCGCAGGCGCACCTGCATCGGGACCTCCGTCCCGCCTGTCGCCGCGTCCCCGGGTCCGGTGGGGAATGCGTGACCAGTCACCGCGCGGGTCCCGAGCAGCACACGCACCTCCGCCCCGTAGGGCAGCGGGGGGCCGCTGGGGAGGTGGCGGTACCACAGGTCTAGGATGGACGTGACCGGCAGCTCTGCCCGGACCAGGGTGCTGCCTTGCGCGATCGCCTCGGCCGCGACGTCTGCCACGTTCACCGCCCCGCGCCAGCCGGCGCGCAGGGTCTGCACTTCCTCGCCGTGGCGCTGGAGCGCGCGCACCCTCCCGCGGAGATCACCCGGGAGGAAGCGAATCCTCTCGCCCACGGAGAGGGTCCCTGACCAGACCGTCCCGGTGATCACTGTGCCGAAGCCGTGCTGGGTGAACGCCCGGTCCACCGGGATGCGCAGCGGCCCGTCCGCTGGCCGCTCGCGCGCCTGCAGTCCGGCGAGCGCGGTCCGCAGCGCCTCCATCCCCTCGCCGGTGAGCCCAGAGCAGGGGACGATCTGTGCGTCTGCGAGGCCGGTGCCAGCGAGTAGATCGCGGGCCTCGTCCTCCGCCAGCGCCAGCAGCGCCTCATCCACCCGGTCCATCATGGTGAGGGCGACCACCCCCTGGCGCACCCCTAGCAGCTCGAGGATCGCTAGGTGCTCGCGGGTCTGCGGCATCACGCCCTCCTCTGCCGAGATCACCAGCAGGGCCGCGTCCAGGCCTGTCGCGCCTGCGATCATGGTCCGCACCAGGCTGGCGTGCCCTGGCGCGTCCACCAGGGCGAGGGTGCGGTCCCCCAACCGCAGCGGGGTGAAGCCCAGCGCGATGGTCAGGCCTCGGGCCTGCTCCTCGGCGAGTGTGTCCAGCTCTACGCCGGTGAGGGCCCGAATTAGGGTGGTCTTGCCGTGATCCACGTGGCCCGCGGTGCCAACGATCAGGGTGGGCAGGGGCTCAGACATGGGGCGCTCCGGTCAGGTCGTGAAAGCGCCGCTCGAGGTCGCCCCGGGACCGACGCAGCTCCAGCAGGCACAGCCCCGAGGCTGCCGCCCATCGGAAGGGAGCGTCCCCCAGATCTCCCTCGTGGAGCACCTCCAGGGTGGTCTCCTCGCCCTCGCTGTAGCGCGCTCGCACCGCGCTCACCCCCTCCAGGCCCCGCAGGAGCGCGAGCTGTGCCTCACTGGGCGGGGCGGCCAGGACCAGCGAGACCTGGGCCGAGCCTCGCAGGGCGATGTCCCCGGTGAGCGCGCCCCTGTGGAGCACCAGGGCGCGGTCGCAGGTGCGCTCCACCTCATGGAGCAGGTGAGAGGACAGCACCACGGTCCGCTCCTCCCCAAGCCCGCGGATCAGCCCGCGTAGATCCTCCAGCTGCTCGGGATCCAGCCCGTGCGTGGGCTCGTCGAGCACCAGGAGCGCGGGGCTGTGGAGGAGGGCCCCCGCTAACCCCACGCGCTGCCGAAAGCCGCGCGAGAGCGTTCCGATCGGCCTGCCAAGCGCCGGCTCCAGCCGCAGCCTGGCGATCTCCCGATCCATCGCCTGCTTGATCTGCGGCCCGGTCATTCGGTGTACCGCCCCGAGGAAGCGCAGCCAGTCTTCGGGGCGCATCTGGGGATAGAGCGGCGCGCTCTCGGGGAGGTAGCCAAGGTGCCTGCGGGCGGCGCGCGCCTCTGTCAGCAGGTCGTGGCCCTTCAGCCACACCCGGCCCTGGGTGGGGCTGAGGGAGCCCGTGAGCAGGCGCAGGGTGGTGGTCTTGCCGGCTCCGTTTGGACCGAGCAGCCCCACGACCTGCCCGGCGCCCACCGAGAAGCTGAGGTCGCGCACCGCCTCCACGGTCCCAAAACGCCTCGACACACCCTCGAACCGCAGCACGTCCATGTTCGCTCCCTCGCCTGGGCTATCACGTCAGGCGGTCCATGTGGGACCTGCCCGGCGGGAGGGGACGAACAGCCCCTCTGTGGCGAGGGACCGCCAGCGATCTCCTGCGATGATCAGGTGATCGAGCAGCGAGACGCCCACCACCGCCCCTGCCTGGGCGACCCGCTCGGTGACCTCGAGGTCCTGGGAGGAGGGGGTGGGGTCTCCCGAGGGGTGGTTGTGGGCCAGCACCACCGCCGAGGCGCCGATGTGGAGCGCCTCGCGGAAGATCTGACGCGGATCCACCACGGTGAAGGCGTCGCTGCCCGTGGTCAGCATCCTCCGGGCGAGGGGCTGGAGCCTGCGATCGAGGTAGAGGGCGTGCAGCTCCTCGTGGAGCAGTCCCCGGAGGGCCGGGGCGAGGTGCTCGCGCGCGCGCTCGGCGCTGTCCACCGCGCGCATGGGCGCCGCGCGCTGCCGCAGCGACCTGCGCCCCGCCTGTAGCGCCGCGTGGAGCCTGACCGCCCTGGCGGGGCCCACCCCTACCTCTCGCGCCAGCTCGCCCGGGTGGGCGTTCGCCAGCCCCTCCAGGTCCTCGAAGCGGGCTAGCAGCCCCGCTGCGATCTCGCCCACCGCCCGCTGCGAGGTGCCGGTGCCCAGCACCAGCGCCACCAGCTCCGCGTCGCCAAAGACCCCTGGACCCAGATGACTGTACCGCTCTCTTGGCCGCATCGCGCCTCCTCGCGCGGGAGGTAGCAAGGGGTGTGCCGTCCGAGAGTGGCGGTCGTCCCGTTAGCGGCCCGCCCGGTTCGTCACTCTTCGTCGGTGCCGACTGACAGCTTGACGGTGAGTGGCACCTCGATCTCCCCAGAGACGAACATCTCGGCCTTCGAGACCTGCTTCTGCACGGGTCCCAGGCTCCTGAGGCCCCGGTCCAGTTCGGCCAGCGCGCTGGATGGCACCCGGATCACCAGGTGGCTCAGGCCCTCATCCAGGCCCGACGCGCTCACGGGCTGCCCCCGTTCGGTCACCAGCTCCCCCCCCAGGTGCGCGACCAGGCGCTGCAGGCGCAGCAGGGTCTCTGGATCGGAGGTCTCAAGCCCGTAGGCCGCGAAGGGCGCAGAGGCGGCGAGTGGGATCAGCGGCTTGGCCGAGGACCCAGGGTCCTCTGGCGCGGCCGTCCCTGGCAGGGGCGATGCGGTGGGGGAAGTCTTCGCAGTGGGGGGCGGTGCGGGCGCCACCGGGCGCCGCGGGCTGGTCAGCGCGTCCTCCACTGGCGGGTCCGAGCTCTCGGGGGCGACGGCCTCCTCGGTCTTTGCCCCCTGCACCGCGGGTGGGGGGGCGACCACCTGGATCATCCCAGGCCGCGTCTGCTCTCCGGAGCCCGAGCCGCTGAGCACAACCAGCAGGGTCGCGGCGGCCAGGGCGGCGAGCATCAGCGCGGTCTCGAGCTTGCGTCCCAGGTTCGACCAGCGCGGGGGCGCTTGCTCCAGGCGCCCGAGGGTCCGCTCGGTGAAGCCCTCTGGCGCGTTGACCTTCCCGTGGAGCAGCAGAAAGGCCCTGGCCCTCCGGAGCGACTCCAGCTCCGCGCGCAGCTCGGGATCTGCCGCGAGCGCGGACGCTACCGTCGCGCGCTCTTCAGCGGAGAGCTCGTCGTCGAGGTAGGCGCTGAGTTGCTCGTGATCGGCCATGACTATGCGATGTCCTCGGGCTGGACGCGGAGGGAGAGGCGCTGGGCGAGCTGCTGCCTGGCGCGGTGGAGGCGGGACTTCACTGTGCCTCTGGGGAGCTGGAGGAGGTCGGCGATCTCCTGGTAGTCGAGGTCCTCGACGTCGCGCAGCACGATGATCTGGCGCTGCTCAGGGTCCAGCTCCGCGAGGGCCGCGCGGAGGAGCACCTCGGCCTCGGCGCGCTGCACATCGTGGTCTGGAAGGGGCAGCGGGGAGGGCAGCTCGCGGGCCGGCGCGTCGGGATCGGGGCTGCGCCCCTCCAGGGGGTCGTGCTGGTCCATCTTGCGGCGAGAGCGGTAGAGCCGGCGGTTTTTGCAGTGGTTGACGGCGACCCGGTAGATCCACGTCCGCAGGGTGGCGTCGCCCCGGAAGTCGTGGAGGGCGCTGTGCAGCTTGATGAAGATGTCCTGCGACACCTCTTCAGCAACCTGCTCGTCGCGCATCCAGCGGAGGGCGAGGGTGTAGACCGTGTCCTGATAGCGGCGCATGATCGCTTCATAGGCGCTCCTGTCCCCCTCCTTGAACCGGGCGACCAGCTCCGCGTCTGATGGCCCGAGGACCATGCCGAGGAAGATCCCGATCATGCGAGAGGTGACTCCATGTCCGTTTGGACCACGTCGCCTCGCTGCGGTTCCACGCATTCGTGATCGGCCAAGCGAAAACCCACCATTCTACGCGACTAGTTCGTCTGTACTAAACGCATACCGTGTCGGTCTTCGATGGTG
>JAFGVK010000125.1 GCA_016938035.1 Deltaproteobacteria bacterium | reverse complement strand
CGTCTCTCGGCGTGATGGCGGTGGCGCTCACCAGCGCCGCGCTCGCTCAGAGCACTGAGTCCACTCCTCACGACGAGGGGGTGGATGTCTCGGATCCCCCGCACCCGCGCGCTCCTCAGGTCGACGTGGTGGACGGCGAGGCGACGCTCCGCTGGGAGCCCCTTGCCGGTGCGACCTACCACCTGGAGCTGACCTACCAGCTCGGCTACATCGTCCGCACCTGGGCCGAGGGCCCCCTGGAGGGTGTGGCGGGTACCTGGCAGGTGACCCTGCCTCCCCAGGGCTGGCTGCAGCACCCGGTCGCAGGGGCACCGCCCCTGACGGCTGAGGAGCGAGCCTTCCCCGGCGTGGTGCGTGCCGACCTCATCGAGGAGGCGCCGGGGGCCTGGCCGGTCTCGCTGGGAGGCGTCATCCTGGAGGTCCACCACCCCAGCGGGACCTCCCAGGCAGCGGAGCACCGGCCGGTGTTCTCCTACCGGGGCTCGCGGGAGGTCACCCCGGCCCTCGTGCTGCACACCGAGGGGATCCTTCCTCTCCCCGACTCGGTCGACAGTCCCGATCGCCCCTGGGGCGCGCCCGCAGGTGACGCGCTCGACGAGGAGGCGCACTGATGCGGTACCTCACCCTCATGGCGCTCTCCCTGGTCCTCGGTGGCGAGGCCCTGGCAGACTCCCCGATGCGCCTGTGCGTGCGTCACAGCCTGGCGACCTTCGTGGACGTCGGCTACGTCGGTGACGACTTCCTCAACGACAAGGCGGTCCCGGTGCCGGCCTACGGCGTGAAGGCCCGGGTCACCCTGCTCGGGAACACGCTCTTCGACGACTACGTCGACGAGGACACCGGCTGCACGCCCTTGCTCCCAGTGACCCGTGGAGCGGCGCATCGCGTCCGCCTCTACGGTGACGCCGAGGTCGATGGAAACCGGGTCAAGGTCTGGGGAGCCGACGTCCAGGCGGAGTCCTGGGAGCTCGACGACGGCGACTTTGACGAGCCGGTCTACGACCAGGACTACATCTGGTACCCCTCCACCCTTCCCCTCGTCTCCACCGGCTACCTGACCACCCAGGGGGAGCCGGCCTGGCACATCGCGGCGGTGGTGGGCCACGCGCTGCGCCGCGACAACGGCGGCATCACCGGTCAGACCTTCCGCCTGATCTACGACGACGCGGAGAACTCCTCCGCGCACTCAGAGCGGGGGCGGATCCGAATCGGCGGCGAGCACAGCGACAAGAAGACTGTCATTGCCCACGAGCTCGGGCACGCCCTCCAGGCCTTCGCCAGGGGGTCGACCGAGGCGCTGGATGTGGAGTCCAATCACGACTACTCGCTGGGACTCGTCAACGATGCGTGCACCTCGGGCATGTGGGCCGATGCGTCCGGTCATCGCTACAACTCCCGCGAGTACCAGTCGGCCGCGGTTCACGAGGGCTTCGCCCACTTCTACGCGGCGCTGGCGTTCAACCGGGACGACGAGTACAACTGCAGCTTCAAGCCGTACAGGGACGTGGACTGGAACAACGACGGGTATTTCACCTTCAACGCAGATCTCTGCTGCGATGGAAAAGATGACGGCAATACCTGTGGAACCTGGTCACCGACACAAACCTGCTACTATCCAGATATGCCTGAGACCAGTGTGGACCACACGGGTCCCGTGTCCTGCGAGACGACGCCCGCGTACTACGGGGTGACCGAGCTCCAGCCTCCGACCCACGACCACCTCACCTACTGCACGGATCTCTCCCGCTCCGGTCTGGTCCGGATGTGGCCCGACGGCACCCCCTACGACTGGATGCGCTTCTTCTGGGATGTGCACACCAACACGGGAGGCATCTCGCTGGAGCAGATCCTCCAGGTCTACGGTGCTGCCGGCGCGAACAACTGGATCGCCACGAGCCCCGCATGGTACCAGCACAGCGACGACTACCCCGCGGCCCGTCTGCTCCTGGCTGCCGAGGATCAGGGGGTCGGCGTGATCTGGGAGGCACAGGGGACCTGGAACGGGGTCCACACCGACGCCTACACGGGAGGCTACTGATGCTGCTCATTACCCTGCTGTTCGGCTGCAGCCTGTTCACTGGGGCCCCCGAGGACCCCGGCACCGCAGACACCGCTGAGACCCCCGTGCCCCACCCCTGCGAGGTGGAGGGACGCGCGGTGTCGTGGGTGCAGGCGCCCGTCGACAGTGAGTCCGCTCTCGGCGCTCCCGTCGACGATCTCTACTACACCCTGGCAGACGACTTCGTCGTGCCTCAGGAGGACGGCTGCTGGTGTGTGAAGGAGATCCGACTGTTCGGACAGGGGGCGGATGGCGCGCTGTACGACGCGCCGATCTCAGTCCACCTGGTTTCCTCCGAGTCGACCGGGGGCCCCTCCCACACGGTGCCCGACCACAGCTCCGGACATGCCTTCGCAGCGGACGGGAGCCTGCACGAGGCGGACGGTGCCATCGTGCTGCACCCGACGAATGAGGGACCCGGCGACCCGAGCGAGGGCTATGTGCTCATCGGGCCGGGGAAGTTCTGGCTGGCCGCCTCCCCCTGGACCTTCTTCGTCGACCATGAGGGCTTCGCCTGGTCGGCCGGGGTGACGCCCGAGTGGACTGAGACCGCCTGGGTCCGTGATCCCGATCAGGTCCTGACCGAGGTCTCCTGCCCGGATTGGGCCCCGTGGTCGGAGTGCTCGCCCTCATCCACCGCGCGGGACCTGGCCTTCGAGATCCACGCGACGACGGACGAGGCGGCGTGCCAGGCCTGGCTGGCGTCGAACGGGTACACCGACGAGAGCGGTGTCTCGGAGTGATAGTAGACGGCGGTGTCGCCCCGGAGCTCCGGTAACCACACCGCCGCTCCGGCTCCTGGAGGCGCGCAGACGCGCGAGGAGGACGGACGCTGCTCATCACCCT
>JAFGVK010000017.1 GCA_016938035.1 Deltaproteobacteria bacterium | reverse complement strand
GATGGGGGGGCGAGCGGGGTGTTTGGTGTGCAGTGCGTGAATAATGTAGGTATAAACTGGTTTTTGATGGGATCGGATCGAGTGGGTCGTACGCGTCGTTCCTCGGAGACTCGAGCACCGCGAGGCGGTCCGTAGGATGCCCACAGGACTTCGGAGCACCCACAGCAAGCGGTCCGGGCTGTCCGAGTGAACGAGGGCGCCGGTGTCTCCTTCTCCGTGGTGCCCCCCCCTCAGCCCCCCTCCTCCGCCACCACCCCGGCCACCGCCACCGCGATGTCCCGGGTCTCCAACACCACCTCCACCCCCCCCAGCGCCCCTCCCAGCCGCTCGCGCCAGGCGAGGTCGCTGCGCGCGCCGGGGACGAGGCGGCGGACGAGGCCCCCCTCGCTCAGGCCCATGCCGTCGGGCAGCGCGCCGCGGTAGCCCACGCAGACCGGCCCGGTGGCGAGGCGGTCGAGGTGGGTGAGCACCACCCGGTCGACCCCGCCGCTCACCTGGAGGGCGTAGCGGAGGAGGACGAGGTCGAGGGCGCCGGTGCGGAAGTCCCCCTGCCAGGGGTCGCGGGTGTTGTGGGGCTCGGGCAGGGAGAGGGTGCCCTCGGTGGGGAAGGGGCCGGCGCCGTGGCGGACCTGGTAGCTGCGGCTCACGCCGATGCGGGTGACGGGGCGGTCCCCGGCCAGGGCCAGGGCGCCGGCGAAGGTGCAGTCGCTCCAGGTGGTGTGGGGGTGCAGGCCCCAGTCCTGGTCGAGGAGCACCCCCTGGGCCCCCTCGAGGACGAGGGCGCGGGCGGCGGCGACGCGGGCGCGCACCTGGGCGGGGTCGAGGAGGGTGAGGACCCCGGCGAGCTCGCCCCAGGCGTCGAGGACCCGCTCGATGAGGGCGTCGTCCTCGAAGAGGGAGAGGTCCTCCTCCCCCAGGGCGGCCACCTCGGCGCGCTTGCGCTCCCGCTGTCGCGACAGGGCCTGTCGCAGGCTGGGCCTGTCGGGGAGGTCCCCGGCGCGGAGGGTGTCGCCGGGGTGCGACAGGCTGTCGGCGACGCACTCCCCGATGCCCACCCCGCAGCTCCCGTGGGGGGTGGCGCCCCGGGCCTGCTCCCGGGCGCGGTTGGCGGCCTGCTGGTAGGGGGTGATCAGGCGGGCGCGGCGGTCCACCGCGAGGAGGGCGAAGGGGTCGGGCACGCCCACCTGGACGAGGTGCTCGGCCTCGAAGAGCATCGCGAGGGGGTGGAGGAGGAAGTCGGGGCCGAGGAGCCCGGGCACCCCCGCCAGGGTGCCGGCGCAGAACTGGGAGAAGGTGTGGTGGCGGCCGTCGGGGCTGACGACGTTGTGCCCCGCCTGGGCGCCCCCGTTGAAGCGCGCCACCAGGTCGGCCCCCTCGGAGCGGCAGAGCCCGTCGACGACCCGCCCCTTGCCGGCGTCGCCGAAGCCCAGGTCGACGACCGCCCAGGCCCTCACCGGCTACCCGGGCGGATCAGCCCGCTGGGGGGATCGCCCACCGGCAGGTCGGCGCCCCGCTGAGTGGGGTCCGGCGCCCCGTCGCGGCCGAGGCTCGCGGCGAGGGGCACCAGGGAGCGGGCGACCCGCGCCGCCCGCCGGCGCTCCAGGCCCAGCGCGCCGAGGCGGGCCACGTAGGCGCTCAGGGAGGGGGCGGCCCCCTCGAGGAGGGCGACAAGGCCGGCGGCGACGTAGGCGGTGTCGTCCACGTGCTCGAGGGCGATGACCCGGTCCCCGAGGAGGTCCCGCCAGGCCCGCCCGATGCGGCGCTCCGTGCCGGGGGCCATGAGGAAGAAGGGCTCGAAGTGCCGCTGGAGGTCCTCGATGACCTCGCGGATGGGCAGGTCCCGCTCGGGGGCCTCCCCGAGGAGGCGCGCCACCTCCCGCCGGGAGAGGGCGGGGTTGGGGAGCACGTCCCCGACGAGGAAGAAGAAGCCGCGGCGGCCCCGGAGGCGGACGCTGTCGAGCGTCATGCGGTGGGCGGCGAAGTGCATGGCCAGCTCGTAGGACTCGTGCTGGCCCACCCCGCCGCCCTCGATCCAGAGGCGGGTGAGCCACTGGTCGATGAGGGCGGCGGTGGACTCGAACTGGCCCACCTGGAGGGGGGCGGCGTCGTGGCCGGCGTGGCCCACCCCCATGAAGCAGAGCTGGGGGTCGCGCACCCCCGCGCCGAGGAGCACCGCCATGAAGTCCGGGAGGGTGGCGGTGGCGAGCCGGCGGGGCACCTGGCCCATGGAGCCGGTCACGTCGAGGGCGAAGACGACGGGCAGGGAGTCGGGGTGGTCCTCGCTGTCGCGGCTCTCGCGCAGGGCGTCCCGGGGGTCCAGCAGGGGGTCGGCCCGGCTGGCGCGGAAGAGGCGCGCCTCGGGGGGGCGGGCGCGGGTGAGGGCGACGTGGGCCGCGTGGGAGTAGGCACCGAAGCCCATGTCAGGCCTCCCAGCCGGGCATGGCGAGGGGGTGGTAGGCGGGGGGACCGAAGGCCTCCGCCGAGGCGGCGGTGAGCTCCTCGGCGAGGGCCCAGGCGTCCTCACGGCGGCCGCTGAGGGCGGCGTCGAGGACCCGCTGGAGGGGGGCGGGGCGGGTCACCCCGGGGAGGTGCCAGCCGGCGATCGCCTGGGCGCAGCGGGCGGCCATCGCCAGGTCGAGGGCGGGGGTGGCCTCGGTGGCGCCGCCGTAGAAGGTGGCCCAGCGCCGGTTGGTGGCGGGCAGGGGGCGGGTGTGGCCGGGGCGCCAGGGGGTGGCGAGGGTCCAGCCCACCAGGGTGGCGCCGTGGTCGCGGGGGTGGACGAGGACGTGCTCGGGGGTGACGGCCCCGTGGACGAAGCCGGCGCGGTGGACGAAGCCCAGCAGCTCGAGGAGGCGCTTGAGGACCCACACCATCACCTCGCCGCGCACCCCGCCGCTGTGGACCTCACCCACCTGCTCCAGGGTGTGGACGAAGCCGCTCTTCCACCCGAAGACCGAGGCGGGGCGGGGGCGGTCGCTCTCGATCAGCCCGTGGGCGACGGGCACCGGCAGGCGGGTGGTGAAGTGCGCGGCGCCCTCGGCGTGGGAGGCCTGGAGGGCGACGAGGGTGTCCCACTCGCGGCGGAAGAGGTCGCGGTCCGCCGTGGCGGCGAGGACCTTGAGGACCACCAGCTCCCCCAGGCGCACCACCCAGCGGGCCCGGTAGACCACCGAGGAGGCGCCCTGGCCGAGGCGTCCCTCCACCAGGTAGGTGCGGCCGCCCAGGTTGAGGCGGGGGCGCCCGTCGGCGGGGGCGCGGGGGGCGCTCCAGGCGCCGGGCTGCCCGGGGAGGTTGTGGGCCCCACAGTGAGGGCAGACCACCGCGAGGTCCCGCCAGGGGGCCTCCAGGGGACCGCCGCAGCTCTCGCAGAAGAGCACCCTCATGGGGCGAGGCGCTCCAGGGCGCTGGCGACGCGGTCCTCGCCCATGCCCGCCGCGATCAGCACGCGGTGGCTGGCCTCCCGGTCGAGGCGCCCCTCTGTCAGCCCGATGGCGACCCCGATGAGCTCGCAGATCGCGTCCGGCTGCTCGGTGACCAGGAGCCCGTCCCCCACCAGCCCCTGCCAGGCGTCCAGAAAGCGCCGGGTCGCCTCGGGGTGGACGCCCCGGCGGTCGAGGTGGATGTGGAAGACGTGGTAGCGCTCGGCGGCGGCTCGCACGACGTCGAGATCGGTGCCGCTGTGCTCGATGAGGCCCCCGAAGACCCGGCGCAGGTGGCTGACGTGCAGGGGCTTGTTGTCGGCGTCGCCGATGGTGAAGAGGTAGCCCCTGCGGCGGCGCTTCTCCCAGGCGTCGGTGGCGGTGTGGTGGCGGGCGAACCAGTGGGCGAGGGTGTAGGACTCGGGGATGTCGCCGCCGCCCCTCTCGAGCCAGAGGCGGGTGAGCCACATGTCCATCTCGAGGCCGCTCTCGAACTGGCCCACCTGGAGGGGCGCCCGGTCGCTCACCGCGTCGCCGATCGCCGCGAAGAGCACCTGGGGATCGACCACCCAGCCCTCCTCCACCAGCAGGCGCATCAGCCGCCCCAAAAGCTCCCCTGCGAAGCGCTGGGGGACGTGGCCCATCGAGCCGGTGACGTCGAAGGCGACGATGATCGGCACCGAGTCCGGGTGGTGCTCGCTGTCGCGGGACTCGCGCACCCCGAGACCGCGGGGGTCCATCAGCGGGTCGACACTCTTCTCGCCGCGGAAGACCTCGTGTCCGCCGGTGGTGGCGCGCTCCCTGGCGACCGATCGGTAGGCGGCGTCGCTCCAGCTCGAGTAGCCCATGTTGACCTCCCTGAGGTCCCCATCATAGGGCAGACTGAGGCGCCACGGCACAACAACGGAGGTCGACAATGGGAGGAGGGCGCTACAGCCAGGACATAGCCCATGAGAACAGGCGCAGCGCGCCCCAGTGGGCCGCCCGCGAGGGGGTCGATCCGCGGCTCGATCCGGCGGCGGGGCCGCGCGAGGTGAACAACGAGACCCCCATCGTGGTGGCGATGGACGTGACGCGCTCCCGGGGGGACGACACGAGGCGCCTCTACGACCAGCTCCCCGCGCTGATGGAGCGCCTGCGGGCCCGCGCCATCGTGGCGGGTCCGGGCATCTCCTTCGCCGCGGTGGGGGACGCCTGGTCTGACCGCGCCCCGCTGCAGGTGGGGCAGTTCGAGGCGGACAACCGCCTGGACGCGGTGCTCTCGGCGATCTGGATCGAGGAGGGGGGCGGGGGCACCGGGCAGGAGTCCTACGAGCTCGCGGCCTGGTACTACGCGGGCACCGACTGCGTGCGCCTCGCGGCGGGGGAGGGGGAGCGGGGCTTCTTCTTCTTCGTGGGCGACGAGGGCTTCTACCCCCAGGTGAGCGGCCAGCACCGGGCCTCGGTCCTCGCTCAGCCCGACGTCGACGTGCCCTCAGGGGCGGCCTTCCGCGCCCTGCACGAGAAGTTCCGGGTCTTTCTGATCTACCCCGGCAAGAGCATGGAGGATCGCCGCGCGGACATCGACGCCGAGATCCGCAAGCGGGTGCTGGAGGCGGGCGGGCAGCACGACAACGTCGACGTGCGCGTCTCCCTGATCTGGGACAACCGCAACGACCTGGACCTGCACGTCTGGACGCCGGGCGGCGAGGAGATCTACTTCGGTAACAAGCTCTCCGCCTGCGGCGGGGCGCTCGACGTGGACCGCAACGTGCGCGGGGAGACCCGCACCCCGGTGGAGAACGTGCGCTGGGTGCGGGGCACCGGGCCGGCGGGGACCTATCGGGTGGTGGTCCGCAACTTCGCCTTTCACGAGGAGGCGGACGACGCGACGCCCTTCCGGGTGGAGATCGAGGCGGGCGGCGCGCTGCTCTACCACGAGGGGGTCTGCGAGCGGGGACGGAAGGGGCAGGACAGCGACGTGGCGGTGTGCAGCTTCTCCTTCTCTCCCGACGCCGCAGAGCGCGCGGCCCGCTACGAGGCCTACGGAGATGAGGTGGTCCTCGGGCAGTGGGCGGAGGTTCTAGAGCCCGGGCACATCCTCCGGCTGGAGGACGCGCGCCTGATCACGCATGTGCTGCTGGGGGCCCTGGCGATCGCCAGCGGCCGGGAGACCCTGGGTCAGTACATGAACAGCCTCAGGGACCTGGAGCCAGCGGCCAGGGAGGACGTGGGAAGGGCGCTGGGGGGGCTGGGGTAGGGAGACGGCGGCCGCAGCAACCGAAGATCTCCTCGTCCACATCGGGAACAAAGCGATCCTGCACCCCCTCAAGCGCCTCACCTGACAGACCCCTGGCCTGCGCCGCGAAGGTCTCCAGCTTCGGTCACTCCACCACCAGGTCCCAGGTGGACAGGTGTTGCGTTGCACGCCAAGAGCCCCCGCTCGTTGCACCGAGGCTGGCACAGACCCGTCCCCACCGCCCCCGCTGTGGCGCAGAACAGCCGGTCCTTCGCGCCCCGTGTGCTCCGGCGGTTGGAGGTGGTAGGGCTGGGCTCGCGTCCACGCCAGGGGTCCACGCGGCGCGCGACCTGCGGCGGGCGTACGGGGGCGGCTGGTTCGCGTCGCCGCGGGTGGAGCGCCGCGGGGGCCTGGGGAGGAGGGACAGGCCCCCTCCGGCGCGGGTGGGGAGTCCGCCGCACGATCGCCGCTCGGGGCGACGCCTCGCGGGAGGGGGCGGGTCAGACCGGGGCGGGCGGTCGCGGGGGGCGACCAGCCTGTCGGGGGGGGAGCGACCCCACGGCTGCCCAGGGCGCGCAGCAGGTGGAGGGCGGGGACGCACCCCTCGGCCCCTGCGCGTCAGGGGTGCGCGGGGACCCGCACGTAGTACGCGCCCTGCTTGGCGTAGGTGTATCGGGGAACGCCGCCTACCGACTGGAGCTCCACCCCCACCACCTCGGGGTACTCGGTGGTCCAGCGGAGCTCGAAGTCGACGATGGCG
>JAFGVK010000124.1 GCA_016938035.1 Deltaproteobacteria bacterium | reverse complement strand
GATGTGAGGTCCAGGGGACTATGCCCGAGGGGGTGTGTGAGTGTCAACTTACAGGGTGGTGGGGAACGCCTGGGCGATCGCGAGGTTCCCAGGCCGATGACCTAATGGGGATCGACGCAGAGGCTCCCCAGCGGTCTTCTCACGCTGGTAGACGTTCCTGCCTGGATGAGGAGGCGCATGGCATCCCCTGGTTCTGCCGGCGGTGTCCGGTCCAGACTCCGGGAGGCACCGGATCCCCAGGACCCCCGCCGGCCTCGTCATAACCTCGCAGAGGTCCTATTCCTTGGGCCTGGATCATGGCCTCGCCTGCGGGCAGGAATTCGTCGGCGCCACCCTGAGCAAGGGCGAGCGCCGAGACGACGCGGTCGGTCCCCCGCAGCCCGCTCTCGACCCTCCGGGCTCGAGCCCCTACGCCCGTCTCGGGAGCCGCGCCGCATGAGCCGTTGAGGCGAAAGGATGATCACGGTGGCGCAGCGAGGTGCGCCGCGGGCTGGCGGGCCAGAAGATCCTCTGGCCGGGAATGTGCTGCCTCTCAGGAGGGTTTGAGCGGCGATCATCCGGTCGGTGGGTTGAGTTTCTCGGGGCGTGCCCCTAGGCTCGGTTCTAATTGCGGAGGCCTCCCTATGCGAAAGACCATCACTCTCCTCACCGCCGCCCTGCTCGGGCTCGCCCTCTCGGGGCAGGCCCTCGCGGCGAAGCACGTCATCACCGCCTCGGATGGCGTGGAGAGCCACCTCACGGACTTCGGCCAGGGTGAAAAGGGCGTGCTCCTCGTCCACGGCGAGGGGGGCTCCTGCGCCGAGTGGACCGCGATCGCCGAGAAGATGCAGGTGGCGGGCTTCCACGTCGCAGCGATCGACCTGCGCGGGCACGGCGAGGGCCGCGCGACCCTCACCGAGGAGGACTACCCCAAGATGATCGCGGACGTGGTCGCCGGCGCCGAGTGGCTGCGCGCTGCGGGCGCCACAGAAATCTCGGTGGTCGGCGCGGGGCTGGGGGCCAACCTCGCGCTGAACGCGGCGGTGGTGGACTCGGCCGGAGTCTCCAGGCTGGTGTTGATCTCCCCGCGCCCCAACATCCACGGGGTCAAGGTGCTCTCGGCCGCGGCCTCCTTCCCCGGTGAGGCGCTGATGATCAGCTCGACCCAGCAGGCGCTTGAGGTCCGCACCGTGGACGCGCTGGCGCAGAAGTTCACAGGCAAGAAGCACACCTACACGGTCGAGGCCAATTCGAGCGGGGTAGCCCTGATCGAGCGGGAGCCCGCGGTGCTGGGGCTGGTGATGTCCTGGGCCGGCGGCACCTTCAACGTGGCTACGGTGGAGGATCAGGGCCTCCAGACCAACGTGAACACCGGGGACGTGACCGGGGTCCAGACCACGGGCAAGAAGTTCGGCGAGGAGTAGGCGCAGCTAGCGCGGGGCGTGCACCGCGGGTGCCTGCCCCTGTGCCGCGATGGTCGCGCCGATCAGCCCGGCGCCCACCAGGCTGGCGGCCCACCACGCCCCCCCGCGGGCGGGGTGCGCGGGGAGGGTCTGCGCCGACAGGTCGACCACCGCGTGCGCGCCGGGGTACACCATCACCTCGGTGAAGGCCGAAGGCGCCGGCCCCAGCGTCTCAACGGTGTGCTTGCCCGGCTCCACCTGCGCCAGGCTGAGCACGCCGCCCCTCAGGTCCATCGTCTCTCCGTCCACCCGCACCTCCCGAGCGGAGGGAGCCAGCCGGACGGTGAGCGCCCCAGGGGCGAAGAGCAGGTCCGAGAGCGCCACCGCGGCGAGCTGTCCCGACGGGACCACCGCCTTGCGCAGCGGGCCGTCTCCTTGCACGTCCACGACCCTTAGACCGAGGTGCTGTGCGTCGATCCGCTCGACCAGGACCAGCTGCTCCAGCTCGGCCCGCGCCCCCGCCGCGCGCCAGCAGGCTGCGTCGTCCCAGCAGCGCTGGAAGAGGAGGCTGGGGGGCGCACCTAGGCGCTCCTCCAGCAGCGCGGGGGCGAGGGGGCTGTACCTGCCCGTCGCGCGGAGCATCACCGACAGGGTGCTCGCCTCGCGCTGCCCCTCGAGCCCGTCCGCGGGGTCGGGGAGCACCGCGAGGTGGGTGATCAGCGGCAGGGTGAGCGCCGCGCCGGTGGAGGCCAGGGTGGACAAGGTTAGTGGGTCTCCATGAGCTTGATCCCGCCACGCTTGGTAACCGAGATCGCCGAGGACTGTCGCCTCGCAGGGGGCCGCGCCCTGTTGGTCGGCGGCTGCGTGCGGGACCACCTGATGGGCCTGCCGGTGAAGGACTGGGACGTGGAGGTCCACGGGGTGACGCTGGAGGCGTTGCGGGCGCTGCTCCTGGAGCGCGGCAGGGTAGACGAGGTGGGGCGCTCGTTTGGGGTGTTCAAGATCCGCAGGGGGCGGGCGGAGCTGGATGTCTCGGTCCCGCGGCGCGACAGCCGCCAGGGGCCGGGCCACCGGGGGATCAGCGTACAGGGCGACCCCTGGATGGGGCTCCACGAGGCGGTGCGTCGCCGCGATCTGACCGTCAACGCAGTGTATTTCGACCCGCTCTCGCGCGAGCTGATCGATCCCTCCGGGGGCTTGGACGATCTCGCCGCGCGGCGGCTGCGGGCGGTGGACGCGGACACCTTCCTGGAGGACCCCCTCCGCGCCCTCCGCGTGGTGCAATTCGCCGCGCGGCTCGATTTCGCGGTAGACGATGCGCTGGTCGCGCTGTGCCGCGAGGCGCCACTCGACGAGCTGCCCCCCGAGCGGGTGGAGGGGGAGTGGCGCAAGCTGCTGGTGCAGGGGGTGGCGCGGGAGCGGGCGATGGGGGTGGCGCGGGCGATGCGGATCCTGCCTCGGGTGTTCCCCGAGGTGGAGCCGTGGTCCCCAGGGGCCCTCGACCGGCTCCCCCCGATCGCGTCTCCCCGGCGGCGCTACGCCGTCGCGCTGGGGGTGTGGCTCGGGCAGACCCCGCGCGATGGGGTGGAGCGCACCCTGGACCGCCTGCGCCTCCACAAGGTGGAGGGCTGGGACCTGCGCCGGGCGGTGCTGGAGCTCCGCCGGGCGCGAGACCTGCCGCTGGAGGGCTCCGCCGCGCTGAAGCTGGCCTCCGCGCAGGTGGAGCTTCAGCTGCTGCTCTGGCTCAGGCGGGCTGAGGGGGGGAGCGTGGACTGGGACCTGGCCGGCCAGCTGGGGATCCTCACCGACCCTCCCTCGCCGTGGATCCGGGGGAGGGACCTCCTGGGCCTGGGGTTCGCGAGGGGACCGCACCTGGGGCCGCTGCTGCGGGAGATCTACCGCCTGCAGCTCTCCGAGAGGCTCTCCGATCCCGATGAGGCGCTGGCGCTGGCGAAAAAATACGCCCTGGAGCGAGAGGAGCCGCTCAAGTCCTGATGACGGGGTGCCGATGACACAGTCGACACCTCTCCCCAGGGGCTCCGATGAGCGTCCTCGACACCATCCACCGCATCCGCAAGTACCACGAGCAGACCGCGAGGGTCGAGCTTCGCGAGGCGGAGGGCGAGGCCGCGGCCCTGGAGCGCCGGCTCGCGGACACCATCGGGCAGGTGGAGCGCGCCCACGCCGGGCAGCGCCACGAGGACGCGGACGATCTGTCCCGTCGTCACGCCTTCCGCTTGCAGATGGAGATGCGCCGGAGGGCCGAGGCGCAGCAGGTGGAGCAGGGGCAGGCCAAGGTCTCGGAGCGGCGCGGGGTGGTGGTGCAGCGCGCCACAGAGGCCAGGGTGATGGAGCGCCTGGTGGAGACCAGGGCCGAGGCGGTGCTCCGCGATCTGGAGGTGGCCAACAGGACCTTCCTCGACGAGGTGGGCGCCCAGGGCTGGCTGCGCAAGCGCGGCGCCGGGTCATGAGCTCCCGCCGCCGGATCGTGGGCGCGCTGGTCCTCGTCGCCGGGCTGGCGGTCACGCTGGGCGCCACGGCGCTGGGACAGGAGGGGGGCTCGCGCGGAGACCTGTTCTACCAGGCGCGGTCGCGGGGGGTGGAGGAGCTCGCCTCCTCGCTCAACGTGAGGGAGCGCTCCCTGGATCGCCGTGAGGCGGCCATTGGCACCAGGGAGTCCGACCTGCGCGAGGCAGAGGCCCGGCTGGCGGCGCGGCTCACCGAACTGCAGCAGACCCGCGAGCAGCTGGAGGAGATGCTGCAGCAGATGGAGGAGGAGCGAGAGCAGCGGGTCCGGGGGTTGGTGAGGATGGTGGAGTCGGTGCGGGCGAAGGAGGCGGCGCCCATCATGCAGGAGCTCCCCGACGAGCTCGCGGTGGAGGTGCTGGAGCGGATGAACCGCACCAAGGCGGGCAAGCTGCTAGCGGCCATGTCGCCGACCCGCGCGGCGAAGCTGGCCGATCAGATGGTGGGGGAGTGATGGTCTCTGGCGCGTCATCCGTTGGGACAGGGCTCCCGCTGCTGGACCTGGTGCTCTGCGCCGAGGGGGAAGAGGGCGCTGACTTTGAGTCCGTCCTGGGCGAGCTGGAGGCCGCGGCCCCAGCGGATGTGGAACAGGACCTCGCGCCAGAGGGGCTCCCGCTCCCCGCCCTCTGGGGGCCGGTGGAGCCGCGCTCGCTGGAGGTCGCGGGGGTCGAGGACCGGGGTGGGCTCGGCGTGGCTGGGCCGGAGCCCTCGCCGTCTGGCTCGGCGCCCGCCGCTGGTGCGGACGAGCCGGCTGGGGGCACCGCGTCCGCGCCTCCGTCCAGCTCTCTTGACGCCGCCGGCACGCCTGTGGCGCTGCGGGAGCCTCAGGCGGTGAGGATCGCGGTGATCGACGCGGGCCCCTCCGATCAAGCTCGGGGGGGCCTCGCCGAGCCCGCGTCGCCCCCAGCGGATGGGGCAGGCGCGCTGCCAGAGGCGGAGCGCGCTGAGGTCGGTGCCCCGCCCACCGGGGCGCGCCCGGTGGGCGGGGCAGGTGAGCGGTCCGAGGTCGCGCGCCCCGAGGGCGGGACCGAGCGGTTCGATGGCGCCCGCTCGGAGGGAGAGGGCCCAGCGCTCCTCACGGATCCCGCCCGGCCGTCGGTGGGGACCGACTCGGCTCGAGGGGACAAGCCCTCGGTCGTCCAGGACCTCGGTCAGCGCTCCCACCGCCACGCCTCAGAGGCGCGGGGCCCTCAGGAGCAGCCCTCCGCGCCGACGCGTCCTGAGGTAGCGCGCGCCACTGCGGCACGTCTCACTGCTCCAGGTCCCGCTGCTCCAGGTCCCGCTGCTCCCGGTCTCGCTGCTCCAGGTCCCGCGGGCGGAGAGGGGCGGGGCGCGGCGGCGGTGGAGACGGACGTGAGCGCAGAGCCAGCCGAGGCGGAGCCCTCCCGGGTGGAGGTCTCCCGTGAGCCCGCCCGTCCCCTGCGGGGCGCGAGCCGTGGGGGCTCCGATCAGGGCGGTGCTGGCGCTGATCTGGAGGGGGGGGATCCCTCACCAGAGCCCGGCGAGCCAGAGGCAGCCTCCGAGCTGTTCCTCCGCGACCTCGACGCGTCGATGCAGGGGCCCGATCTGCTGCTGGATCGCGGGGCCCTGACCCACCGGCGCGCGGTGCGGGTTGAGGTGGATCGCGACCTCACCTTGGAGGTGTCCTACGATCGGGAGGACGTGGAGGTCTCGCTCGACGGCACCCCCGAGGCGCTGCGTCACCTGGCGGGGATGGAGCGGTCCCTGTCGGAGGACCTCGAGGCGGGTGGCTGGAACCTCCGGCAGTTTGACGCGCGGGAGCGCAGGGGCTCCGGGCAGCCGCCCCGGCAGCAGCTAGCGGAGCCCGCCGAGACGGGCGAGGTGGAAGGTCGGGCCGCGCCCTCCCGCCAAATCCAGCGGGGCGCGCTCCTCAACCGTATGGCCTAGGAGAACACCATGTCCAGCATCGACTCGGTGAGCAGCGCGAGCAGCACCGCGACCGAGGCGGCGTCCTCGCAGCCGGCGGCGCTGGGGCGCGACACCTTCCTCAACCTCCTCACGACCCAGCTACAGAACCAGGACCCCCTCAACCCAATGGACTCCGAGGCCTTCGTGGAGCAGCTCGCGACCTTCTCCAGCCTCGAGCAGCTGATGGGGATCCAGAGCTCGCTGGAGGCGGTCTACATGGGGATCGCCTCGATGAACAACGCGTCGATGGCGGGGCTGCTGGGGACCGAGGTGGTGGCGATCGGCGATCACTTCAGGCTAGACGCGGACACCCCCGAGGAGCTGCACTACAGCGCCTCGGGTGACGCCGCGACCGCCACCCTCAACATTTACGATGAGGACGGTCGGATCGTGGACTCGGTGGAGCTCGGGGCGATCTCCGAGGGCGAGGGCTCCTACACCTGGGATGGCACCGACATGGACGGCAACCCCCTCCCAGAGGGCGAGTACCGCTTCACCATCACCGCCACCACGGTGGACGGCGACGACGTTCCGGTGGAGGAGCGGGTGGTGGGGACGGTCACCGAGATGGACTACAGCTCTGGTACGCCTCAGCCCTCAGTGGACGGGGTGGTGGTGGACCTCGGCGACATCCTCCGGCTCACCACCGGGGAGGATGGCGGATGACCGACAGGGTCCAGGGCCCCGGCGGCGCCGGCGGCTATGGGCAGGTCATCCGGCGCAGAGGCGGAGCGAAGCCGCCGCAGGATCGCTTCGGAGACGCGCTCGACCTGGCCCTGCGGGAGGTGGCCGCGCCAGAGGTGCGCGGGCCGGGCACAGGGGTGGAATTCTCCCGTCACGCCCTCGCCCGGCTGGAGAGCCGCGGGGTGGGCCTGGGGGGGGAGGAGCTGGCGCGGCTGGAGGAGGCGATCGACCAGCTCGCGGCCCATGGGGCGCGCGAGTCGCTCATCCTCACGGACGAGAACGCCTATGTCGTCGGGATCCCCAAGCGCCGCGTGATCACCCTGATGGAGCGATCCGATCTTCGGGGGCAGATTTTTACTCAGATCGACTCAACCTTCGTCACCCGGTGACGATGGAGCAGCGTGAGGCGGAAGTGCCTCGTAGGACATCACAGAACACCCGGGCCGGACCAAGGACGAATCCAAGGAGGCCCGAGAGCCGCGGAACGACTGACGCGGCTCATCACTCCTGTAGGAGGACTCCATGGCACTGTTCGGAACTCTCAGCACCGGCGCGTCCGGGCTCGGCGTGAGCAGCGACAACCTGGGTGTGATCGGCGACAACATCGCCAACATCAACACCACCGGCTTCAAGTCCTCCCGGGCTACCTTCGCCGACATGCTCCCCGAGTACGTCGGAGGGCTGGGGAGCACCGGCGCGATGGGGCGCGGCGCCAACCTGATGGGGATCGACACCATGTTCGGTCAGGGGTCCCTCCAGTCCACCGGCTCCGCCCTGGACATGGCGGTGACGGGCCGTGGCTTCTTCGAGGTGAAGCGCGGGGGCGAGACCTACTACACCAGGGACGGCTCCTTTCACCTGGACCAGGGCGGCGATCTCGTCAACGGGGCAGGCCTCAACGTGCAGGGCTATCAGGTGGTGGACGACGTGCTCACCTCCTCGCTCGGCGATCTCCACTTCGATCTCAACCCCGTGGCGCAGCGCGAGACCACCTCGGTGCAGCTCACCGCGATGCTGTCGGCGGAGGCGGACTTCGCCACCACACCCCTCGCGGGCTTCATCGGCACGGGAACCCTCGACGGCACCGCCGCCGGCGAGACGATCGCGAACCTGACCAACCAGGCGGACTTCTCCACCTCGGTCACCGCCTACGACTCGCTCGGCGTGGCCCACGACGTGGTGTACGTCTTCGAGCGCACCGCAGATCTGGGCTGGAGCTGGAGCGCCATGGTCGACGGGGCCGAGGCCGATCTGGGCGGCGGCGCCCTGGGCGACTCGGGCTCGGCGCTGGAGATCTCGTCCGGCACCCTGACCTTCAACACCGATGGCACCCTGGCCTCGTTCACCCAGACCCCCGCCGCGACCCCCTGGAACTTCGTTGGCGCCGACACCTTTGACGTGGACCTCCAGCTGGGGCTCGACACGGCGGGCCTGCCGGTCGACGGAGAGATCCGGATGGCGGACTCTGAGTCGAGCGTGACCGCGGTCTCTCAGGACGGGTACACGGTGGGGAACCTGCTGGAGGTGCAGGTCAACTCGGACGGTGTGGTCACCGGCCAGTACAGCAACGGGCAGGAGAAGATCCTCGGGCAGGTGGCCCTCGCCCTGTTCCCGGCGGAGTCGGGCCTGCAGCGCCTGGGCGGCAACCTGTTCCGCAAGACCCTCCAGTCGGGCGACGCGGCGATGGGCGCGGCCGGGGTGGGAGGCCGCGGCGCGGTGGCGGGCTACGCCCTGGAGCGCTCGAACGTCGAGCTGGAGGACGAATTCGTGTCGATGATCCAGGCCCAGCGCACCTACCAGGCGAACGCGGGGGTGGTGCGGAGCGCGGACGAGGCGCTCCAGGTGCTGGTGAACCTGGTCTAGTCCTCAAGCATCCCCCCAGAGGTGCCGATGATCTGACCGAGAAGGAGACCGCTGCTCATGGACAAAGCTACGATCATCGGGCTGGTTCTGGCGAACGTCCTCATCGTGCTGGGCATGGTAATCACCGGAGACATGCTCTGGTTCATCCCCCGGCCTGGGGCTGGCGACCCCGTCGGCTTCAACTTCAACGCCATCTGGTCCTTTGTGGATGGCGCCTCGGTGCTCATCGTCGTGGGTGGGTCGATCGGCACGATGCTCATGGCTTACCCGATGAGCACGATGCTCACCGCGGTCAAGGCGGGCAAGAACATCTTCAAGGAAGAGAAGTACGACCCAGAGGCCACCGTGAAGCTGCTCTCCGAGCTCTCCGGGCGCGCCAGGCGCGAGGGCCTGCTCTCCCTCGAAGACGCCGCCAACGAGACCCAGGACGACTTCCTCAAGCGCGGGCTGCTGCTGATGGCGGACGGGCACGAGGCCTCCACCATCGAGAGTGTGCTCTTCGACGAGATGGCCAAGATCGAGGAGCGCCACAAGGTGTCGATCGGGGTGTGGGAGTTCCTGGCGACCATCGCCCCCGCGATGGGGATGATCGGGACGCTGGTTGGTCTGGTGCTGATGCTCCAGCAGATGGACGACCCCAACGCCATCGGCCCCGCGATGGCGGTCGCGTTGTTGACCACCTTCTACGGCTCCTTCCTGGCCAACGTGATCGGCATCCCCATCGCCTCCAAGCTCAAGGCGCGCTCCGCCGAGGAGTTGGCGAACAAGGCGCTGATCACCAGCGGGATGCTCTCGATCCTCGCGGGTGAGAACCCGCGCTTCATGGTGGAGCGCCTCAACGCTATCCTCCCGCCCAGCCAGAGGGTTGACGGCGAGGTCGCCGCATAATGGGGAAGAAATGTCCGCCACCCGACTGTCCGCCTCCCGGCGCGCCTGGGTGGATGGCGACCTACTCAGACATGGTGACCCTGCTCCTCACCTTCTTCGTGCTCATGATGTCGATGGCGACCTTCGAGGACGTGAAGCGCGTGCAGTCGGTGATCGACTCCCTGCGCGAGGCCTTCGGGGTGGCGGGCATGTTCCAGGACACCACCCACACCTGGAAGGAGGAGGGCTACACCGAGCCCAAGCGCGAGGTGCAGTCGATCCAGCCGGTGATCGCCAAGCTGCGCGAGGCGATGGCGAAGCACCTCTCGGACGACGTCATCCGCATGTCCCAGACCCCTACCGAGGTGCGGATCCGGCTCGACGACCGGGTCTTCTTCGCGCCTGGCTCCACGCAGTTGCACCCTGCGGCCTACGCCTTCGTGGGGGACATCGCCAAGGTCCTGGCGAACGAGCAGGTGGAGGTCAGGGTCGAGGGCCACACCGACGCGAGCGGAGACGAGGTCCGCAACTGGGTGCTGTCGGCTGAGCGGGCTACCTCTGTGGTGGTGGCCCTCCGCGAGCGGGGGCCGATCCCCGGCGAGCGCCTGGAGGCGGTGGGGCTCGGGTCGTTCCGGGTGGCCTCGGACTTCGGCGAGACCGACGAGTGGAACCGACGGGTGGAGATCGTGCTGCGGGCCGATGAGGTGGGCGCCGGCGCAGCGGTGAGAGAGCTGGAGCTCAAGGGAGGCCCTGATGCCGGAATATGATTTTAGCGACTTTGGCGGGATCGCGGACGATCCTCCCGCCGGGCAGGGTGCCTCGTCGTCGGCGCCTGTCCCGTCGCCCGGCGAGGCACCGCCCTCCGCCGGTGGCGGGATGAAGAAGCTGATGCCGATACTTGTCCCGCTGGTCGCGGCGCTGGCTGGGGTGGGGATCGGGGCAGGGGTGATGGTGTTCATGGGAGGGAGCGGAGACACGGTCGCCGCCGCGCCGGCCGAGGCGCCAGTGGAGGAGCCCGCGGCGGTGCAGGAGGTGGTGCCCACCGCGGCGCCCCCGCCCCCGCCGCAGCGGCAGAACACCGTGGAGGTCTACGACCTGCGGCCGTTTACGATCAACCTCCGCGGGGGCGGCGGGGGGCGCGTCCTGCGCCTCACCTGCGCCCTTCAGGTGGACGCGGGCTACGTCGAGACCCTGGAGAAGCAAGACGCCGAGGTGCGAGACGCGATCAACATCCTGGTGTCTGACTACACCTGGTCGGAGCTGGAGGGACTGGACGGCAAGAACCGCCTCCGGGACGAGCTGCTCGGCCGCTTGAACAGCGTGTTCGCCGGTCAGATCCGGGTGGATCGCATCTACTTTACCGAGTTCGTGGTGCAGTGATGGACCCCAACTCCTCTACGGCGGTGCTGGCGAAGGTGGACTCGGGCATCCTGGGGCAGGTCCAGGACCTCTTCCGGGCCGCGACCCGCAACATCCGCGCGCGCCTGGTGAACCGTTCCGGCTCGGACATTCCGGTTCGGATGGCGATGTGCGAGCTCGCCACCCTCGGGTCGGTGATGGATCGGCTCCAGCACCAGGACGGGGGCGCCTTCGTCCGCTTCGAGCTGTTTCCCGGCGGGCAGGCGGCGCTGATGGTCATCCAGGGACCGGTGCTGTTTCGCCTGGTGGGCTTGTTGCTGGGCGAGGACCCGGAGGGAAAGTCCCAGATGTACCGCTGGCGCTCCCTCACGAGGCTGGATCTCCGGATCGCCCGGCGGGTGAGCGAGGACATCCTGGAGGGCCTCACCGAGGCCTTCCCCGTGCACGCCAAGGCCAAGGCGGTGTTCGAGATGGTGTCCGCCTCGCCGAGGGTGTCGCTGTCGCTGGAGCGGAGCGCGACGGTGATCGAGACCTCCCTCGACCTGGGACCGCCCGAGGATCCGTTCGGGCTGGTGACCGTGGTGATCCCCGCGCAGGCCGCGTCGCAGTTCTGGCCCCGCGAGGTGCTGCGCCGCAGCGAGGAGCGCCGCGACCCGGCGGTGGGGATCCAGCGGGTGATGCCGCTCCAGGTGAGCGTCGTCGCAGAGCTGGCCCGGATGCCCATGCCGATCGGGAAGATCCGCGCCCTCGACGTGGGCTCGGAGATCGACCTGGGCCTGGTCCGAGAGGTGAAGCTCCGGGTGAGCGGGCAGGTGGTGATGACCGCCGAGGCGGGGGAGCAGGACGGGGTCCGCTCGGTCCGGATCAAGGCGCGGGTCTCGGAGGACGCGCGCTGAGCGGCTGGCGCCGAATTCGGATCTTTCTGCTAAACAATCAGGGCCAGTGACCGATGAAGGGGCGTCAGCGAGAGAGACGCCATGTCCAGGGACCTCGGTCAGCTTGCCTTTCTACAGGACATCCCCATCGACCTGGTGGTCGAGCTGGGGAGAGCGCAGCTCACCCTCAAGGAGCTGGCCCAGCTCGACAAGGACGACGTGGTGGAGCTGGATCGCCTCGCGAGTCAACCCCTCGACCTGTTGGCCGGCGGGCAGATCTTCGCGCGGGGAGAGGTGGTGGTCATCGACGACCGGGTCGCTCTGCGCATCACCGAGATGGTGGCGCGGGGGGGAGCCGGAAGTGATGACCTCCGATGATGATCTTCACGCTTGCTACTCTCGCTTTGGCACAGGATAATAGCCTTGAGGTTCCCGAGGAGCTGGTGGAGACCTCCCCAGTTTTCGAGGAACCAGCACTCTTCGCGTCGCCGCCAGCTCTGTCCGAAAGGACCGCGCAAGTCGCTCCCCCCTCTCCAGTAGATCCCCTATTTGAGCGGCTCTTCGGAAGCGAGTCCCCGCAACAGAGCGGCGGCGATGCGTTCTTTTCCCAGGACTCCTCCACCTCCATCTGGCCCTGGCTGGGCTGGTCCTTTGGGCTGGTGGGGCTTGTGGTGGGGGGCTGGGCGTTGACCAGGGCCCGCGGCGCGCTGCTGAGGGGCGCCGCGGGGGCTAGCCCGCTCAGGGTGCTGGCGCGCGCGCCGCTGAGCGGCAGCGCCTCGCTGCACTTGGTGGAGGTGGAGCTAGGAGGCGGGGTGGAGCGGGTGCTGATCGGGGTGGGGAGCGCCGGCCCGGTGCTGCTGACTCCGCCGCGCCCCGCCGCCAGGGGCTCCTTCGACGGGCCGCTGGCCGTGGCAGAGGCCGAGCTGATGGATGAGCCCGCCCTGGACGTTGAGGCAGAGGCAGAGGGCGAGCCACCGGACCCCTGGCCCGAGTACACCCGGGCCCGCTCCAGGGCTCGTGAGGTGGAGTCGCTTGATCCGCCCGCCTCGCGCCCCGCCTCGGTGAACCGCTTCCGGGACGCTGAGCGCCTCTCACGGGGCGAGAGCGCGATGAAGCCGGTGCGCTCCGCGGTGGAGGCCAAGGCCCTGGTGGAGCAGGCGCTCGCGGCCCGCGGCGACACCAGCAGGTCCGCGTGATGTCCCTCCTCCTCCTCGCCATGGAGGGCCTCGCGAGGGCGCAGGAGGTGATCCCCGATCTGGGGGCCGCGGTGACCTCGGTGGTCAGCGGCGCGGAGGGGGATGAGGTCTCCACCGCGGTGCGGCTGCTGGTGCTCCTCACCGCACTGTCCTTCCTCCCGGCGGTGCTCCTGCTGATGACCCCCTTCACCCGGTTCGTCATCGTGCTCTCGATGATGCGCCAGGCCCTGGGGCTCCAGCAGTCCCCCCCCAACCAGGTGCTCGTGGGGCTCTCGCTGATCCTCTCGCTGCTGGTGATGCAGCCCACCCTGGACGAGGTGGAGAACAGCGCGCTGGAGCCGTTCTTGTCGGGGCAGATGGAGACAGGAGACGCGGTGAGCGCCGGCCTCGCGCCCCTGCGGCGCTTCATGCTCTCCCACACCCGGCGCGATGATCTGGCCGCCTCCATGCGCCTCGCCAAGGTCCCCAGGCCCCACTCGCTGGAGGAGATCCCGTCCACCGTGGTGATCACCGGCTTCGTGCTGTCTGAGCTGCGGACCGCCTTCGACATCGCGGTGCGGGTCTACATCCCGTTCCTGGTGGTGGACCTGGTGGTGGCCTCGGTGCTGCTCGGGATGGGCATGATGATGCTCCCGCCGGTGGTGATCTCGCTGCCCTTCAAGCTGCTGATCTTCGTCCTGATGGACGGCTGGACCCTGCTGATCACAGGGCTGGCGGGGGGCTTCGCGTGACACAGGAGCTCGCACTCTTCTACGGTGAGCAGGCGCTGGTCGTCACCCTGGAGGTCGCGGGGCCGCTGCTGATCACCGCCCTGGTGGTGGGCTCGGTGATCTCGGTGCTCCAGGCGGTGACCCAGGTGCAAGAGATCACGCTGGTCTTTGTCCCCAAGATCCTGGCCTCGTTCCTCGTGCTCGCCCTGATGGGGGGGTACATGCTCCAGACCCTCGTCGCGCTGGGGACCGAGATGTTCCTCTCGATCCCGCAGGCGGGGGGTGGCTGATGATCGCGGTGATCACCACCTCGATGTTGGTGTTCACCCGCTTCGGCGCGCTGCTGGCGATGGCCCCGATGTTCTCCGCCAGGGGCATACCCCGGCACGTCCCGATCTTGAGCGCGGTGCTCCTCACGCTGCTGGTCACGCCCCACGTCCAGGTCGCCGCCGCTCCCTCTAGCCTCGCCGCGCTGCTGGTGGCCATGGCCGGTGAGATCGGCATGGGCGTGGTGATAGGGGGAGCGGTGAGGATGGTCTTCGGGGCGGTGGCGATGGCGAGCGAGATGATGGCGATGGAGATGGGGCTCGGCAACTTCTCGCTCCTCAACCCTCTGATCGAGACGCAGGAGGGGCCGCTGGGCACGCTCTCTACCCTGCTCGCGGCGATCTTCTTCATCGAGACCGACCTGCACCTCGTGCTGCTCCAGCGGGTCGCGGACAGCTTCGACGTGGCGCCACCCGGCACCGTCTCGCAGGTCGCGCATGCGGCGGAGCCCCTGGCGGACCTGCTGGCGCAGTCCTTCTCGCTCGGCTTCCAGCTCGCCGGTCCGGTGCTGCTCTACACCTGGATGATCAACCTGTTCATCGCGCTGCTGACCAAGCTGGCGCCTAGGATGAACGTCTACTTCTCGATTGGGATTGGCCTCGGGAGCCCGATGGGCATCGCCATCCTCGCCTTCTCCCTCCCCTGGGTCCTTTACGTACACCAGCAGCGCCTGGCGGAGGTGATCGGTGGTCTGACCCGTATGATCCGCGGGATGGCCTGATGGCTGACAGCGAAGGCCAGGAAAAAAAGCACGCTCCAAGCGACAGAAAATGGGAGCAGGCTGCAGAGAAGGGGCAGATCCCCAAGTCGCAGGACCTCGCCTCGGCTGCGGTGATCCTCGCGGGGGGGGTGTCGCTGATCTTCCTCTCCGGCTACAGCGGGGAGCAGATCACCGGGCTGTTCAGCGACATGATGGACTTCGGCGCCGCGCCCGGGCTGGACCACTCCGAGATGCTGAAGCTAGGGGAGGAGGCGATGGTGGTGGCCGCCAAGATGATCGCCATTCCTCTGGGGGCCGTCGCGGTGGCGAGCCTGGCGGTGAACCTGGCTCAGTCCCGCTTCCAGCTCTCCACCAAAGCGCTGGAGCCCAAGTGGGAGCGCCTGGACGCCGCGAGCAACTTCAAGCAGCAGTACCTCTCCTCCACCCCGGCGATGGAGCTGGTCAAGGGGCTGGGGAAGCTGGTGGCGCTCGGTGGCGTGCTGGTGTGGGCGATGAGGGACCGCTTCGACGAAATCCCCGCGATGGCCGCGCTGGAGCCGTACCAGGTGCTGGCCTTTCAGAAGGAGATCTCCTGGCAGATGGTGACCTTCGCTCTGCCCCTGGTGCTGGCGATCGGCGCGGCCGACTACGGCTACACCTACTGGAAGCAGTACACCCAGCTGATGCGTACCGACAAGGAGATGCGGGACGAGGCGAAGGAGAGCGAGGGCGACCCCTACCTGAGGGCGGCGCGACGCCGCAGGGCGATGGAGATCGCCCACGGCTCGCGGATCCAGGCGGTGAAGGACGCTGACGTGCTGATCACCAACCCGACCCACTTCGCGGTGGCCCTCCGCTACCGCAGGGGCGAGGACGACGCCCCGGTGGTGCTCGCCAAGGGCATGGACCACCTGGCGCTCAAGATGCGGAAGATCGCCCTCGAGAACGGTGTGCCGCGGGTGGAGGACCGTCCCCTCGCCAGGGCCCTCTACAAGCGGGTGAAGCCGGGGCAGGGGATCCCGGAGGAGCTGTACGGGCCTGTGGCCCGCATCCTGGCGATGGTCTTCAAGCGCCGCGCCCGCCGGAGGCGGTAAATCCGCGCCGGAGCGATTATAGAGACTGGACGGGGCGCACTCTGCCCCGCTGAGGTGCGCGGATGGTGCTTGATCTTGTGCTGCTGACCCTCCTGGGTGGGGGCGTTGTAGGGCTGCTGCTCGGCCCGATGGAGAAGGGGCTCACCCGGAACGCGCTCATCGGGCTGCTCTCGCTCGGGGAGCTCGGGGTGGGCGTCCACCTGGCGATGAACGTGCAGGCTGCTCCGTCTCGGGACGAGGTGCCGCAGATCTTCGCCATGATCCAGGCCGCGGAGATCGCGTTCCACGAGCCGTTCGATGAGTACCTCCCGCTCCCCGCCTGCCCGGAGGGCGTACCCTCTGCGGAGCCCCGAGAGATGTCGAGAGAGTGCCTCAAGGAGTGGTCGGACCTTGGGATTCGACCGGAGCGGCCCCTGCTGTGTACTTGGCAGGTGAAGGTGTCTGAGGGGGTCCGCATCACCGCTCAGTGCGACGTGGACGGGGACGGGGACGTGGCCCGTTTCGAGGGAGATCTCACTCAGTACAAGGCGCTCTCCCCCGAGGGCGTCCGCTAGGAGGGGGCGCGTGGGGGAGGACGGCAGGCATCGCAGGGCGCGGGAGATGCGCGAGGAGCGAACCAAGCAGATCCTGGCCGCAGGGCTCCAGATCTTCGCGGAGCAGGGCTACCACAGGGCGTCGGTGGCGGACATCTGCGGGCGGGCTGAGGTCGCGCGGGGTACCTTCTACCTCTACTACCCATCCAAGCGCGACCTGTTCGACGCGGTGATGGACGCGCTAATCCGCGACCTGGAGCGGGGTATCCGCAGGGTGGACGTGTCGCCCGGCGCGGCGCCGCCGCTGGAGCAACTCAAGCAGAACATGCTCTGGCTGCTGAGCCTGCCGCGCGCCCGCCCGGAGATGCTCCAGGTGCTGCTCTGGGAGGCGGTGGGAGTGGACGACGTGTCGGACCGCAAGCTGGCCTCGCTCCACCACCGGATGTTCGAGCTCACCCGGCGCTCGCTGGAGACCGGGCAGGCGCTGGGGCTGGTGCGCCCGAGCGACACCGACGTCACCGCGCGCGCGGTGGTGGGGGCGGTGAAGGAGCTGCTGCTCTCGCTGAGGGTGCGCGGCGACCTGCCTCAGGAGGACCTCGCGCACCTGGCGGATGAGCTGCTCGCCTTCGCCACCCGTGGCCTGCTGAGCGTCTAGCCGCCGCGCCCCGCCGCCCCAAGTCCGAGCCTGTGCTCGACAGGGTGGTCCGCTCAGCCGGTGGAAGGGTGCCGGCCAGTCGCCAGGGGGGCGGCTCAGGTGCTGGACCACAGGGTCATGAACTCCTCGCTCAGGGGCAGCGCCCGGCGCTTGTCCAGGTCGAAGAGCACGAAGGTGAGCGTCATCTCCGCGGCGATCTCGCCGTCCTCGCGGAGCATCTGCTGCCTCACCACGGCCCGCGAGGTGCCCCGCTTCTCATGGAACCAGGTGCGCACCGCGATGGGCTCGTGCATCCGCACCTCGCGCTGGAAGCTCAGGTCGATGTGGACGATCGCGGGGCCGATCCGGCGCTCCTTGGCGTAGGCCATCAGGTCGAGCCCCGCCGCGGCGCTCCACTCCCACCGCGCCCACTCGAAGATCTCGAGGTAGGCTGCGTTGTTGAGGTGTCCGAAGGTGTCCACCTGGGTGGCGCGGACGGTGAAGGCGGTCTGGTGCATCAGGGCTCCTCGGGGATCCAGGTGGCGATCTGCGCCTCTGGATATCTGGCGCGGATCCGTCCGGCGAGCGCCTCCAGGGGGCGATCTGAGCGCTGTGAGCGCTCGATCAGCGCTGGGAGGTCGCCCAACACCCCCGGCGCGCTGACCACCAGCGCCCCCTCGCCCTGCACGTGGGTGCGGTAGGAGCCGTCTCCCGTGGCGACCTCCGCCTTCTCCACCGGGCTCTCGCCCTGCAGGCGCAGCTGCAGGTGCCCCCCCTCCAGGCTCACCAGCGCGACGGTGGCGGTGTCCTCCGTGTCAAAGGCGACCCAGAGCCCCTCCCGCCCGGGGGTGAACTGCACCTCTAGCGGCGTGGCGTTGGGCGCTGGGCTCAGCAGCATCGCCCCGATGAGGACCCCGGACAGCGCGGTGACCAGACCGACCCCAGCCCACCACCAGCGCGAAGATGGAGGGGGCGGCAGGGGACCCGGAAGCTCACCGATCCCGTCGACGGCGCCCCAGGAGCGGGTCTTCACCTCCTCGCGGGCCCTGCTCCCCAGCGGCCCGAGCAGTCCCCAGCGCGACCACCTCCCGGGCCCCTGCAGCAGGGCCCCGCGCAGGTGCTCGCGCCTGGGGCTCTCCAGCTCTGCGGCGAGGCGCAGCACCGCGCGACCCTCCTCCGGTTCCGACCACTCCATCAACAGCAGGTCGCCGTCGAGGGCTTGGGTGCGACCGCCTGCGTATTCCGCCGCTACCGCGGGCAGGTGCCGCTTGCCGTCGGGGTGGAAGTGGAGGGCCATCACCTGCACCTGCCCTGCGGGGCGCGGCTGCGGGGTCGGGCGCAGCTCCGCGGGCTGGAGCAGCCCCTCCCGGATCAGGCGGTTGGCCCGGTTGCAGCGTGGACAGTCGGCGAGGTGTTCTGGGTGGAGGCCGTCGATCACCTCCGCGAGGGGAGGACACGGGCCGGGTGAGTAGGCGGCGAGCCGCTGGAGCAGGGCGTCCATTCGCTCCGCGGGCCAGTCCTCCATCGGCACCTCGTCCTTGATGGCCGCGTCGCGGATCACCTCGCGCAGGCCGCTGCGGGCCATCTCCAGCGTGAGCAGGTCCACCTGCAGCGCCTCCTCCAGCCCCTCCAGCGGACGACCGTTCCCGTAGTGCTGCCGAAAGACCGCTCGGGACAGGGAGCTCAGGCTCGCCTCCAGCGCCTTGTGCCACCTGGGGGAGAGCGGCATGGAGGCGTCCTGGGCCCAGGGGGTCGCGTGGGGCCTGCGCTGCGCCTTGGCCACGAACTCCCTCGCCAGGTGCTGCGCCTGGTCCTCCGCGTGCTGGAGGGGCACGCTGGGATCGAGGTGCAGGAGCACGTGATCCCTGAGGTCCTTCAGGACCTCGCTCTCCACGCGGAATTTGTTGGTCGCGAGGGTCCACGCCACCGACACGGTGATGCTGGCCCAGCCCGTCTTGGCGATGTCGGTGGAGTCCATACCTGCGCCCGCTCGCCCCGGGGGTTCAGGGCGCAGGTCTCATAACTAGGCGGCGCTCTCCTGGCGCGGGGGTGGCTCCGCTTCCAGGTCGTGCGTCCCGTCCGCCAGCAGGGCGTTGATGGTCCTGGCGGTGGCGAGCGCCGCGGCCTCCTCGTCGTTGTAGAGCGAGATGTACTCGCCGTAGAGGGAGGTGATGAGCTCGCCGAGGGTGGTGTTCAGGGATTCCATGGTGCTCTCCTTGGTGGGATGTCTGTTGTCTCTGCAATGATCGGGCCAAGTTTTCTCAGGAGCTTCCTTCCTGCGCTCTCGGTCATGCACCCATAGTACGCCTAGAGGCAGTGAAGGATTCTTGAGACGATGTCATAGATTCTGTACACAGGTCTCGAATTCCGGTGACCTGTTCACCGCGGTGACGAGGAGCGGCGCATGGCGGCCCCGGGGAGGTCGGCCCCTGCCACACAGAGGGTGAGCAGCCACACCTCGTGGGCGCCGCAGCCGAGCAGCTCTCGCGCGCAGGCGGCGGAGGTCGCCCCAGTGGTGAGCACGTCGTCTACCAGCAGGACCCTGCCGCTCAGCGCCGCCTCGGCCCGCACGCGGCCCCTCAGGTTCTCCTGCCGCGCCTGCCCGCTGAGGCCCGCCTGCTGCGGGCCGGGCCCGATCCGGAGCACCGGTCGGATCGGGGCCGCGCCCCTCAGGCCCCCCGCGAGCAGGGCAGGCAGCGAGAAGCCGCGCCGCAGCCTGCTCGCTGCGCCGCTGGGCGCGGGCACGATCGCCGAGAACGCCCCGTCGGGCAGCATCGGCCGCATCCTCGCCTCCACGGCCGCGGCGAGCGCGAGGCCCACCTGCCGGTCGGGCCGGTACTTGGCCCGCTGCAGCGCGGCCCCGAGCGGCCCGTCGTAGCGCCCGAGGGTCCAGTGGCCTCGGAGCCCCTCTACCCGCACCGGCGCCCGCCAGGCTGCCTGTGGGAGGCAGCGCGGACAGATCAGCGCCCCGGCAGGCTCTCCACACGCAGCGCACCGCATCCCCAGGCGATCCATGCTCCCTCCCGTGTTGGAGAGAGCCTATCTGAGGACCGCTCGTGCTGGCGGAAATCTGCGGGGGGCAGTGGGGCGGCGGGGCGTGGTCCACCGGAGCGCTCGACCGCGCGCCTCACGATGCGGACCTGCCCGGGGAACCTCGTCGTCCGAGGCGTCCGGAGGGCCATGAGCGCTGCCCCCTTGGCCGGTCGGTGGCGGTGCGATCCGACCTGCGCGCGCGGCGGGCTGCGCCTGGGGTCCCTACATCTCGAAGAGGTCGTGCTCCACCTCGTGGAGCTTGTGGTAGCCGGTGACGGTCTGCTCCTGGAAGGTCTTGCGGCGGGCCTCCACCCAGGCCCTGGCGCTCTCCACGTCAGCGAAGGGCTCCTCTGGCATGTCCACCTTCAGGGTCCCGACGCCGCCCTTGCAGGTGGATCCCGGCGAGAGCTGCCACTCAAAGAGCACCTTCTCGGGCAGCATCTCGGCGACCTGGTCGGGCCAGAGGTGCCCCCCCTCCTTGAAATAGGCGTGGTGGAAAATGGCGTATTTCTTTCCATTTCCGCAGGTGTAGTCCTCGACGACCACCGCCGCGTAGCTGTAGCCGCTGTCGTGGAAGCGGTCTGGCCAGCGGTACATCGAGAAGTTGTCCGCGAGCTGCTCCGCCCCCAGGGCGCGGAGGATGTCCCTGGCCTGTGGGATGGCGAAGGCGGGCAGGTCAGGCCCCAGGTGCTCGATAGCGCCGATGGAGAGCTCCACAACCTTGGGGTTGGGGCCGTCCACCGCGCCGAGGTTGGCCGCGTCTCCGTAGGCACTCAGGATCGGGAGCAGGTCCTCGCGGTCGGTGTAGGTGGTGGCGAAGCTGTTGAGCTTGGGGATGGCGTTGGCGCCCAGGTTGCGGGCGTAGACCTCGAGCACCGAGTGAAAGCGGTGCCGGTCCTTGGAGGCGGCCCCCGCCTCCTCGCCGTCGATGGAGCGCGAGAGCAGGTCCTGGATCTCCCTGGTGCGGCAGTCGGCCATGCCCCGGTACCACCGGTCTTTCCAGAAGTCCTCGCCCAGGATCCCGTGGGCCCGCACCAGGAAGGCGGCCACATCCTCATCTGCCGCGCATTTCCCGCCCAGGTTGGCGATGGTCCGCGAGCGCTCGTCGGCCTCCTGAGCGCTGATCCACTTCAGCACCGCGTCGCCTGCCCCGACATGGATCGCGGCCTCTGCGGCGGCGTTCCCCGCGTCTCCGGGGAGGGTGCGGTGGAGCGAGGGCCCCGCGAGCTTGAGGCCCTCCTTGGGATCGCAGGACGCGAGGCGGACGTAGACCTCCGGCACCGCGATGGGGCTGGCCTCTTCTAGCTCCGTCTTCAGCGCAGAGAGCTCACACGCGGGCTCGTCAGCGAAGGAAGGGGTGGTGAGCAGGCCAAGCGCGAGGGCGAGGGGTAGCATGGGGACCTCCTGTGCGCCCGCACTCTAGCTCGTCTCTGGGTGGGCTTCAACGGGCGCTGTTGAGCGCGGCCGCCTTCCTCCACACCTCCAGCGCGGTGGCCTGATCCCCTCCAAGGAGGAGCGCGTCACCGTAGGCGACGAGCAGACCGGAGAGCTGTGGGGTGTTCCCCGACCCCAGCGCGAGCCCGTCCCTGGCCGCGCGCCTCGCCTCGGACAGCGCGCCGGCCTGAGCGTACCAGCGTACCACCTGGATCGCCTCGCTCTGGCCGAAGACCGCGGGTTGGATGATGTTCGCGCTGCGGACCCCAGCGGCCCCCAGGGGGTCGCCCAGCGACGCGAGGGTGTCGGAGCGGTCTATCCGCGCCTGGGCTGCGATCGCGGCCTCACCCCCCAGGATGGTGGGGGACACCAGGCTCAGGTCTCGGGGCACCGCGCTGGCCCTGACCGCGGGCAGCTCGATGGAGCTGGCGTCCTCGGTGGGGTGGGCCGCCGCTGTGGGCGCGGGGGAGGGCTCCTCTGCGGAGAGGGCGCGGGCCGCCCCGCTGGACTCCTCCCTCCGGCTGTCGCGCCCCGTCCGCTTGGGGGCCGAGCTGGGGAGCGTCGCGGCCTCAGGAGCGGCGTCCTCTTTGCCCTGGTACCAGCTCCCGCCTGTTGCCGCCCCCTCGAAGGGCGCTGCGGGTTCGTCCCTCATCGGAGGGCTGGACACCGCGTCGACTGCCGCCGCGCCCAGCCCGGCGGAGCCACCGCTCGCCGCACCGCCCCCACCGAAGGCGTCGTCGGCGTCGTAGTCGGTGGGCTCGTCCTCTGCCTCCAGGTCGGCGAAGATCTCGGCCTCGGCGACCGCCGGGTAGATCTCTGCGGCCTCGGCGATGGGGCGATAGGGGCCCGGCCGCCCAGCCGGCGCGGCGCTGGGGGCCTCTGCGACGGCGATGGAGGAGGTGACCGCGCTAGGAGCCTGGGCGAGAGGTGTGGGGCTCGCCGCGAGGCGCTGGTCGAGGTCTGCGATCTGCCCGGTGGCGCCCTGGTTGTTGCTAGCCACTGCGGGCCCCGCTCCCCCCCTGGTGCTCAGGTCGCTGGGGCCGGAGCCTGCGGTGGTGGGCTGCGTGGCGGCTGCCCTGGGCCTGCGCGCCCTCTCGGATGCGGCGGTGTCCTCCAGGGCGGCGACCCCGTCGTGGGAGCCCGCCCGCACCGCTGCCTGCTCGGCCTCTGGCGCAGACAGCAGGGCTGGACCCACGGTCAGCGCCACCAGCGCCGCCGCCGCCAGGCCTCCCAGCGTCAGCCCCCCTGCCGCCAGTCCACCGAGCGCAGGCCACCAGCGCCGTAGCGGGATCACCTCGCCATTAGCCTCCGCGGGTGCTGAGGCCGCGGCGCTTGGGGCTGCGGCCGCGAAGGGGCCCTCTGTCACCCCCGCGAGGATGTCGTCCACCGTCACCCTGGCTGCGGGGGCGCGCTCTGGTCTGAGGGCGTAGATCGCCTCCAGGACGTCCTGGTCCAGGGCGTCCTCCGGCTGGCTGCCGGGCGCACCCTCGAGCCAGCGCGCGAGCTGATCTGCCTGTCTCTCGCTGCTCATGGTGGGTAGACCTTGCGGAAGGCCTTGGCGGCCCGGTGGAGGATGACATCGAAGTTGCCCAGGGTCACGCCCATCACCTCCGCGCACTCCTCGCGCGGGCGGTCCTCGATGAGGCGGAGCCGCAGGGCCTCCGCGTAGCGATCGTTGAGGCGCGAGAGGGAGAGGGTCACCTCGTCCCTGGTGTCCTGCACCTCCAGGCGCCGCGAGGGGTCAGGGAGCGGCTGAGTGAGCGGTTCGGGCTGGGCCCGCACCGCGTCAGAGAGGGCCTGATCCCGCTTTGAGCGGCGGTGGACGTCGATCGCCTTGTTGATGGCGATCCGCCTCAGCCAGAAGAAGATGCTCCGATCCTCGACGTGGAAACTGTCGAGCTTCTCCAGGGCGGTGCGGAAGGTGTCCCTCAGGCAGTCCTCCGCCAGCTCCAGGTTGGGGAGGCGGGGGAGTATGGCCTGGCGGAAGATGGGATCGCCATACCAGCCGTACAGGGTGGCAAATGCAGCCCTATCGCCTTGGCGTAGCCGGGTGATCACAGCGCGCTCCTCCTCAAGGGGGATGAGGTCGGATCTCGGTGTCGGTGAGGATCTGGGCACCGTCGTCACTGCTCCAACGGAGGGCGCGGTCGACATCTTACAGGACTCCTGGCTGAGCGCGAGCCCTCAGTTGGACTCCAGCCCTCGCGCGGGGTTCCACCGGACGGCTCCTCCTGGGGAACTAGCGCGGTGCACCGCCAGACCTGTGGTGAAGAAGGAGGCGCGCGGGACGGCGGCGGAGCTCCTGGCGAGCGCTCCCGTCGCGTCGGGGCGCCACAGGCGAGGGCGCGCTTGGGGGGCGTCCGGGCCCGCGCCCGCGCCCTGGCGCCCCTCCTCCCGCCGGCGCGCTGTGCCCGACGACGAGCGCGCGCAGATCCGCTCCCGGCAGGCCCTCTCTGGGGGATCGTCCGCGCCACCCGGCAGGGGCCGCCGATCGCTGTCGGATCACCGGGCTGGAGGTGGGCTGCGCCCCACCCTCCTCAGGCGGTGGTCACACCCAGCGGGCGCTGGCAGGAGGAGCGCCACCCCGCCAGGGGGCTGGCGCCGCGTCGATCGCGTGGTGCGGGTGGGCGCGGCTTGGAACCATCACAGGCGCTCACCTGCCGCCCATGGAGTGGGGCGGGGTATGCTGGAGCGTCTCCCCCCTCCTCCTTGGAGCAGCGATGCAGAGAGCCTCTGCGCTGTCGGGCGCTACCCTCGCCCTCGCCCTCGCCCTCGCCCTCGCCCTCGCCCTCGCCCTCGCGTGCGGTGGTTGGGAGCCGCCCCTGTCCGAGCCCGGCCCTGTCACCGCTGAGCGGGGCCCGGTGTACCCTCGCTGGGCCCTGTGGTCCGACTGCGGCGCCTTCTGCGAGGCGGTGGACGCCTGCCACCTCCCCGCCTACGAGTCCCCGATGATGTGCCGGATGAGCTGCGACCTGGCCGCTCAGTGGGAGGGCCAGCCGATGCCCGATCGCGCCTCAGCGGTGATGCGCGACACGTTGATCTGCGCCGCGGGTGCGGCGGGCTGCCCCGCCCTCGCGGCCTGCCTGGGCGACGACTAGCGCGTTGTCGGCCCCGCCTCCAGCCGGTGGTTCAGAGGCGCCTGTGCCACGAGGAACGGTAGACCGGGTCGGACCTCCTGGTCCGCGACAAGATGGGACGCAGGTGCGAGGATGGCGCAGCGGCGGTGAGCCGTCCCACAGGGCCAGACGGACAGACCCTCGTGACTGGGCGCCGCTCCGGATCGAGGGGGACCGGAGGGCCCGCGCTGGGGGATGGACGCTGGAGGGGCTGGATCGGAGCCAACACCAGCGATAGCCACTGGGCAGGGCCGGAGGTGGACCGCCGTCTCTCCGCCGCGACCCAGGAGCGAGCCTTGCCGATCCCCAACCCCACCCTCGGCGGCCTGCAGCTCTGGGCCGATGTTCGCCTCGCGGGGGGCTACAAGGTCCAGCGCAACGTGCTCACCGGGCACCTCCGGCTGCTGAGCCCGGCGGATCTTCGGCTGATCTCCGGCTCACTGCGCCGCTGCGAGGCGAGGCTGGAGCGGGAGCGGCCCGCGCTCCCCGCCACCGGCCCCCACCTCGTGCTGGGCCTGCACGGCATCTTCCGATCCCGCCACGCGCTGACCCCGATGATGCGCGGCCTGCGGGCGGCGGGGCTGCGCGCCTGGGCGCTGAATTACCCCTCCACCCGCCAGAGCCTGGAGCGCTCTGCGGACGATCTAGAGGACCTCATCGAGCACCTGGAGGGGGTGGAGCGCCTGTCCTTCGTCGCCCACTCCATGGGGGGGCTGCTGGTGAGGGAGCTGCTGGCGCGAGACGCTCCCTGGCGCCAGCGCATCGCCCTGGGCGGGCTGGTCACAGTGGCGAGCCCGCACCAGGGTGCCGAGCTGGCGGACCTGTTGCGCGACTCTGAGCTGTTTCACCTGATCGCGGGGCCCTCGGGGCAGCAGCTCACCACCGATCGGGCCCCGCTGCTCCCGCTGCCGCCCCTCCCGGTGCTCACCGTCGCGGGCGTCCAGGGCAGGCCCTCGGGCCTCAACCCGCGCATCGCCGGGGACGACGACATGACCGTGGGGGCGTGGTCGACCCACCTGCCCGGTGAGGCCGCGCACCTGGAGGTGCGGGCGGTCCACACCTTCGTCCAGAGCCACCCGGAGGTGGTGCGGGCCGCGGCCCGCTTCCTCACCTCGCTGCCCGCTACCGGCTGAAGAAGCTGGTGGGCTGGGTGGTGGTGGTCAGGGCGGACGCCGGCACCGCCACCAGCACGTAGCCCTCTGGCAGGGCGGGGACGATCTGCACCTCGCTGCTGGTGAGCAGCTGCGTCATCGCCAGGGCGTTGGCCTGAGAGAGCTCGGTCACCGTGACGATGCGGTCGGCCATCTCGCCGATCCTGTCCGCCATCACCCCGATGCGGTCGGCCATCTCGCCGATCTGCTCCTCAGTGGCGAGGGTCGCCTCGAGGGTCTCGGTGTAGGTGGCGCTGGGTTCGGTGCCGCAGACCTCCTCGGCGAGGGCGGGGGAGGCGGCGGAGAGGGCGAGGGTGAGGGCGAGCGCGTTCATGTCAGCTCCTGTGAGGTTGACCCGCAGGAGCGCTCAACGCGGTGCTGTGTCGCGACATGCCCGCAGTCCTGTAGCCTGTATGACAAAGAGATACGACTAGCGCACCCAGACCTTGAGGGTGTAGAGCCTGGTGTAGTCCTTGCATTGGGTGTCGGCCATGAAGGAGCGGAGGTGCAGGCTGTCGAGGGGCTCTCCGAAGGCGAAGAGGAAGGTGCCGTCCCAGCTGTAGTTGGTGGCGTTCTGGTTGGGGCAGTCGTCGTCTGGCAGCCAGCTCAGCTCGGCGGGGGTGAAGATGGTGTTCACGTCGTCGCCGCAGAGGAGGTTGTGCTGCTCGCTCCCCTCGGCGAAGAGGAAGGTGCCGGAGCCCTCCATCGAGACCGCGTCCAGGTGGAGGGTGGTCATGAGCTCACCGGCGTTGGGCACCTCCAGCTCCCTGCGGTAGGCGCGCACGTCCTCGCTGGAGTCGTAGTCGCACCACTGGAGGTAGGTGCCGCCGTCGCTCACGCTCCCCATGTCGTCCTTCACCAGCGGGAAGGCGTCGTAGAGATCGTCTATCGGGTCGCCGGAGGCGCGGTCCCAGTCGATGAGCTGGGTCCAGCCGCCGCCGTCGGTGGTCATGTCGCAGGCGTAGGCCGAGGCGCCGCCGTCCTCGGCGGGGTCGAGCCAGTAGCTCCCGCTGGGGCTCCCCTCCTGGTCGAGGATCTCCAGGCAGGTCGCCGCGGGGCACGCGGCGCTGGAGCCGAGGAAGCCCTCGTCGAGGGTCCCGTCGCAGTCGTTGTCCACCCTGTCGCAGGCCTCCGCGGCGCCGGTCCATGCGAGCGGCTCCGTGTCGTCGCAGTCGTCAGGTGCCGGGGCGAAGCCGTCCGGGAGGGCGCAGGCCAGGGTGGTG
>JAFGVK010000123.1 GCA_016938035.1 Deltaproteobacteria bacterium | reverse complement strand
CACCGCGGACGTGAGCCGCTGCAGGGGCTGCGGTCTGGTCCAGACCAGGCCCCGCCTCTCGGAGGAGGCGCTGAGCACCTTCTACGATCAGGGCTACACCGAGTTCCTGGAGGGGTACGACCCGGACGGGCGGGGGGCGGACTGGCACAACGACTACCGCCTCACGGTGATCCGCAAGGTGCACCCCCTGGGGCCGGAGGACCGCCTCCTCGACGTGGGGTGCAACCAGGGGCAGCTCCTCCGGCGGGCGGTCGCGGCGACCGGGTGCCGGGCCACCGGCCTGGACGTGAACGCCGCCGCCCTCGCCAGGGGCGGTGCGAAGGGCGGGGTGGACTATGTGGAGGGTCGCCCCGGTGCCGCGCCGGGGCTGGAGGGGCGCCGCTTCTCGGTGGTGACGCTGTACCAGGTGCTCGAGCACACCACCGACCCGGTCGGCTTCCTGCGCGCGACCCGCGAGTATCTGGACGATGACGGCATCCTTGTGGTGGAGGTGCCCGACTACGGCGCCTTCTGGCGGCCGCTGTTCGGGCGCCTGTGGGCCAGCCTGATGCTCCCGCAGCACACCCTGCACTTCGACGCCGCCAGCCTGGCGATGGTGGTGCGCGAGGCGGGCTACGGCGAGGTGCTGTACCACCGGCCGATGTTCTTCCCGATCTCGTTCACTGGGAGCCTGGGGCTGGTGCTCCGGGAGCGCCTGGGGATCCCGCCAGAGGGAGCCCTGGGGAAGCTGCTGATGGGGCTGGCCTGGCTCTTCGTCGACCTGCCCGCCGAGCTTGTGCTCCGCCTCGTCTCCCGCACCTGGATCCAGGTGCTGATCGCACGCAGAGGTTCCAACGATGCGCCCTGACCGGATCTTCTCTCTCCGCCGCGACCTGGGCCTCTACTCCCGCTGGGGGGGGCGGGTGCTGGGCATCGCCCGCGAGCTGCGCGACGCAGACCGCCCGGTCGGCTCGCCCCTGCTCCTGCAGGCGCACCTCACCACCCGCTGCAACCTGCGCTGCAAGATGTGCGGCCAGTGGGGAGAGCAGGGCACCCAGCACGGCAAGGAGGCCCACACCCTCCCCCTGGAGCTGGCGCTCACCCTGGTGGATGAGGCCGCGGCGCGGGGCGCTCAGCTCACCCTGTGGGGGGGCGAGCCCCTCCTCTACCCGCACCTGCCCGAGCTGCTGGCGCGCGCGACCGAGAGGGGCGCGGTGCTCGGGGTGATCACCAACGGGGTGCTGCTGGAGCGCTACGCCGAGGCGCTGGTGTCGGCGGGGGTGAACCAGGTGATGGTGAGCCTGGATGGGCCGGAGGCGGTCCACGACCCGCTGCGCGGGGTGCCAGGCACCTTCCAGCGGGTGATGCGGGGGCTGAGGGCGCTCCAGGCTGCCAAGGGGGACCGCCTGCTCCCCAGGGTGGACGTGTTGGTGACCGCCTCGGAGTTCAACCAGGGGGCGCTGCTCCCCCTCCACGAGGAGCTCGCCGCGGTGCCGGTAGAGGTGCGGGCGGTGGCCACCACCCTGCGCTGGTGGCTCACCGATGAGGTGGGGCAGGCCTACCAGGCGCTGATGGCCGAGCGGCTGGGGGTGGCGGAGGCCGACTCCTGGGAGGGCTTCGCCTCGGGCCCGCCGCCGGTGGAGGTTGGGGTGATCAGGGCCGACCTGGAGGCGATCCGCGCCAGGCGCTGGCCCTTCAAGACCCCCCTGAACCCCAACATCCCCCTGGACCGGCTGGAGGACTTCTTCACCGATGTCACCGAGTCTTTCGGCAAGGAGCTGTGCACCGCCCCCTGGGCCTACGCGCTGGTGCTCCCGAGCGGAGACCTGACCTTCTGCCCCGACTACCCCGACTACACCATCGGGAACCTGGGCGAGCAGCCCTTCGAGGCGATCTGGCAGGGCGAGCGGGCGCGGGCCTTCCGCGACCTGCTGCGGGAGCGCTCCCTGCCCATCTGCGCTAGGTGCTGCTCCCAGTACCTGATGGGGGCGAAGCGTCCGGCGAGGAGGGGCTAGGAGCGGACGAGGACTTCAGCCAGGAGGTCCGGTCCGAGCGCAAAAAGTCGTGGAACCACTGGCTTGTCCGAGGCGCGCCATGACCCAGCGTCCGGCGGGGAGAGCGAGGCTCGCGCCGACAAGGCCGGTTCGTCCCTGCTAGCACCCTGCCGCGGCGCTCCACGGCCGAGGCTGCGAGGGCCTGCTGAGCCCGAGCCGATCGGTCGCGATGATCGCGATGTCGTCCACAGTGAAGGATCCGAATCGACGGCTATCGTGAGCAGGAGACGGACACATGGGCCGGATCTCCTGTCAGCGGGGGAGCGACGAAACCACGCCTGATTGTTCGTGCCCCGAGCACGGGAGCCCACGGCTCTCTGCGGCCACCGCGCGCCTCGCCACTGGCTCCCAGTGGCGGAGGCGCGTGGGAGGGGACGGGGCTGGGCCCCGCGCACGGCCCCCCCGTTGATCCTCCGCGGCCTGGGGGATGACGAGCGGGTCGGGCCCGGGGCGCTGGACGCCTGGGGACGTACGCGCCAGTCCACGCGCCCACCGACGCCGGCGGCGGGCCTCCGGTGAGCGCGCGAGGCCCGCGCAAGCGCCCCGCCGTGGCCCCCCCGCGGCGGGGCGCTTGCGCCCGCCGCGCGCGCGCTGTAATTCGCTGCTCCCTAGCAGGAGCCGCCATGCTGTTCCCCCTCCTCGCCCTCGCGACCCTCGCCAGCCCCTCCCCGGAGGGCCTCGGGGCGCGCACAGCGACCGCCGAGGAGCTGATGCGCGCGGCGCGGGACGGCTTCGGGGAGGGCTGCGGCGAGGATCTCGCCTGCCTGATCGCCGAGGCCGGGTCGATCTCCCCCACCGTGCCAGGCCAGGTGACCCCCGCCTCGCCTCACTACGACCTCGAGGTGCTCTACCACGCCAAGCGCTACCAGTGGGGGCTGCGCCTGTGCAAGGAGCGGCGCGCCGGCGCCCCCGACGACCTCACCCTGGCCTGGATGGAGGGGCGCTTCTACTACGAGCTCGGCGAGCTCTACCCCGAAGACTTCGACAAGCGTGGCTGGTACAACGAGATGCTGGCGGGGGTAGAGGACGGTCTGTCCCGTCACCCCGGCGATCCCCACCTGCTCTTCCTACAGGGCCTCGCCAAGGCGCGCCTCGGGACCACCCAGGGCATACTCGCCACCCTGTTTTACGTGGACGATGTGGAGGCAGCCTGGCTCGCGGCGGACGCGGCGGGCACCAGCTACGCCAGCCTGGGGCTGGAGGAGCACCTCCCCTGTGATCACAAGCTCACCCTGGGGATCTTCTACCGCATTATCCCCGACTCCTGGGTGATCGAGGCGATCACCGGGACCAGGGGTGATCTGGACAGGTCTCTCGCCTACCACCAGGCCGCCACCGCCTGCTCTCCGGGGCGGATCCGCAGCCTGATCGAGCGGGGCGTCACCGAGCTGTGTCTGGGCACCACCCGCGGCGACCCCGCAATGCTCGCCCAGGGGGCGAGCACCCTGACCCAGCTGGCGGCGATCTCTCCGACGCAGCCCACCGACTACATCGACCAAGAGAACGCCCCCCTCCTGATCGCCCACCCCGAGCTGGCCTGCGGCTACTCGCGGGACGGCCTCCAGGAGCGGGAGCCGCAGGGCGCCCTCCAGGAGCGGGCGCCGTAGGCGCCGCGCGGGAGGGGCCCGGCGGCGCGGCGCGGCTCAGACCTCGGTCAGCTCGGCGCGGTGCAGGCTGTTGGGGGCCTCGCCCCGGGCGGCGTAGCCGTAGCCGAAGCCGATCGAGCACTCGGGCAGGCGCAGGGCGCGGGCGAGCTCGCGGTGCCGGGCGAGGGCGAACAGGAAGCGCTCGTCGCGCGATCGGAGGACGCGCTCCACCGCGTCCGGGTCCCCGGCGAAGGCCTCGGTGAGCGCCTCGGGATCGCCCCCGAAGGGCGGGGCCTCACCGCCCTCGAGGGCGTCAGGGGCCGAATTGTACACGTCCACCTGCACCCCGTCCTGGTAGAGCCAGCACATCAGCACGTCGTCGTCGTGGTTGAGCACCGCGAGGGCGGTGCACGAGAGCTCGAGGGACAGGCGCCTGGCCAGGGCCTCCAGCTCGGCGGGGTCCTGCTCCTCACAGACCGCGTCGTAGACGACCGTCTGCTTCTCTCGGGTTGGAGAGAGGTAGGCCCTGCGCCCCTCCACCGCCCGGAGCACCTCGGGCCGGGTCGGACCGCGCAGGGTGATGTTGGTGTAGAAGGAGCCCATCTTCACCTCCTGGCCGGGCTGTCCGGCTCCCCTACGGTAGCGCCGATTCTTCCAGGAGCACAAGGGGGGACGCAGCCACCTCCTGTGGGGGCGCGATAGAGGGGACTACTCCCCCCGCCTCAAGGAGCCTCCCGTGGCACGCCTCTTCCTGATCGACGGCAGCAACCACGCCTTCCGCGTGCATTTCGCCCTCCCGCCCATGCACGCGCCCGACGGGGCCCCCACCGCCACCCTCTACGGCTTCACCACCATGCTGCACAAGCTGCTGAGCAGCTACCAGCCCGATTACTGCGCCGTGGCCTTTGATGTGTCGCGCACCTTCCGACACGACCGCTACCCCGAGTACAAGGGCCACCGCCCGGACATGCCGGAGGACCTGCGCGCGCAGTGGCCCCTGCTCCCCGCGCTGGTGGAGGCCTTCGGGGTCAAGACCTTCGGGATCGACGGCTTCGAGGCGGACGACGTGATGGGCACCCTCGCCCACCGCTTCGCGGCGGAGGGGCTGGAGGTGGTGCTGGTCACGGGCGACAAGGACTTCTGCCAGCTGGTCGGCCCCCAGGTGCGCATCCTCGACCTGATGAAGGGGATCGAGTTCGGAGAGGAGGGCGTCATCGAGAAATTCGGGGTGCCCCCCGACAAGGTGATCGAGGCCCTGGGGCTGATGGGGGACAGCGCTGACAACATCCCCGGGGTGCCGGGGGTGGGCCCCAAGCGGGCGACTCAGTTCCTCACCCAGTACGGCTCGCTGGAGGGGGTGCTCGCCGCGGCGGCGGCCGGCAAAATCAAGGGCAAGACCGGCCAGAGCCTGATCGACCACGCCGACAGCGCCAGGCTCTCGGCCGAGCTGGCCACCATCCACCTGGCGGTGCCGGGGGTGGTGGACCTGCCGCTGGAGGCGCTCGCGCCCAAGGGGATGCAGCGCGAGGCGCTGCGGGAGCGCTTCGAGGCCTGGGGCTTTGGCAAGGTGGCGCGCAAGCTGCTGGGCACCGTGTCCGAGGTGGACAGCGGCGTCTATCGGGCGGTGGATAGCGCCGAGGGGCTCGCCGCCCTGGTGGCGGACCTGCGGGCGGCGGGGCGCTTCGCCTTCGACGTAGAGACCACCAGCCTGGACCCGCGCCACGCGCGGGTCGTGGGGATGAGCTTCTCCTGGAGCGGTGAGGACGCGGTCTACGTGCCCGTCGCCCACCAGGAGGGCGGCAACGCCCCCGAGGCGCTGGAGGTGCTCCGGCCGCTGCTGGAGGACCCCTCCCTCCTCAAGACCGGGCAGAACCTCAAATACGACCTCAGGGTCTGCCGCCACAACGGCATTGACCTGCGCGGGATCGACGGCGACACCCTGCTGCTCGACTATGTGCTCTCGCCGGACGAGCGGCGGCACGGCCTCGACGCCCTCGCCTCGCGCTACCTCACCCACGAGATGATCTCCTACCAGGAGGTCTCGAAGCGAGAGGAGCTGACCTTCGACCAGGTGTCGGTGGCGGACGCCACGCGCTACGCGGCGGAGGACGCGCAGGTGGCCTGGCTGCTGGAGCGCAAGCTGCTGCCCCTGCTGGATCCCGGTCAGGAGCGGATCTACCGCGAGCTGGAGGTGCCGCTGGTGCCGATCCTCGCCTCGCTGGAGGACGCGGGGGTGCGGGTGGACGTGGAGGCCCTCGCCGCGGTGCGCGACGACGTGGCGGAGCGGGTGCAGCTGGCGGAGGAAGCCTGCCACCTCATCGCCGGGCGGTCCTTCAACGTGAACTCCCGCCACGAGCTGCGCGACATCCTGTTCGAGGAGCTGGGCTACGTCGGCACCAAGAAGGTGAAGGACGGGTGGTCCACCGACTCCTCGGTGCTTGAGAAGCTGGTGGGCCTCCAGCCAGAGCGCGACCTTCCGGCCAACGTGCTCCACTACCGGCACCTCTCGAAGCTGCTGGGCACCTACCTCGACAAGCTGCCCGAGTATGTGGCGGAGGACGGCCGCATCCACTCCTCCTTCCAGCAGGCGGTGGCGGCGACCGGGCGCCTCTCTTCGTCGGATCCCAACCTGCAGAACATCCCGGTCCGCACCTGGGAGGGGCAGCGCATCCGCGGCTGCTTCCTCCCCGCCGAGGGGCACAGCTTCCTCTCCTGCGACTACTCGCAGGTAGAGCTGCGGATCCTGGCCCACTACTCCCAGGAGCCCGCGCTGGTGGAGGCCTTCCGCGATGGGGTGGACATCCACCGGCGCACCGCGGCGCAGGTGCTCGGCCTGCCCCCCGAGGAGGTGGGCGCCGCCGAGCGAAACGCGGCCAAGGCGATCAACTACGGGCTCATCTACGGCATGTCGGCCTTCCGTCTCGCGGGGGAGCTGGGGATCAGCCGCAAGCAGGCGCAGGCCTACATGGACGCCTATTTCGGGGGGCTGCCCGCGGTGACCCGCTGGATCGAAGAGGTGAAGGAGACCGCCCGCGCCGACGGCTTCGCCACCACCCTGCTGGGGCGCAGGAGGCGCCTGCCGGACCTGCGCTCGGCCAAGTGGGGCCTGCGGATGGCGGCGGAGCGCCTGGCGGTGAACACCCCGATCCAGGGGACCGCAGCCGACATCATGAAGCGGGCGATGATCGACGTCCACGAGGCGCTGGCGGCGGAGGGCCTGCGGAGCAGGGTGCTGCTCCAGGTGCACGATGAGCTGCTCCTGGAGGTGCCCTCCGGGGAGGAGCGGGCCGCGGAGGCCCTGGTGCGCCGCTGCATGATGGGCGCCGCCGCCCTCCTCGTGCCGCTAGAGGTGACCAGCGCCTTCGGGGAGGACTGGCACCAGGCCCACGGCTGACCCTGCCGGGCACCGATCCGCTGACCGCTCGACGCGTGTCCTTGTTCCTTCGCTCGCAGCGCACAAAAGTACGCTTCCTCCACAGGGAACGGCGGTCACGCGCCGACAGTCCTAGGGACTCGGCGCCGGTTCACAGCCTGGAAGGTTCGACGAGCAACTTCATCTGATGATTCCTGTGGAAGGAGGAAGCGCTTCCTGTGAGCCTGTCCGGCTGATGGACCAGTGCCCCCTACCGCAAAGGGAACCGGGGCCTCGGGGGAGGACGGCCGTCGCGCTCAGGGCGCGCCGTCGAGCGACCGGCCCCGCGGGTGAGGGGGATCGTCCCAGTATCTGGCCGAGCGGCCCCGCGGTCGCCGCCTAGGGCGGCGATCTGGGTGCCAGGCCCGCCGGGTTGGCCCGTGGCGACCGCCCGGCGCGGATCACAGGCTCCGGTGGGCTCCGTCTCTCCCCGTCCGTCCGGAGCATCACCCCATCGCCAGGGTGCGATCCCTGCGCTGGTCCAGAGGGCCCTCCTCCGTGTGCTCTGTGTCTCTGTGGTTCAACGCCCGGTGCTGCCCGAAGCTGCTGCCCGCCTCGGCCCTGACCTCCGGGTCCCATAGACCGGCTGCTGAACCACTGCCCCTCGCCAATGGGGCTGTTCGGCTGGCGCTAGGGGGGAACCCGATCGACCCGCTAGCGAACCTGGAAGGGGAAGGAGATCCTCACCTCTGGGGGGATGCTCTCCAGGGGAGGGCCCTCGCCAGGGTCGAGGAGATCCTGGGTGGTGAAGGCGTAGTAGCCGGGCTCGATCTTGTCGATCTCGATGCGGTAGTCCTGACGGGAGCGCATCGGCTTGATCTGCACTGGCACCTCACCCGCAGAGACCCACAGGTTGAGGTCCACCTCAGAGGGGCCGAGGGGGCCCGCGAGCTGCACCTTGTCCTTGAACTCCAGCCTGTGGAGCTCCAGGCCGATCTGCTTGATCTCGGTGTAGTTCAGGTCGGTGTGGAAGAGGATCTCAAGATTATAAGCCTCGACTGCGACCTTTGGCTCCTTGCGGATGCCCTGCGCGGCGTCCAGCTCCGTGCCCTTGCGCTCGACGAGCTGCGGCTCCATGGTGTAGTAGTCACCCGCGCCCACCAGGTAGAACCCGGCCTTCTCGGGCTTCTTGTAGAGGGTCGCCGACACGGCCTTGCCGGTGGAGGGGTCCCACTCCACATAGTCGTGGATATAGCCCTTGGCGCCGATCTTCAGGGTCTGCGGCCCGCTCATGGGGGGCAGCTCGAAGCGGCCGCTCATGTCGGCGGTGTAGCGGTCCGACTGCCCCTCGATCACGATCATCGCATCGGGGACCGGGTTGCCCCACACGTCCATCACCTGGCCCGGCACGCCCTTGGGCTGGCCGCAGGCGGCGAGGAGTACGAGCGGCAGGATGCGAGCGAGCATGGCGTTTCCGGGGACACGGTGGGATCCAACTTGTAACGAGGATCGCGTGCGGATGGAAGTGTATACCAGCCGCGGGGCCGATAGGAGCCCCTACACCCTCTGCGCGGGATCACCATGCTCACCCTCCTCGCCCTGCTCGCCTGCAAGCCCCCGGAGGCCCCTGATCCCAGCCAGGAGCCCATCGCCGCCTACGATCCGCTGGCGCTGGTCGATCCCCTGATCGGCACAGGGGGGATCGGGGCGGGGATCGGCGCGATCAACCCTGGGCCCAGGGCGCCGCACGGGATGGTCCACGTGGGGCCGGACACCAGGGCCTCCACCGGGGGGGCGGCCAGCTTCTACCACTGCGGTGGCTACTACCACCCCGACGATCAGATCGACGGCTTCTCTCACAACCACGCGCACGGGATGGGGGTGCCCGACTACACCGGGGTGCTGCTGATGCCCCGCGACGGGTGGGATCCGGCCTGGACCCGCGACAGCACCAGGTCCGCGCCCTTCACCCACGAGGAGGAGGTGGCCAGCCCCGGCTACTACCAGGTGCGCCTCCAGGACGACCACACCCTGGTGGAGCTCACCGCCACCCCGCGCGCGGCGGTGCACCGCTACCACTTTGCCGCTGGCGCCGAGCCGATCGTGCTACTCGACCTGGCCCACCTGGTGGATGGGGAGGTCCCAGAGGCCTGGGTGGACGTGGACCTGTCCGCGGCCTCCCTCGACGGCTACCAGCTGCTCTACGCGAACTACTCCGAGCGTTACGGTGGACTGAAGACCTGGGTCCACGCGACCTTCGAGCCAGCACCTGTCGCGGCGGGGACCTGGGACGACCCCACCGACCCCGTCGCGGGCCGGGTCCACGCCGAGGGCGCCGGGGTGGGCGCCTGGGTGGAATTTCCCGCGGGCACCGAGGAGGTGACGGTGCGGCTGGCCCTCTCCTATGTGGACGGGGACGGCGCCCGCGCCAACCACGCGGCAGAGGTGGAGGGGGTGGCGTTCGACACCGCCAGGGGCAGGGCGGAGGACCTGTGGCGGGACGAGCTGTCGACGGTCCGCGTGGCGGGGGGCACCGCCACCGAGCGGGTGATCTTCCACACCGCCCACTTCCACGCCGCCCACTGGCCCAGCCTGTTCATGGACGTGGACGGGCGGTACAGGGGCCTGGACGGGGAACTCCACGCCCTGCAGGGGGGCCGCTACTACACCGATTTCTCCCTCTGGGACACCTTCCGCACCTCGCACCCCTGGTTCATCCTCGCCCACCAGGACCGCGCGGTGGACTTCGCCGGCTCGCTGGTGCAGATGTACCGGGACGGTGGGGCGATCCCCCGCTGGCCCCACGGGCACGGCTACACCGGCGGGATGGTGGGCACCCCCGCGACGCAGGTGCTGGCCGAGACCTGGCTGAAGGGCCTCACCACCGGCTGGGACGCCCAGGCGGGCTTCGAGGGCTGCCTCGCCGCGGCCACCGGCCCCACCCCCGAGGCGAGCAGGGGGGGGATCGAGGGCTACCGCGAGCGGGGCTACGTCGCCTTCGAGGACTCGGACGGCCCCGCCTCCCTCACCCTCGAGTACGCGTGGAACGACGCGGCCCTCGCGGGGTGGGCCGCCGACATTGGCAGCGACGCCGCCGCTGAGATCGCGGCGCAGTCGGGCCACTGGGCGAACACCTGGGATCCGGCGCAGGGGATCTTCGTGGGGCGCTACGCGGACGGCTCCTTCGATTTCCTGGAGCACCCCGAGTGGTGGAGCGACTCCTTCGTGGAGGGGAACGCCTGGCAGTACCGCTGGGGGGTGCCGCAGGACCCCCTCGGGATGGTCGAGGTGCAGCACGGCGGGGATGTGGACGCCTTCTTCTCGGTCTACGACCAATTCTGGGCCGACAGCTACGCAGAGGAGGACGACTACAACGCCGACACCTACTACTGGCACGGCAACGAGCCCGACCTGCACTACGCCCACCTGGGCTCCCTGCTGGGCCACCCAGAGCGCTCGGACGCGCCGGTGGACTTCGTGCTCCACTCCCGCTACCGGGCCGCTCCTGACGGGCTAGACGGCAACGAGGACGGGGGCACCCTCTCGGCCTGGTACCTGCTGGCGAGCGTCGGCCTGTACCCGGTGGCGGGCACCACCACCTACGCGCTGAGCGCCCCGCTCTTCGACAGGGTGGAGATCGATCGCCCTGAGGGCACGCTGGTGATCCGGGCCCCCGGTGAGGGGCGCGCGCTGGCAGGGGCCAGCCTGGGCGATCAGGCGCTGGTCTCCACCGTGGAGCACGGCCCGCTGATCGCGGCGGGGGAGCTGGTGCTGACCCGGGGGGAGTAGGGCGGTGGTCGCGAGGGCGTCCACCCGCCTCGTCCACGGGCGGCGGCCGGTCCGCGGTGGGCGGGGATCAGCCCAGCGCGCCCTTCACCTTCTTCAGGTAGGTGTTCACGGTGGACTCCAGGCCCTTGACCATCGCGGGCTTGAGCATCCCCGCCACCATCGCCGGCACCTCCACCTCGAAGAAGACCGCCTCGCGGTAGCTCACCTCGGTGCCCTCGGCGACCGCTTTGAAGGTGGCCTCGCCCTCGGTGCCGCTGTTGTGGGGCTCCTCGGTGAGGGTGCTCCAGGTGAGGGTGTCGCCCTCGACCGCGTACCTGGCGGTGTACTGCCCCTTGAACTTGGCGACGCCGAGGTTCTGCTCCTTGAAGTCGAAGGCCAAGCGCCCGTCCTCGTGGGCCTGGTAGCGCTCCACGTCGGCGGTGGCGGCGGCGATCACCTCCAGGCTCGCGAAGTGGGCCAGCACCGTCTCGGGGGGGTGGGGCAGGGTGAAGGTGGTGCGGACTTCGGCGTCGTAGCGGGTCATGGCTGCTCCTGGGCTAGTGGTGCGCGGATATCACGGGCCACGCCCCAGGACGAGCAGGGAGGGCGGGGGGCCCGACTACCGCGTCGTCACGTCATCCCCATACGGGGACAGGAAGGGGACGGGCTCCTGCCCGTCCCAGTGGAAGACCGGCACCCCCCGCTCCCACAAGGCTGGCGCGAGCGCGGCGGCCCGCACGGGGTGAACGGTGAGGTAGACCCGCTCGGGGAGTCCATTTTTGATCGCCCTTTTCGCCTGATCGTCCGCCCAGTTCTTTCCAGGGGGGAGCTTGCCCTTGGAGAGGTCTCTCGGCGCCTCTGCGACGCCGTCGGGAGGGGACAGGGGGGGCCACGAGTTGTCGCGCAGCCACAGGGGGGCTGCGTCGTCCGTGATCTTGACCAAGGGGGCCCACCACGGCGTCGCGGGAGTCGCGTCGGTGATGGACTCTTGCAGGGCCTTCAGCTGTGGCGCTTTGAACACCTCGCGCACCTGCGCTGGTTTCATGTCGGTCCCAGAGGTGCCCACGTGGGCCACCGCGTTCCGCGCACCCGTCACCATCGTCCAGAACGCCGTCCACGCGCCTCCCAGCCGGAACCAGGCCCGCTCGGCCTCACCCCGCACTTTGGGGTTGTAGGGGTTGGGGTGGGCCTCGCGGGCAGGGTCTTTGCTGCGGTGCAGGGCGAGGACCATGGCGGACACGAGGGTCTCGCGCAGCACACGCACCGCGTCCCCGTGCTGGTGAGACTGCACGAGTCTCTCGATGAGATCGAGCTCCCAGCGCAGGGTGGTCTCGTCGAGCTGGTCCGGGTCGGGGGGGGCGATCTCACGCAAGCCGGTGAGGATCTGGTTCAGGCGCTGGTGGAGGGTGTCGCTCCCCGCGGGGGGCTCGGCCCTGAGGGCGCGGGCGAGGTCGCGCGGCCAGCTCATCTCGAGGGCGTCACTCAGCTGCTCCAGGTGGTCCGTGGTGGCGTGCGGGCCCCGCTGCGCCTCGAAGAAGACCAGCAGGGGGCGCGGGTCGAGGCGGGTTCGAAGGGAGAGCATCCCCGGCGCCGCCTGTCCCAGGCGGCGGAAGTCCTCGAGGTCGTGCAGGGTTCCCATGCCAGGCGACTGACTGGTGTCGACCTCCGCGTAGGTGGTGGCGATCACCCTGGCCTCGGGGTGGACTGCCTCGAGCAGGTGAGACGCGAGCTCCAGGCCGTAGAAGATCGAGCGGATCCCCCCGGTGCTCTCGACCCAGAGGGCGTCGCCCTCGCCATAGTCCTCCTCGAGGACCCGCTCTACGACGGCCCACATCGCCTGGGAGGAGCGGTGGTCTTCGAGCTCCAGCTTGGCGAGGGCCTCCCTAGAGGGGAGCGCTGCCCTCGCCCACGCCGGGAGCTCCTCTCGGAGCCCCGCGGAGGGAGAAGGTTGGCCTTTGTCTCCCCGCTCCTGAGCGTCTCCCAGCACCGCTGCGGTGGGGACGAGGTGCAGGGAGAGGGCCCTGCCCTCCTTGAGCGGGCCGAGCATCGCCAACGCCGCGGGGAGGGCGCTGTGAGCGGTGTGTTCGTGCGCGGCGCCGCCGGTGAACCAGCCCCGGAGCGCCGACAGCTGGTCGTCGCGGTCGAAGCGGTAGGTCACCTCTTCGCCCCTGTTCCCTAGCGAGAAGAAGACGTGCAGGGTGGGGCGGTGAGGCTGCTGGGTCATGGTTCCCTCCTTGGACGCCGCATCGACCGCAGGTCCAGCCGCGCCGAGGTATCCTGATGCGCGAGGCGTCGCCGGAGCGGGTGAGCAGAGCGCTCCGCCGCGCGGCGTCAACAGGAACGCCCAGACCCGTAGCGCGCCACATCGGGTAGGCTGTGAGGTGGAACAGGAGTCCCCGGTGTTCATGCGCCTCCTCCCCCTGCCGTTGCTCCTCTCGTGCCAAGGCAAGGCCCCCCTGCCCGTAGACAGCGCGCACCCGGCGGACACAGGGGTCCCGGTGGAGGACGTGGGCGCCACCCCCTGCGACGCGGTGCTGTGGTCGGAGCGGGGCCTGCTCACCCTGGGCGCCAGCCTGCGCGAGGTGCCGCTGGCGAGCTGTCGGCAGCACCGCTACGCGCTGGTGGCCCCAGCGGGGGCGGTGCTCTCGCTGGAGCTGCGGGGGGCGGCGCTGGGGGTGGAGGCGGCGCTGACCTGGCCCGATCACCCGGGCTGGGACGAGACCCTCGCCTGGCTCCCCGCGGGGGAGGAGGGGGCGAGCCGCAGCTTCACGGCGCCGCGCGCAGGGGAATTCGCGCTGCTGGTCCGCACCAGGGAGGAGGGCGCTGCGGGCACCTACGACCTGTCCGTCGCCTGTGAGGAGGGCTGCGACGCCCTCGCCACCCGCTATCCGGTGGTGCTGGTCCACGGGTGGACCGGCTGGGACGAGGTGCAGTCCTACACCTACTTCTACGGGGTCGAGGAGCACCTGGAGGAGGCCGGCGCCCAGGTCTTTGTCGCTAGCCTCGACCCCTACAACAGCTGCGAGGTGCGGGCCACCCAGCTCGCGGAGCAGGTGGACGGCTTCCTGGCCGAGGCCCACGCCAACAGGGTGAACCTCATCGCCCACTCCCAGGGGGGCCTGGACAGCCGGATGCTGATCAGCAGCTTCGGCTACGGCGACCGCGTCGCCTCCCTCACCACCATCTCCACCCCCCACCAGGGCACCCCCCTCGCCGACATGGCCCTCGGGTTGCTCCCAGGGGTGGGCGAGGAGATGCTGGCCTGGCTGCTGAATTGGCTGGGCGCCACCACGGTCGGCAGCCAGTCCGACGCGCTGGCCTCCTTCGACTCCCTCAGCGAGGCGACGGTACAGGGCAGCTTCAACGCCGAGAACCCGGACGATCCCCGGGTGGCCTACCTCTCCTACGCCGGCCACACCTGCACCCTCGGCCTGTCCTGCGACGACCTGTGCGACGTGGAGATCCAGCTCCCGCACCAGCTCCTCTCGGCATGGTCTGGAGACAACGACGGGATCGTCCCGGTAGAGAGCGCGATCTGGGGGGACTGGCGCGGCGAGCTGCCGGCCGACCACTTCGATGAGGTGGGGCAGCTCTTCGGGGTGACCGGCCCCCACTTCGACCACCGGGCGTTCTATCTGGGGGTGGTGGAGGACCTGGCGGCAGAGGGGCGGTAGCGGGCTGGCGCGGCGCGTGAGACGATGTCCGCGTCTCCGAGCGACAGCGCCTCGGGGGCCGCCGGGATAGCCCACAAGATCGTTGCCCGTCCCGCCCCCTCGGAGCGCCAGATGTCCCAGGAAGCTGCCCCTGACGCCTCACTCGCCTACCTGCTGCGCTTGGTAGGGCTCCCCGCGGTGCTCATCACCCTGTGGCACGTCGCGGTGGTGGGGGCGGTCACCGGCGGGGGGGGCGCGCTGGTGTGGAGCTCGGTGGTGCTGAGCGAGCTGCTGGGCAACGGCGCGGTGGTGCTCATCGCCTGGGGTGCGCTGCGGGTGGCGCCGAGGGGCGCGGCGTGGTGGGTGGCGCTGGGGGGGGTGTCGGTTGTGTCGCTGTTCCTCGTCGCCCTGCAGGTGTTCGCCCTGGTGTTCACCCAGATGACCGGCGCCTCTCTCGACGGGGTGCTGGTGGAGATGGCGCTCGCCCACTTCGGGGGGATCTGGGGCCTGTTCGTCAGTGGGAGCATCGCCTCGCTGCTGCTGCTGGCGGGGGTGATCTCCGCCCTGGTCGTGGGGCTGGCGCTGGCGACCAGGCCCTGGGCGGCGGTCGGGCCGCGGTGGAGCCCGTGGCGCGGGCTAGGGGTGGTGGGGCTGGGGGTCGCGCTGGCGATGGTGGCGCTGCGGCCGCTGCCCTGGCGGACCGCCAGCGGGGTGGAGCGCAACACCCTGGTCCACGTGTCCGCCTGCGCGGTGGAGGCGGCGCTGGAGCCCTCTTGGGAGCACGCGGTGCCGCTGGAGACCGTCCGGGGCGGACGGCTGGTGCCGCGCGAGGAGGGACGCCGTCCAAACCTGGTCTTTGTGTGGCTGGAGTCGGTCTCCAACCACGTCACCGCGATGGGGGGCGGACCGGCCGCGGTCACTCCCAACCTCACCGCGCTGGCGGCGGAGGGGCTCTACCTGTCCAGGGCCTACACGGTGATCCCCCACTCGACCAAGGCCGCGGTCGCGACGGTGTGCGGGGTGGAGCCCGCCCCGGTGCACGCGGTCACCGAGTCCTGGCCGGGGGCCATCCCCGCCAGGTGCCTGCCGCAGCTGCTGGGGGAGCAGGGGTACAGCTCCGCCTTCTTCCGCTCAGGGACCCACGCCTTTGAGGGCTGGCCGCAGCTGATCTTCAACATGGGGTTCACCGATTTCATCCCGATGGAGCGGATGGACACCGAGGGCTTCCCGCCGGTCAACTACTTCGGCGTGGCGGACGACGTGATGCTCGGGCCCAGCAGGGCGTGGCTCCAGGATCGCGGCGGCGAGCCCTTCTTCGCGGTGTACATGACCGGCGCCACCCACCACGACTACGCGCTGCCCGCGAGCCTGGGCGACGCGGTGTGGGACCAGGCGGACCCTACCCGCAACCGGTACCTGAACGCGCTCCACTATGTGGACGGCTTCCTGGGGCGGCTGATCGCCCAGTACAAGGAGCTGGGGCTCTACGAGGACACGGTGTTCGTGATCTTCGGGGATCATGGCGAGGCCTTCGGCGAGCACCTGAGGTACCAGCACGACTACGTGCCCTGGGAGGAGGGCGTGCACATCCCGGTGGTGATCCTCGCTCCGAACGGCGTGTCGCCGGGCTCGGTGGTGGACGCCCCCACCAGCGCGCTGGACCTCCTCCCCACCAGCGCCCGCCTGCTGGGCTATGCGCTGGAGGGAGGCGCCTGGCCAGGGGTGGACGTGCGCCAGGCGCCGGAGGACAGGTCCCTCTATTTCCACTGCTTCCTGGAGCACCGCTGCGCGGGCTTCGTGACCCGAGACCTGAAATTCATCCATCACTACTGCCACCAGCAGGACGAGGTCTTCGACCTGTCCCGCGATCCGCTGGAGCGGGTGAACCTGGCGGACGCGCACCGCGAGCAGCTCGACGCCTGGGTGGAGGCGACCCTCCGCTGGCGCGGCGCCGCGCTGGCGCGCCACCAGCAGCACGCCCCTGGCGCGCGAGAGCCCGACCCGACCGAGATGAACGCGACCTACCCCCTCGACGAGCGGGTGCGGACCGCCCTCCCCGAAGCCCCTGTCCCCTGAGCGCCATGCCTCCCCACCGCGTCCGCTACAACCCGCTCTTGGCGGTGTTCCTCGCGCTGCCAACCGCCTACGTGTCGGCGACCGCCGTGGTCCTCGCGGTGGAGACCGGCGCCCTGCACCGGCTCGCGGTGGCGGCGATCCTCGCGGCGCTGACCGCCCGCCTCGCGGTGGGGGCCAGGGTCGAGGTGGGGGAGGGGGCGGTGCGGGAGCGCAACCTGTACGGCCTGGTGGTGCGGGAGCACCGGATCGGCTCCTTGGGCGACCTCGCGGTGGAGGGAGCGCTGCTGGTCCGCAGGGAGGGGGGCGAGGTGCTGGTGCGGGGAGGCTTCCCCGCCCGCTCGGGAGACTGGGAGGCGCTGCGGGCCGCGCTGGGCGCTCCGCCTCAGCCGGTCGGCGCCCAGCCCCCAAGCCGCAGCCGCTCCTCGGAGAGCTGAGCCGCGGCCTCTGCCGCCCTCCCTCCGATCATCACCGTGCTGGTGGGGGGCAGGGCGGCGAGCAGCCTCCTGCCGCAGTCGCGGAGGGAGACAGGGTCTCGGTCCACCACCGCCGAGAGGGCGACGATCGCCGGCTGGCGGGTCCTCGCCAGCTCCAGCAGCTGCGCCGCTGGCACGTCGGCGCCCAGGTAGATCACCCGGTAGCCCGCTGCCGCCAGGTGGAAGGCCGCAGCGAGCAGGCCGAACTCGTGCTGCTCGCCGGGGGGCGTGGCGCAGATCGCCTCGGGCGCGTCGGGCGCCCCGGGCGAGAGGCGGCTGGCCAGGGCCAGGATGTGCTCCCGACACCAGGCGGAGACGAAGTGCTCCTGCACCACGCTGATCTGCCCCGCCTCCCACCGCTCCCCGGTCTCCTGCAGCAGGGGCAGGTACACCTCCTCCAGCATCTGCTGCGGGGGCACCGCCGCCAGGGCGCGCACCGCCAGGTCGGCCGAGACCCTGTTGAAGCTCAGCAGGGACGAGAGGGCGCTCTGCCGCAGCAGCTCGCGCTCGGACACCCTGGGGGTGGGGGCGGCGCCCTGCGGTTCGGACCGCACCAGCTGGGCCGCAGCGGAGATCCGGTAGCCCGCGTTCAGCAGCTCCTTGATCCGGAAGATGAGGGCCACGTCCTCGTCTGTGTAGAGCCTGTAGCCCCCCTCGGTGCGGGCGGGCATCACCAGCCCGTGCCTCCGCTCCCAGGCGATCAGGGTGTTCTTGGGGATTCCCGTCCGCTGCGAGACGTCATGGATCCAGTAGGACATCAGGGCTCTCTCTGAGGTGGGTGGGCGGCGGGCAGGCCCCGCAGCGCCAGGTGGAGGTCTGCGTCGTGGCGAGGGACGGGGCTCAGGCCCAGCGCGCCGGGGGTGAGCAGGTGCGCCACCGCGCGCGCCGCCTCGACGAGCCTCCCGGCGAGCGGCACCACCACCCTCCCCGCGAGGGCGTCGCCGCCCCGCGATCGGAGCCGCAGGCCGATCCGGCGGTAGACCCGCGCCGCCACCAGGATGGCGAGGCGAGCGCGGAGGGGGAGGAAGCGCATCCCATCCCAGGCCGAGCGGTAGTAGCGCTCCGCGAGGTCGAGCACCCCGAGCACCACGGACGCCACCGCGGCGCGGTCGGCTTCGCCGGCGAGGAGCTGCTCGGGGGTGATCCCCGCCGCGGCCAGCCTGGTGGCGGGGAGGTAGATCCTGCCCCCCCGCGCGTCCTCCGCCACGTCGCGGCAGATGTTGGTGAGCTGCATCGCCAGGCCCAGGTCGATGGCGAAGGCGAGCGCCTCCTGTCGCCGCACCCCTAGCACGCCGCACATCAGCAGGCCGACGGTAGAGGCGACCCTGTAGGCGTAGCGGAGCAGCGCCTCGTCGTCGGAGATCCGCACCGCGCCCACGTCCGAGGCGCACCCGTCCACCAGGGCCAGGGCCGCGTCCAGGTCGAGGGGCTGCTTGTCGTGCACCGCCAGCAGGCCCGCCACCTCTGCGCGGGGGGGGGCGCGCCCCGCCACCTCGGCGCGCACCGCGCTGAGGGCGGCGAGGCGGACCTCTGGGGGCTGGCTCAGGTCGTCCGCGAGGTCGTCCACCAGCCGACACCAGGCGTAGACCCGCGCCGCGTCGTCCCCCTGGGCGGGGGTGAGGAAGCGCGCCGCGAAGCCAAAGCTCCGCGAGCCTCGCGCCAGCACCTCGCGCGCCGCGGTGGGGGAGAGGGCGCTCACCCCCGCATCCCCGGAAGGTCGAGGCGCTCCGCTGGATCGGGGACGATCCGATCGAGCACCTTGGCCCCGGTGATGACCCCCGGGACCCCCGCGCCCGGATGGGTCCCCGCCCCGACAAAGAACAGGCTCTTCACGTCCTCAGAGCGGTTGTGGTACCGGAACCAGGCCGACTGAGTGAGGGTGGGCTCCGGCCCGAAGCCAGCCCCGTCCGGCGAGCGGAGCGACTCCTCGAAGTAGCGCGGGGTGAGGTGGAACCTGGTGGTGATCCGGCCCCGCAGCCCCGGCATCAGCCGGTCCTCCAGGTGGCCGAGGATCTTGTCGAAATAGGCCTCGCCCAGCTCGCTCCAGTCGAGCCCGGAGCGCTGGTTGGGCACCGGAGAGAGCACGTAGAACGAGGACCTGCCCGCTGGCGCCAGGGAGGGGTCGGTGCGGGAGGGGTTGTGGAGGTAGAGGCTGAAATCGTCGGCCAGCACGCGGCGGTCGAAGATGTCGTGCAGCAGCTCCTTGTAGCGGGGCCCGAGGAGGATCTCGTGGTGCCGGAGGGTGTCGTTGTAGTCGCCCTCCACCCCGAAGTAGCCGACGAACAGCCCCATCGACTGTCGAACCCGCCCCGCGCGCTGGTCGGTGTGCTTGCGCCGGTGCTCGGGGGCGATCAGCTCCTTGTAGGTGTGGGTGGGGTCCGCGTTGCTCACCACGTGCGAGGCCTCGATGACCGTCCCGTCGGCGAGCCGCACCCCGGTCGCGCGTCCGCCCTCCACCAGGATCTCCTCCACCGGCGCGTTCAGCTGCACCGGCACGTCCACCTCCCCCAGCAGCTTGACCATCGCCTCGATGAGCGCGTAGGAGCCACCCTTGGGAAACCACACCCCCCACTTGCGCTCCAGCCAGTGGATGAGGAGGTAGATCGAGCTGACGTTGAAGGGGTTGCCGCCGATCAGCAGCGGCTGGAAGGTGAACACCTGCCGCAGGCGGGGGTCGCGGATGTAGGAGGACACCATCCCGTACACGCTGCGGTGGTTGCCGAGCCGGAGCATGTCTGGGGCCACGCGGAGCATGTCGGTGAACGAGTCGAAGGGCACGTCCGCGAGCTGCTGGTAGCCGATCTCGAAGATCCTGCGGCTGTGCTTCACCATCCGCTGGTAGCCGTCTACGTCGCGGGGGTTGAAGGCCTCGATCTGCGCCAGGAGGCGCTCGTCGTCCTGCACATAGTCGAAGTGGCCCCCCTCCGAGAAGCGCACCCTGTAGAAGGGGTCCACCGGGACCAGCTCCGCGTAGTCCTCGAGCCTGCGCCCCAGGAGGGCGAAGAGCTCGTCGAGGAGGTAGGGGGCGGTGATCACGGTGGGGCCGGCGTCGAAGCGGTGGCCGTCCCGCTGGAAGACCCTGCCGCGGCCCCCCGGCTGAGGGCCTGCCTCGACGATGTGGACGGGCCAGCCTCTGGCGCGGAGTCGGATCGCGGCGGCGAGCCCGCCGTATCCAGCTCCGATGATGACGATGGGCTTGGTCATGCTTTGGGTCCTCCGGTGGAGCGCGCGAGCAGCGCGTCGAGGGTCGTGAGGGCGAGGGCGTGGAGCGCGGGCTCTGCGAGGAGCGCAGGGTCTCTTCGGACCTGCGCCGCGATGGCCTGGATCCGCGCGCGGAGGCTGGCGACCGCGCCGCCGTGGTGGAAGCGGGCGATGGCCTCCTCCACCTGATCGTCGCGGGTCTCGGCGCGGGGCGTCTCGAGCACCGAGAGGAGCCAGGGGCGGTCCTCGGGGTGTAGCGCGAGGTGCTCCACCACCAGGGCGCTGACCTTCCCCTCGCGGAGGTCCGAGCCGCGGGCGTCGTGACCCTTGGCGTCGGTGAGGTCGAGCAGGTCGTCCTGGAGCTGGAACAGGGTGCCGATCGGGGCGAAGGCCGCTCCCAGTGCCTCCGGCTGGTCTCTGCCGGTGAGCAGGGCGGCGCCCTGCACTGGCAGGGCGAAGAAGGCGGCGGTCTTCCCCTCCGCCGCCCGCAGGTAGTCCATCCATCGCAGGCGGTGGCTCTTGAGGAGCGTCATCTCGTGGGCCTGTCCCCGCACCGTGTCCGCCGCGGAGCGGGAGAGGGCCCGCGAGAGCTCCCACCGGACCGCGGGGGCCGCCACCATGTGCTCCAGGGCGAGGGGGGGCAGCACCAGCATCAGGTCGCCCGCGTTGATCGCCTGCATGGGACCGAACACCGCCCAGGTGGTCGGCATGCCCCGCCGCATCCGGTCCCCGTCCTGAAGATCATCGTGGACCAGCGAGGCGTTGTGGAGCAGCTCGCAGGCGGCTGCCCAGCTCACCGCGTCCTCCTCGCGCCCGCCGAGGGCGAGGGTGGCCTGGATCGCGAGGCTGGCCCGGAGCCGCTTGCCGCCGGTGCTCAGGTGCTGCACCGCCATCGCACCGCAGTGATCCAGGTGGGGGCCGGCGACGAGGCGGAGCATCAGGGCCTCCGCCGCTTCGAGCAGGTGCATCCTTCTCTCCGACGACAGGGTTTGTGGGACGGGGGCCGGTTCGAGGAGCTGGAGGCAGGACATGGATCCTCCTAGAGGCCGAGGAGTGGGCGGAGCAGCGGCGCGGGCCGGAGCAGGCCCCTGCCCGCGAGGCGGGCGCGCAGCGGGAGGGGGAGCAGGCCGAAGACCCCTCGCATGGCGGCGGTGACCTGCCGCATCGAGCCGTCGTGGGCGAGCCAGGCGCGGACCAGCGACGGGGGGAGCTGGAAGAAGGCGTCGAAGAAGGCGGCCTGATCCCTTCGGGGCAGGGTGGCGAGGAAGTGGGCTCCAAATCGCTGGAGGGAGCGCACCCGGCGGCGCTCGGCCGGCCAGAGCACCGCGTTGTAGCCCCTGGCCGCCTGCCGGGGGCGCTGAGACAGGCTCCGTGCGAGCTGGGACGCCAGCGGACCGGCGAGCGCGAGGCTGGCGGCGAGCTGGTAGCCGGTGGAGGGGTGGACGAGGCCGGCCGCGGCGCCGAAGCTCAGCACCGGCCCGCGCAGGTCGGGCAGGGCCGGGTCCATCGGGATGCGGCAGCGCTCCACCACCTCCAGCTCGCCCTCCCAGCCCATCGCGCGGAGGCGAGCCCGCAACCGCGCCTCCAGGGCGGTCCACGAGGGGCGGGCGGTGGTGATCAGCGCGGTCTCCTCGACGAAGACCGCGTCCGAGCTCAGAGGCAGCGCGTAGAGGAAGGTGGGCGGCCCGTCGTCGTCGCCCCGCAGGTCCATCAGGATGGGGTCGAGGTGCGGGAGCGGGCCTCGCAGCACCGCGCCCAGGGCGATCTGCTGGTGTGGCGCGGGTGCTCTGGGGAGCAGCGCGGGCCTGTGGCCGGTCGCGTCCACCACCCGCCGGGCGTGGAGCGATCCCCCCTCGGTGAGGGCCACGTGGAAGCCCTCTCCCTCCAGGGAGACGCCGCGCACCGCGGCGGAGATCACCTCCACCCCCTCGGCCCCGCGCAGGGCGCTGGCGAGGCGCTCGCTGTCCAGACGCAGGTAGGGCTCGGCGAGGGTGCGGGGCCCACCGTCCGTGTGCACGGTGACATAGGGATACCTGCACCTCACCGCGCCGCGGAGGTGTTCGGGGAGCTGATCCTCGAACAGGGCGAAGGTGGCCTCGAAGGGTCCGGTGGGGGAGGGATCTGCGACCGTCACCTTCAGACCCCGCTCCGCCGCCGCTCCCGCGAGGAGCAGCCCGGCGGGGCCTGCGCCCGCGATCAGCAGGTCGGTGGTGGGAGGTTTCGAGGTGAGCATTGACCATCCTGTGCGATCAGGTATACATGTGTGCACACTCTTTGGCAATGGTCTGTATGATGTTTAGTATCCCAGACGCCAACGCCGATCTCCTCCCCGGAGCGCTGGACGCCCCCGGCGGCTTCGCGTGGTGGTACGCCGATCTGCTCGATGACAGCGGGAACGGGGTGGTGCTGATCCCCGCGTGGGGGCTGCCCTTCCTGCCGGGCTACGCGGGGGCCGCGAGGCGGGGGGCCGCGCCGCCTCCCCTCCGGCGCCCCTCGCTCGCGGTGAGCGTCTACCAAGGGGGGCGGCCGGCCTATTACCTGGTGCACGAGCTGCGGCCCCAGGACACCTCCCGCGACGGTCACGCCCTGCGCTTTGGGGACAGCACGCTGGAATTCGACCGCGGATCGCTGCGCGCCGTGCTGGATCTTCCGGGCCCCGGGGGGCGGTTGAAGGGCGAGGTGCTGGTGGACGGGGTGCCGCGGCGCCCGGTGGTGGACTGCCCCACCCGGCACCCCGAGCATGAGTGGGCTCCCCTGTGCGGTCCGGCGCGCGGGAGCTGGAACCTGGGGGTTGGGGGGCGGCGCTGGTGCGGAGACGGCAGCGCCTATCTGGACCGTAACGCGGGCCTGGCCCACCTTGAGGCGCTTGGGATCGGCCGCTGGACGTGGGCGCGGGCCCAGCTGCCGGACCGCCTGAGGGTGGGGTACGCGGTCTGGACCCCGGCTGGGCTGGAGTCCTCTCTGATCGTGGACGTGATGGGGGACGGGACCCCGGTGGTGCGCCCAGCCGTCGCTCAGCCCGCGCGTTCCAGGCGCAACGCCTGGGGGCTGCGCTGGTGGCCCTCCCTCACGCTGGTCTCGGGAGCGGCGCGGATGGAGATCTCGGTGCGGCACAGGCCCGACAATGGCCCCTTCTACCTGCGTCACTTGTGCGAGGTGCGCACCGAGGTCGGGGACGCGCCGGGGATGGGGGAGGTGTGCGAGTCGGCGAGGGTCGACGTGGCCTGGCAGCGCCCGCTGGTGCAGATGGCGGTGCAGCGGCAGGGGGGGCCGAATTCGATGTTCCTCCCGCTGTTCTCCGGGCCGGCTGAGGGGCGGCTCCCCCGGTGGGTGCGGGGGTGGTGAGCCGAGGGACGCGCGCGGAGGCCGGTCCGCCCCGCGGGGGCGTGGCGCGGGCCGCTGGTGGGGACGTGGGCCGCGGTGCCTCGCGCGCTCCCGTGGAGGTGGGCCGAGGGGGCACGGCTGCGGTGGGAGCGCGCCTCAGGGCCCAGCTCTGGCGCGCGTCGCGTCCCGTGGGATGCCTCCGCCCAGCGCACCGGCGCGCAGGCGCAGGGCGCACCGTCGGCCGGTACGGTCCAGCGGTCATCCGATCGGTCCATCGAGAGGGTGGTGTGTGTCTTGTGGAGCCGCCTCTTGGCGGTGCCGGTGGCGCGTCGCCTCCTCGGGGGTGGGGGGACGCTCAGGGGGCTGAACGGAGGGGCAGGTGCGCGCACCCGCCGCAGAGGAGGGTCAAGTGACGGACGTAGCGGTGATCGGGGCGGGGCTGGGAGGTCTCGCGGCGGCGGTGAGCCTCGCGGCGGCGGGGCGGTCGGTGGAGGTGTTCGAGGCCTCAGAGCGCCCAGGAGGCAAGGCCGACGAGGTGATCCTCGACGGGGTCGCGTGTGACACCGGGCCCACCCTCCTCACCCTCCCTCATGTGGCTGAGACCCTCTTTTCGCTCGGTGGCACCGCGCTGCGCGACGAGGTCTCCCTGCTCCAGCACGCGCCAGCTACCCGCTACAGGTTCGCTGACGGCCTCTCGCTGGACGTGCACCACCAGCTAGAGGACACCCTCTCCAGCGTGGAGCGGGCGCTTGGGGCGGAGGCGGCGTCTCAGCTGGGGCGGCACCTGGAGCGGGCGCGGAGGATCTGGGAGGCCAGCGCGGACCCCTTCGTGTTTGGGGCGGCGCCCTCCCTGCGGGGGGTGCTCGCGCTGGGCCCCAGGGCGTGGTGGTCACTCGGCAGGATCGACGCCCACCGGACCCTGGCGCAGGTGATCCGGGCCGACGTGGAGGATCCCCACCTCCGGGACCTGCTGATGCGCTACGCCACCTATAACGGCAGCGACCCCAGGCGGGCCCCGGGGACGCTGGCCTGCATCGCCTGGGTCGAGCTGGGGCTGGGTGGCTGGGGGGTGGAGGGGGGCGTCCACGCCCTGGCCACGGCGCTGGCGCGGGTCGCGGAGCGGCTGGGGGTGGTCCTCCACCTGGGGGAGCCGGTGGAGGCGATCGCCCTGTCCGACGATGTGGTGACGGGCCTCACGGTGGGGGGGAGGCAGGTGCGTGCAAGGGCGGTGGTGGCCAACGCCGACGTGGCCCATGTTCACCGCCTGCTGCCGGCGCGGGGGCGCGGGGGGGTGCGCCCTCAGGGTACCTTGAGCACCTCGGGCTGGGTGGGGATCCTGAGGGTCGGCCCCGGGGAGCGCGTGGCGCACGAGGTGGTGTTCCCAGCCGAGTATGGTCAGGAGTTCGCGGACCTGTTCGATCGGTGCCGCCCGCCGGCTGACCCCGCGGTATACACCTGCGCCCTGTCCCGCGCCCACGGGAGGGGCCGCTGGGGGGACGGCGAGCCGCTGTTCGCCATGGTCAACGCCCCCGCCGGGACCCCCGCGGGGCACCAGCTCGCGGAGGTCGCCCTCGGCAAGTTGGTGGCTGCGGGGCTCGTGGGAGAGGGGGACGAGCTGCTGTGGGAGCGGGACCCCGCGGGGCTCGCGCAGCGCTTCCCCGACACCCACGGGGCCCTCTACGGGGCCGCGTCCAGCGACCTGATGGCGGCGTTTCGCCGCCCCGCCAACAGGGTGCGTGGCCTGCGGGGGCTCTACCTGGCGGGGGGCAGCGCCCACCCTGGCGGTGGGGTCCCGCTGGTGCTCCAGTCGGGCATGCAGGCGGCGGCCGAGCTGCTGGCGGAGTCTCGATGAGCCCCACCCTGCTCGCGGCGCTGGCCGCGGGGCCCACGACCTGGGCCCTGGAGATGGACACCGCCTCATTGGCGAAGGTGCCGGTGCTGGGCTGGCAGCGGAGCGTCACCCACACCAGGGCGCTGGTGCGCCTGGAGCCTGACGGGACGTGGACCCAGTGGAACTGTGAGGTGTCGCTCCACGGGAGCTCGAGCGTGGCCCACACCGAGCTCCCCGCGGCCTTCGTGGGCGCGCTCCGGCCCATACGGGCCCACGCCCTGGTGGACGGGGACGCCTTGAGGGTGGACCTGGGCCTGTCGGCGGTGGGCTGGGACCCCCTGCTTGGGCCGCTGCCAGCGAAGCCCTCGGACCCCGCGGTGGTGGATCACGAGGGGGACGGGCGCCCGGGGGGGACGGTGGTGCTGGAGGTCTATGGGCTGGGCAGGTACGGGATCGAGGTAGCCCACGCCTCCCACGCGGTGCTGCGCGGGGCCTGGGACGGGGAGGGGTGGTCTGGGAAGATCCAGACCCTGCGGCTGGAGCAGCGGGTGCTGGGGGCGGATCACAGGGTTCTGAGGGCCTCACCGGTGCTGCGCCCGCTGGAGGAGGCCTCCACCTTCACGCTGCGCTCGACCGAGGCGACGAGCTGCGAGGCGCTCCGCTGACCGGCGACCCGCTCAGCGCCTCCCGGGCATGGCGGCGTAGAGAGGGAGGCGGTCCACCCGCGGACCGACCCTCGAAGGCCCCAACGGGGACACTCGTGGCGCTACATTTGACATCGCGTCCGATAGTCCCCGTGGTATGACAGATGCAAAGCCTTGCTCCCAGGGATCACCTATGCGCCTCCTCCTCCCCGCCCTCGCGCTCCTCGTCGGCTGTGGTGACAACAGCTTTGTTGTGGTCAACATGCCTCCCAACGTGGTGCTCACCGCGCCGCTTGACGGGGCAGAGATCGACGAGAACGACGCGATCTTCTTTGAGGGTGTGGTCGACGACGACAGCCCCGACGCGGCGCTGAGCGTGGACTGGATCGACTCCATGTCCGGGCCGTTGGCGGAGGATGTGGAGATCGAGGAGGACGGAACGGTGCGCTTCGTCACCTCCAACCTCGAGGTCGGGGAGCACACCATCGTGCTTCGGGCGATCGACGCGGACGCAGAGGCCGGCGAGGACATGATCGAGATCACGATCATGCCGGTGCCAGAGCGCCCCTCGGTGGTGGTGAACCACCCCGATCTGCTCGGCACGGAGAAGGGCTTGGAGGACACGCCGTTCATCTTTATGGCCACCGTGAGCGACCGGCAGGACGCGGTGGAGGACCTGGATGTGGAGCTGGTGGCGAGCCCCTTCGGGCTGGTGTGCGACATGTACCCGGATGGATCGGGGATGGCCCAGTGCCCGGCGATCCTCCCGATCGGCAACTACAACCTCGCGTATACGGTGACCGACACCGACGGAAACACGGCGGTGGCTAACGCCCCCTTCTCGGTGGTGAGCCGCGGTGACTACGACATGGACCTCGACGGCTACACCCCCAACGGGGGGGACTGCAACGACTCCAGCGACCTGATCTACCCCGGCGCTCAAGAGATCTGCGACGGGATGGACAACGACTGCATCCCGCAGACCGCCATCGACGTGGGCACCGAGTGCTATGACGACGACGGGGACGGCTACTGTGAGCACCCACCCTGTGTGAACGCCTCGAACACCATGGCGGACTGCGACGACGCCAACCCCTCCAGGTTCCCAGATCCGTCGGCGACGGAGGTGGTCAACGGCCTCGACGACGACTGTGACACCCTCATCGACGAGGGCACTGTGGTCTACGACGACGACGGGGACGGCTACTGTGAGACCCCTCCCTGCGTGAACAGCAGCCACACCGAGCCCGACTGCAGGGACGATGCCCCGAACATCAGCCCTGGTGAGGACGAGATCTGCGGAGACGGCTTCGACAACGACTGCGATGGCCTCACCAACGAGCAGAACGCGATCGGCTGCCAGCCCTTCTACAAGGATGAGGACGGGGACACCTACGGGGTGGTCGGGGGTACCCAGTGCTGGTGCGACAGCGGCGCCTTCCCCTACACGGGGGTCAACACCACCGACTGCTACGACCACAACTTCGACGCGCACCCCGGACAGACGAGGTTCTTCCCGGTGGACCGGGGGGATAGCCGATACGACTACAACTGCGACGGCGCTCAGGAGCACCAGTACTCCGGGCGGTTCTCCGGCTGCGCCTGGGAGCTAGAGCCGTTCTCGTGCGACGTGGGCGCCTCGGGGTGGTCGGGGGCCGAGCCTCCCTGTGGCGGGGCGTCCAACTACATCCCGGAATGCGACGGGGACTACGACGCGTTCTGTCTGATCTTCGAGTGCTACTACGGGGACCTCAGCCACTGCCCCGACTGCTGGACCTGCGACCCCGCCACCGAGAACAGGATCCAGGGCTGCCGATAGGGCAGGGAGAGAAGAAACCGATCGCGCGATCCCCCTGGACCCGAGGCGTCTTCGGGGCGCTCCCCCAAGCCCGACCGCACCGCGCCCCTTGACGCCTCGCCCCCCCCGGATAGAAGGCGGGGGCTCGGACGGACGACCATCCGGCGGGCAACCTGCTCAAACAAAT
>JAFGVK010000122.1 GCA_016938035.1 Deltaproteobacteria bacterium | reverse complement strand
CCCGCTCCGCCGATCGGATGATCCGGATCGCGTCCTCTCGCTGTTCTGGGCGGTCCTCGAGGTCGTCGCGGAGCAGCTCGGCGAAACCGAGGATGCCCGCGAGCTGGTTGTTGAAGTCGTGGGCCACGCCCCCCGCGAGCTGGCCGATCACCTGCGCCTTCTCGGACTGCCGGAGGCGATCCTCGATCTCTACCCGCGCGGTGATGTCGCGGATGATGCTCAGGACGCCCCTGTCAACACCGTCGTGAGCGGGCACCTGGCTGAGGGTCACCTCGCACAGCACCTGACTGCCGTCTTGCCGGAGGTAGCGAATCTGCGTCACCACCCCCGAGGCGCCGCCACGGTGCGCGATCGCGGCCAGCGCCTCGCGGAGCTTGGGCAGATCCTCCGGCGCCACCCGCTCCTCCAGCGAGAGCGTCAGGTAGCGGCTCAGGGTGAAGCCGAAGGTAGAGGCGACGGATGGCGAGGCGAGGAAGAGGGTGCCGTCGTCGGAAGAGAGCCACACCACGTCCGACATGCTGTCGATCAGGAGGCGCAGCCGCGCCTCTGTGGCCTGGCGGGCCCGCGAGGCGGTGTTGCGGTCTCTGTTGGCCTCCCACAGCTTGGCCTTGACCGTGTTCACCTGGAGGACCTCCTCCGCGACGCCCAGGCTCATGAAGCCGATCACGAACAGGAAGCCGAATTCCCCAAGCGGGGGAGTGGGGAGTTGGAAGGCCTCCTGTGCGATGTCGTGGACCACGGATCCGAAGAAAGCGAGCAGCGAGAGGATCAGCAGCCCAGTGTAGTACTTGTGTCCCGCCTGGTGGAGCCGCCACGCGGTGTAGATGATGTGACCGTAGATGCCAAAGATCAGCAGGTAGAGGCCTATCCCGAACAGGGACACGTCCGCGTCGAGGAGCGCGAGGTGTTCGCCGGTGAACACCTGTATGTTCCGCAGGCCTCTGATCTCCCCGTAGACGAGGGTGGTGCTCGGGTCGATCATCCGCACCAGCGGTGTCGCCAGCCAGATCACGGTGAGCGTCGTCAGCGCGGGACGATGGACGACGCCCGTGTAGAAGGCGATGAACCACGCCAGGGCTGGAAAGAGCACCCCGAAGGCGAACATGCGGATGCGCACGTAGCTCATGTACTCGGCCACGGAGACGGACTCGAACACCTTGATCGAGAGGAGCGCGTACACCACCCCCGCCAGACAGGTGATGAAGAACGCCAAGTGCGCCCGCTTGTGCAGCCCCTTCATCGCCAGAAAGACGTGAAAGAGCCCCAGGGCGAGCACCGCGCCGGTGGTCATGTAGAGGATGGGTATCATCGAGGAACGACCAGCATCTCAGTGAGGTTTCCCGCCAAGTCACCTTGAGGCCTGATGCTAGATCGCTAGACCCGCGTTCGACACCCGTAAATCGTGAGCGTGCGTATCGGGTGTGATATGGCGCTTACAACGATAGTAATTCCCTCAACTGGAGCACCTGTCGCGACACCTCGACCCAGGCTGTCCCCCCCGTGGAGGTGCGCCGCTCCGCGGCGGCGACGGGGTCGAGCCACTCCAGGGCGCTGCCGTCGAGCAGCGGGTGGTGCTCCGCGAGCACCTCGGCGGTGAGCGCCTCGAAGCCCACTCCCCTGGCCTCGCACCAGGCCACGAGCTTGCCGGACACCCGGTGCGCGTCCCGGAAGGGGAGGCCCCTGTTGACCAGCCAGTCGGCGATCTCGGTGGCGAGGAGGAAGTCGCCCGCCAGCTCTGAGGTGTACCGCGCTCGGTTCACGGTGAGGCTCTCCCACATGCCCGCCATGACCGAGGTGGAGGCGAGGGTGGTGTTCACCGCGTCAAACAGGGCAGCCTTGTCCTCTTGTAGATCGCGGTTGTACGCGAGGGGCAGGGCCTTGGTCATCACCAGCAGCGCCTGCAGATCGCCGTACACCCGCGCCGCCTTGCCTCGCACCAGCTCCGCCGCGTCGGGGTTCCGCTTCTGCGGCATGATCGACGAGCCGGTGGTCCAGGACTCGCCCATCCGCACCAGGGCGAATTCGCGGGTGGACCACATCACCAGCTCCTCGGCCATCCGCGACAGGTGGGTCATCGCGATCGCGCAGGCGGCGGTCACCTCCTGCATGTGATCGCGCGACGCCACCGCGTCCATCGCGTTCTCCACAACCCCGGAGAAGCCCAGCAGCTCGGCGGTGCGGTGCCGGTCGATCGGGTGGGGGGTGCCCGCCATCGCCCCTGCGCCCAGCGGGCAGCGATCCTGACGGCGCGCCGCGTCGCGGAGGCGCTCCCTGTCGCGGGAGATCATCCACGCGTAGGCGAGCAGGTGGTGGCCCAGCCAGATCGGCTGCCCCCGCTGCAGGTGCGTGAAGCCAGGGATCAGCGTCCTGCCGTCCGAGTCCACCCGGTCGAGCAGGGCGCCCAGCAGTCGGGTGAGCTGCTGGTCGAGGATCGCCAAGTGGCCCTTCAGCCACAGGCGCACGTCGGTGGCGACCTGATCGTTGCGGGAGCGCGCGGTGTGCAGCTTTCCCCCCAGCGCCCCCACCTTCTCGGTGAGACGCGACTCCACCGCCATGTGGATGTCCTCGTGGGACAGCGAGGGCGCCCAGGCGCCGGAGCGCAGCTCCTCCAGCACCTCGGAGAGCCCGTGGCGCAGGGCCGCGGCCTCCTCCTGAGGGATGAGCCCCACCTCGCCGAGCATGGTGGCGTGGGCCATGGAGCCGGCTACGTCCTCCTCGAACATCTGGAGGTCCACCTCCAGTGACTCGGAGAAGCGCAGCATCTCCTCGGAGGGGCCACCGGAGAACCTGCCGTCCCAGAGTGCCATCAGCAGGTCTTCGCGGTGGGCAGGCCGTTGGCGCGCCGGACGCTGGCGACCGTCTTGTTGGACAGGCCGTACAGCTCCAGGAAGCCCTTGGCGGTGGAGTGATCGAAGACGTCGCCCTCAGAGTAGGTGGCCAGGGCGGTGTCGTAGAGAGAGAACTGCGAGCGCCTGCCGGTAATGCGGGCGAGCCCAGCGGAGATGCGCACCCGGACCTCGCCGCTCACTACGGCCTGGGTCTGGTTGATGAAGCTCTGGAGGGCCTCACGGAGGGGGGAGAACCAGTGCCCGTCGTAGACAAGGTTCGCGAAGTCCTGCGAGACCTTGCGCTTGTAGTTGAAGGTGGCCCGGTCGAGGGTGATGCGCTCGAGCTCGGTGTGGGCCATGAGGAGGATGCTAGCCGCGGGCGCCTCGTAGACCTCGCGGGATTTGAGGCCCACCACCCGGTTCTCGACCATGTCGATCCGCCCCACGCCGAAGGTGCCGGCGAGGGTGTTCAGGTGCTCCAGCAGCGCCACGCCGCCCATCACCCTGTCGTCGATCGCTACGGGGACGCCCTTCTCGAAGGTGAGCTTGATCTCCACCGAGCCCTTGGGGGCGTGGGAGGGATCCTTGGTCATCTGCCATGCGTCCGCGGGGGGCTCGGCCCAGAGGTCTTCCATCTCGCCGCACTCGATGGCGCAGCCCCAGATGTTCTGGTCGATGGAGTAGGGCTTGTCGAGGGTGACCGGGATGGGGATGTCGTGCGCCATGGCGTACGCGATCTCCGCCTCACGGGTGCGGAACTCCCAGTCCCGCAGGGGGGCGATGATGCCGATGTGGGGGGCGAGGGAGCGGAAGCCCACCTCGAAGCGCACCTGGTCGTTGCCCTTGGCGGAGCAGCCGTGGACGAAGGCGTCTGCTCCCTCGGCGATGGCGATCTCCGCCATCTTCTTCACGATCAGCGGCCGCCCGAGCGCGGTGTGGAGGGGGTACATCCCCTCATAGAGCGCAGACGCCTGGATGGAGGGGAAGATGAAGTCCCGCACGAACTCCTCGCGCAGGTCGCCGACCACCGCCCTGGACGCGCCGGTGTTGAGGGCCTTCTTCTTCACCGCTGCCAGGTCCTCGCCCTGCCCGAGGTCGCCCGTGTAGGCGATGATCTCGGCGTCGGCGCCGTACTTGTCCTTGAGCCAGGGGATCATCACCGAGGTGTCGAGGCCACCGGAATAGGCCATCACGAGCTTCATGGGGTCTCCTGCGCGACGAGGTCGCGGATGTGCTGCGCGAGTGTGTGGGAGTCTACCCCCTCGCGGGGGGCGACGAAGAGCGTGTCATCACCGGCGATGGTGCCGAGTATGCCGAAATGTCCGTGCTGGTCGAGCCACGCCGCCACGCCGCCGGCCCGCCCCGGGAGGGTGCGGATGACCACCATCTGCCCGTTGTGATCCACCGCGAGGATCTCCCGCGCCACCAGCCCGGCGAGGTGAGCGCTCAGCTGGGACGCGTCGTCCTCTTGGTAGCGGGGGCCGTCCGGGCCGCTCCGCCGGACGATGCTCAGCTCCCGGAGGTGACGGGATAGGGTCGCCTGGGTGCAGCCGGCGCCCTCCGCCTCCAGCAGCGAGGCGAGCTCCTCCTGAGAGCGCACCTGGTGCTCGCGGATGAGCTGGCGGATGAGCAGAGCCCTGTGTTCCTTGGCGGTCATCGCGCGCATCTAGAGCGGGGCGCATAATTATGCAAGGGATTTCTTGCGGCCGTGCGCGCCGCGGGGTCCCGAACCGTCACCGTGGGCCTCCCCGGCGAAGCGCGCCGGTGTTGTCGCGCATTCTGTGGGCAATTCCTCACCCGCTGTATCCGCTTGACGCCATCTCTCTGTCCCTGCGGTATGATGTTTCGCCGTCGTCAGCGCGGGTGACCTCACTGGTTCGCCCCCTGCCGGCCCTTCACGCACCGCGCATCCCCTCAACCCGTGAGAGGTATCTGTGTCCGACGCCCTTCAGAGCATCCTTCAGCGCGTGGACAGCATCCACGACCGCTACCGCGGCCACTTCGCCGGCCAGTCCCGTGCCACCCGTGATCTCGGGCTGCTCAGCCAGCTCACCGACGAGCTCCAGCCGCTCAGGGCCCAGGCCAGCGCCCTCTCGGGTGTGCTCCCCGGTGGCGAGGGGATCGTGGGGCGGATCGACGAGTACCTGGCGCTCTACCAGAGCGAGCAGCAGGCCATCTCCAAGCTCCAGGCCGCTGGGCCTGACGCGACCGACGCCGCCACCCTGGTGGACTGGGATCAGGTCGATCACCAGCGCTACGCCAGGCACTTCGCCGGGCAGTCGCGCCTGACCCGAGATCACGGCCTGATGATCGAGCTCTCTGACCAGAGCCGCGGCCGTATCGCGGCCTTCAAGGGGATCCTCGGTCGCCAGGGCGAGGACTTCATGCCCGGGGTCCTGGACACCCTGGTCGCGCGCCAGAAGATGTACGACAAGGAGCGCGAGGAGATCCCGCACGCGATCGCCTCGGTGTCGCCCGCCGATCGGGCCCGCTACCTTGCCACCGCGGCCAACGGGCAGTTCCAGCTGTACCGCGATCACTTCGAGGGCAAGGCGCGCAACACGCGGCGCCTCCCCCTGATCCAGCGGATGACCCAGCAGCTCAGGGTGATCCTGCGCGAGATGGAGACCCTCCGCGATCGCCACGGGGTGAACACCGAGTCTCACAGGTCCAACATCGAGAAGGTGTCGGCCCGGATCACCCACCACCAGAACGAGATGGTGCAGATCCAGGCAGCCGTTGGGCAGACCAGCCTCGGCGACCGCATCTCCGGGCTGGCCAACGAGGCCAACGCCCTGTTCCAGACCTACCGCGAGGGCTACGCCGGCAAGGCGCGGGCACAGGCCGACCTGTCGCAGCTCGGGCTGCTGTGCGACCAGCTGCACGAGATCGGCCTGACCATGGTGGAGCTGCACGAGCAGCTCTCCAACCCCACCCTGGCCAAGAACACCGCGATCGTCCTGGAGAACCTCAAGCGCTACGAGCGCGAGTACGAGGCGATCAAGGCCACCCGCACCGCTCAGGCCTGATCCGCTGCGGCGTGAGGCCCCCTTCGCCGCGTGGCGCAGAGGGGCCCTCCTCGCGGCGGTGTCGCGCGTGGCGGGCTGCACCGCCATGACGGGGGTGCGCCGGGGGAGGGGTCCTGAGAGCAGTGGCTAGGAGCGCCTCCGCCGGAGGGGGCCGCTCCTGGCCGCGCGGCCCACCGACCGCTCCGTGAGGGGCGCCCCGCACGCCCCGCGGACTACAGGTCTAGGGCGGGGAACTCCTCCAGCACCATGCCCTCTGCTGGGGCGATCCTGTGGGAGAACAGCGCCTTGTACTCCTCCTTGACCTCCCCCAGCAGGCTCCAGGACCTGTGGGTGGGATCCGCCTCCATCACCGCCTCGACGGTCTCGCCGTCGTAGAGGTGCAGCGAGGAGCACCGGTTGAGCACCCCGGCGGTGCCCACGGAGATGATCGTCACCACCTCGCGCGCCCTGACCCGGTCGAGCAGCTCGCCGTAGGTCATGTCGCGCTCCTCCACCGGCGTGCCCCTGCGCTGCAGCAGGGCGGTCAGGCCGCGCACCGTGATCGAGGGGAGGATCAGCGGGCTGTCGGGGATGCGCACCACGGTGCCGTCCCGGAGGGCGATCATCGCGCCGGAGGAGTCCCACTCGGTGATCTTGCGCCCGCCGATAGGATCGTAGGGGTGATCGTCGAGGAACAGCGCAGAGGACGCCTCTGGGAGGATGCGCTGCGCCTGCTGCACGGCCTTGACGGACATGAGGTAGTTGGTGCCCAGCTTCAGGTTCCCGGTGCCGTTGCAGCCCATCGCTCGGACCAGCCCGGGGATCACCACCCCTCGGAAGGGCTCGCCCATGTAGTCGTCGTAGCCTGCGGCTACGATGCGGATCGCGGGCAGCTGCGGGAAGGTGACACCGATGGAGCGGTCCTGGTCCACCGTGAACGGGCGCAGGTAGCCCTGCTGGCCGGAGGCAGCCATCTCTAGCAGGTGCGCGCGGTTCTCGGGGAGGGAGAGGAAGTGAACGAAGAGCGCCTTGAGTTCGTCCGCCGAGGGCACCAGGTGGTGCCTCGCGGAGGACAGGTTGAACATCATCGAGCGTCGGAAGCGCTCGGCGTTCAGGTGGAGGTTGAGGAAGGTGAACGCCAGCGCTCCGTCGACCAGGCGCGCCTGGAAGCGGATGCCCTCGAAGGCGAGGAACAGCCCGTAGTGCACCGAGCGGCTCACGGCGTGGACCTTGCCGTCAACCCCCTCGACACAGGTGCTCCGTGTGGTCAGGTCGTAACAGATTTGCGCCGGGGCCCACCGGATACCCTGGAAGCCAGCCATGTGATCCTCGCGAGTGATGGGGAGGAGCAGGTAACGGATCTCACTGAGGATTCCCACCGCCCAGGGCTGTGATCAGCCCGTTGTCAGCCTTATTGGGGAGGGACCGGACGAGGGGGGGCCTGTCCATCCACGCGGATCACCTCAATGGCGTAGACCGGCTCCCCCTTGAGCCGGAACTTGGACTGGTAGTTGGTCTCGATGTCATCGGGCCAGGGGGCGTCACCATGGGTGATGTCCTCGCTCCTGCCAGTGATCTTGAGGGGGAGGGGCGAGCCCTCCAGCAGCTCCGCCACCCGCTGGATGTTTGGCCGAAAATCGCTCTTGAGCCGAAAATGACCGCCAGGTCGGAGGAAGCGGGCGGTCTCCTCCAGGAACCAGCGCGAGATCAGGCGGTTCTTGTCGTGGCGGGTCTTTGGCCAGGGGTCAGGGTGGTTGACGTAGAGCCCGTCCATGCACCCGTCCAGGAACAGATCGTCCAGGTAGGCCGCGTGATAGCGGCTGATGCGCGCGTTGGTGACCCCCGCCTTGCGCAGCTTGTCGGCGCACATCACCACGCGCTTGTAGCGGATCTCAATCCCCAGCACGTTCCAGTCCGGGTTGCGGCGCGCCAGCTCGGTCAGGAAGAAGCCGTTGCCAGAGCCGATCTCCACATGCAGCGGACCGGGCCTCCCGAAGGCCTCCTCCCAGCGCCCCTGGTAGCGCCACGCCTGATCGGCTGTGAGCACGGGGACACCGTAATTCCAGTGCTCAGAGAGGTACGGGTTGACCTCGGCGCTGGGGAACTCGCTGGGGGCCTTGTCCTTGAACCTGGGCCGCTCGATGGCGGGGGCCTGGGGGGTGGGGCGCGCGCTGGTCGCCATAGGGGGGGACTCCTTGCTGTGGGACGGGACCCTGTTGAAGGTGAGACCTGCCGAGAAGGGCGCGTGCCGGGCAGGAGCCCGCCGGGACCGCGCCCCGCTGGCGAGAGGGATCGGGCCGTCCTACTATCCGAGGCGGCGCCTAGAGCACAGCGGGGGGCGTCATCGCCGGGTGCGCCGCGGCCGGGTGGCAGGGGCGCGGCAGTTGGACCCGGCGAGGTGCCGAACCGGTTATCGGTACGCGTACACTGAGCCATCCTGATCAGGAGGAAGCATGAGCAATCCAGACGAGCTCCCCACCGAGAGGATCTCCGCACGGCGCAAGGCGGGTGAGGGCGCAGCGCCTGGCACCGCCGAGTATGAGGCGTGGTACGCCGCACCTGAGGTGGACGAGGACACTGAGGAGGCGGAGGACCTGGTGATGAAGGACGCGCCTGTGCCCGACGGGTACCAGGGCTTCTACGATCTGCCGGACGAGGACGAGTAAGGCGCGACCCCGGCGCGCTCTGGAGGCCCCATGAGAGTCCCCCTTGACTACGCCCGCGATGGCGTCATCGTCGCTACCGGAGACGGCCCGGAGCTGCTGGTCTGGGACGCCAGAAAGGACGACCCCCTCTGGAAGCACTTCGGGGACGGGATCCTCGTCGGCGTGGGGGTGAACGAGGAGCACCTCGTCACGGTGGACTCGGACGGCAGGGTGGAGTTCTTCCGGCGCCTGGACGGCGCGCTCCAGGAGCGCCATGAGCTGGGGGACGGCCTCATCCGCGCGCTCCAGGTCTCTGAGGGCGCGCGGGTCGGCGTGCTGGGAAAGGACGCGATCCACGTCGTGCAGCTCCAGGGGCTGGAGCGGACCATCCCCGTGCCGGACGCGGTGGTGCTCGCCTTTGGGCCCGGTGGGGGCTCCCTCGGGGTCGGCACCGCAGCGGGGGTGTTCTGGGCGGTGGACCCCGCGTCAGGAGGCGCCTGGGGCACGGTGGACGTCGGCGCCGCGGTGCGCGGTGTCGCCTGGTCCCCCGCCGGGTACTGGTGGGTCGCGGCTGGCGACGCGCTGATCGCGGTGGCGGGCGACGGCTCGGCGGAGCTCCGCCGCTTCGCGGTAGGAGAGCCGGTGCTGGGCCTCGCGGTGTCCCGGGACGGGGTGGTCGCGGTGGTCCCCCACCCCTCGCAGCGACTCTCGGTGTGGGCCTTGGCCGAGGGGGCAGCCTGCGGACAGGTGGGCTTTCAGCGCCCGGTGGGCGACGTGCGCTTCGGACCGGGTTCGTGGATCGCGGTGGGCTTTGACGACGGTGAGGTCAACCGGGTGGACCTGCTCTACAACAAAGTCACCCTCCCCGATCCCCACCTGGGGCGGAGGGCGAGCCGCTGGGCGGTAGACGCCAAGGTGCGCCCGGAGCTGCTCCGGGGAGCCATCGCCAAGGCAGCCGCTGGGGGCGCGCCGCTGGTCACCAGGGTGAAGCACGCGTGGGACATTCCAAGGCCCAAGCGCCAGATCACCATCGGGGATCCGGATGTCCCGGGGTGTGGCTGCTGGCAGATGGCCGGTTGTATGCTGACACTTACAATCATCGTGTTGCTTTTCATCGGGGTGATTACGGGCTACTGGTGGTACTTTGACGGTGCAGGTCCGCTGGGGGACTACCTCCCCTTCTGAGCTTGACCTGTGCCGATCAGCGTAGAGGTGTCGATGAGTACGCGTGTCCTGTTGGTGGAGGATGATCTGCGCCTCGCAGAGCTCGTGGGCGAGTACCTGCGGGCCAGCGGGCTGGAGGTGAGCCATGAGGCCTCCGGCGCCCTGGTGGTGGAGCGCGTCCTCTCTGAGCGGCCAGATGTCGTCATCCTCGACCTGATGCTGCCCGGTAAGGACGGCCTCACCATCCTCAAAGAGCTGCGGCCGAGCTGCACGGTGCCGGTCCTGATGCTCACGGCGCGCACCGAGGAGATCGACCAGGTGCTAGGGCTGGAGCTGGGCGCGGACGACTACGTGGCCAAGCCTGTGTCCCCCCGCTTGCTGCTGGCGAGGGTGAAGGCCCTCCTGCGGCGCGGCGACCGGGATGATGAGCGGAAGGTGCTGGGGGCCCTCACCATCGACGTGGGGCGCCGCGAGGTGATGATCTCCGGGAGGCCGCTGGAGCTGACCACCGGGGAGTTTGACCTGCTCTGGGTGCTGGCCCGGTCTGCAGGCCAGCCTGTGTCCCGGCCCGATCTGCTGCGCGATCTGCGCGGCATTGACTACGACGGGGTGGACCGCTCGGTCGACGTGCGGGTCTCGCAGCTGCGCCGCAAGCTGGCGGAGGCAGGCGCCCCGGAGATCAAGACCGTGCGCGGGGTGGGGTACCAGCTGGTGGCCAGGTGAAGGAGGCCTTCCTCCGCGTCTACGCGGTGGTTGGGCTCGCGCTGTTCCTGGCCTTCTGGTTGGTCATCTACGCGGGCAGGGTCTCGCTCGTCCCTCCGCCGATCCTCCCTGAGGGTGGAGTGGAGCGGATCCACTCCCTGATGCTGGACCCTGTCCGCGCTGAGCCAGGCCTGACGGATGCGGCGGCGGAGTACGGGGTGCAGCTGGAGGTGGCCCCCTCCGCCCGGGTGCTGGCGGGGATGAACCTGCTGGAGCGCGAGCGGCTGCGCCGGGGCGAGCTGGTAGAGAGCGTGGACGCCTTCGGGCCATTCTCGGCGGTGCCTATCTCCGATCAGCCGTTGGTGGTCTTGGTCCGGCCGCAGTCCGCCCCGTCCAGGTCGCTGGCGCCGATCATGGCCTCGCTCATGCTCCTGTTGGCCACCGGCGTCGCGGTCTACTGGACCATGCACCCGCTCTCGGCCCAGCTCCAGAACCTCACCGACGCCACGCGGCATTTCGGGGAGGGGGACATGAGCGCCAGGGCCAGCGTCCCGGCCCGCGCCGCGGCCGGCGAGCTCGCCGCGTCCTTCAACCGTATGGCGCGGCAGGTGCAGGAGGAGGTGACGGGGCGCGAGGAGCTGCTCCAGGCCATCTCGCACGAGCTGCGGACGCCGGTGGCGCGCCTCCGCTTCGCGGTGGAGCTGCTGGTGGTGGCCGAGGCGCTGGAGGAGCGGGAGCGCAGGGCCGACGCGATCGAGCGGGACCTGGACGACCTCAACGAGCTTATCGGTGAGCTCCTGCTGTTCGGCAGCCTGCGGGACGAGATGAGGAGCATGATGTTGGAGCATGCGTGCTTCGACGACATGGCAGAGGAGGCGCGCGCGGATGGTCACGCGATCAACCCCTCGGTGTGGATCACCGTGCACCCCGCTCCCGAGCTGACCGTCCTCGTGGATCGCCGCCTGTTCGTGCGCGCCCTGTCCAACCTCGTGAGGAACGGGGCCAGGTACACCTCCACCCAGCTTGAGATCCGGGCGGAGAGCCGCACCGCTGAGGTGCTGATCTGGGTGGACGACGACGGCCCCGGCGTGCCGGAGGAGGATCGCGAGCGAGTCTTCGAGCCGATGGTGCGCCTGGACGCAGCCAGATCGCGGAACACCGGCGGAGTGGGCCTGGGCCTGTCGCTGGTCAGCCGCATCATCCGCGCCCACGGGGGCAAGGTGAGGGTGCTCGACAGCCCGCTGGGGGGGGCGCGCTTTGAGATCTCGATGCCGTCTACGGTGCGGGGGGCGGTGGGGTAGTCATGGGTCCGTCATCGCGGACCATCTCTTGACTCCTGCGTGCAGCGGCGTGGGGCGTTGTCCGGGTAGGTTGGAGCGACGGCGTCCTCCGCCCCAGCCTCACCGCCGGGGGGAGGGCACCGTGCGGGGTCCTCACCGCGCCGACGAGAGGTCCCCACGGTCACCCTTTTGCCCCCTGGAGCAGTGATGGAACTCGATCTGGCGATCTCTCCTAGTGGCTTTGTCTTCGACCCGCGGACCGGGGCCACCTTCTCGGCCAACCCCGCGGCCCGCCTGCTGCTGGAGGGGATGCAGGAGGGGGAGGGCCTGGCGGCGCTGGTCGCGCGGCTACAGGCGCACTTTGAGGTGGGTGAGGCCGACGATCTTGAGCGGGACGTGCTGGAGTTTCTCCGTGTGCTACAGGACGAGACGCTGGTGCCCGCAGAGCGCGAGCTGGAGGGCTGATGGCCCGCTTCACCGAGACGGTGCTGGTCACGGGGCTGAACGCCACCGACAACCCCGGTCCGGGCGTTGCTGTCGCCCAGTCGCTGCGCGATGACCCCGACTTTGGCGGGCGGATCATCGGGCTGGCCTACGACATGCTCGACCCTGGGCACTTCCTCCCCGACCTGTTCGACGCCAGCTACCTCATCCCTTACCCCTCGGGGGGGCGTGAGGCGCTCTTCGACAGGCTGGCCTACATCCAGGAGCGGGAGCACGCCGGGGTGCTGCTCCCCAACCTGGACTCTGAGCTGCCGGCGCTGATGGGACAGGAGGCCGCGCTGGGCGCGCTGGGACTGCGCACCTTTCTCCCCTCTCGGGCGCAATTCGATCAACGGAACAAGGACCGGCTTGGCGAATTGCGGGACAAGTTCGGCATTCCGGTCCCCCGATCGGTGAACCTTGTCGAGGTGGAGGGGGTGTACGCGCTCCACAAGCTCTTCCCGTTCCCGATGGTGATCAAGAGCCCGTTCTACGGGGCCACCATCGTCCACAACACCGACGAGGCGGTGCACGCCTTCTGGAGCGCCGCGGCCCAGTGGGGCTACCCGGTGATCGCGCAGGCCTACGTCGAGGGGGAGGAGGTGAACGTCACCGCCCTCGGAGACGGTCGGGGGGGGATGGTCGGGGCGGTGGCGATGAAGAAGATGCTCCTCACGGACAAGGGGAAGGGCTGGGCGGGGGTCACGATCCGCGATCGCGGCCTGTTGTCCCTGAGCGAGGAGCTCCTGCGCGTCTTGAGCTGGCGAGGTCCCTGTGAGATCGAGGTGCGCAGGGACCGCCAGGGGGCCTTTCACCTGCTGGAGATCAACCCGCGGATGCCCGCGTGGGTCGATCTGTGCTTCGGCGCGGGGCAGAACATCCCCCTCGCCACGGCCCGGCTCGCCGCAGGCGAGGCCGTCACCTCGCTCCCCGACTATAGGGTCGGCGCCGCGTTTGTGCGGGTGTCGACCAACACCCTCCTCACCATCGAGGAGCTCGAGACCCTGTCGAGCGCAGGCGAGCGCCACGGACGGAGAACATCATGAGTGAGAAGCCGCGTTATGAGCGCCCCAGCCTGCAGCGGCACCGCTCGGGGGCGATGAACAAGATGGGGTCCTTTCCCGGCCTGCGCTCCAAGGGGCAGATCGACGGGGTCGCGGTAGGAGAGCTGGTGGAGCGGTACGGCTCCCCGGTCTTTGTGTTCTCGCAGCGCACCCTGGAGGACAGGATCCGCACCCTGCGCGACGCGATGCGCCTGCGCTGGCCCAGGGTTCAGCTCGCCTGGTCCTACAAGACCAACTACCTGGACGCGATCTGCCAGATCCACCACCGCGAGGGCTCCTGGGCCGAGGTCGTCTCGGGGATGGAGTACGAGCGGGCGATGCGCAACGGCGTGCCCACCTCGCAGATCGTGTTCAACGGCCCCTACAAGGACGACGCCTCTCTCGAGCGCGCCCTGGTGGGGCAGAGCATGGTGAACCTGGACCACTACGACGAGCTCGCTGCCGCCGAGCGGATCGCGGAGCGCCTGGGCCTCCGTCCCAAGGTCGGCATCCGGCTTAACATGTCGGCTGGGAGCACCCCGCGCTGGAGCCGCTTCGGCTTCAACCTCGACTCGGGGCAGGCGTGGGACGCGGTGAGGCGCCTGCTCGGCGGGGGCAAGCTGGACCTGGCGGGGATCCACTGTCACCTGGGCACCTTCGTCCTCGATCTGGACGCCTATCGAGAGGCCGCAGGCAAGCTCGCCGCCTTTGCCAACCGGCTCCGGGATGAGCTGGGGGTGAAGCTGGACTGGCTCGACGTGGGCGGTGGCTTCGCGTCCCAGAGTCGTCTCAAGAGCCAGTACCTCCCGGGGGAGCAGGCCACCCCCCCGCTCTCGCGCTACGCCGAGGCCGTCGCCGACGGCCTGCGGGGGCTGAACACGCCCCCCTCCGAGATGCCGCTGCTGATCCTGGAGACAGGGCGTGCGCTGGTGGACGACGCTGGCACCCTGATCACCACCGTGGTGGCCAACAAGCGCCTCCCGGACGGCCGGCGCGCGGTGGTGGTGGACGCAGGGGTGAACACCCTGTTCACCTCCTTCTGGTACCAGCACCAGATCCACCCCGCGGTGCCCCTCCACGGGACCCCCGAGCCCACGGTGATTTACGGGCCCCTGTGCATGAACATCGACGTGGTGGCGGACAGCCTGCTCTTCCCCCCCGTGGAGGTGGGGACGCACCTGCTGGTCGGCCCCGTGGGAGCGTACAACATCCCACAGTCGATGCAGTTCATCTTCTTGCGCCCACCCGCGGTGCTGATCTCGCCCCGCGGCGAGCACGGGCTGATCCGGCGCGCCGAGGTGCTGGAGGATCTGGTCAGCCTCGACAGGGTCCCCGACTGGCTGCGGGGGGAGTAGCGGGTGAACCTCGTGCGCTGGCTGGCTGCAGGGGTCGTCCGCTCCTACGCGCAGATCCTCTTCTCGCGCTCTCTCCTGGTGGGCGCGCTGCTGATGTTGGCGACCTTCACCGCGCCCTGGATGGGCGCGGTAGGGCTGCTGGGGGTGAGCGCCACCCTGCTGCTGGGGCGGGGGCTCGGCTTCGACCGCGCGGCCACCGAGGGGGGGCTGCTGGGCTACAACCCGCTGCTGCTCTTCCTGGGGATGGCCCTGGTGGTGGAGGGCTCCGAGTGGTGGGCGCTGGCGCCGCTGGGGGTGCTGGGGGTGCTGGGGATCCACGTCGCGCTGGAGGGCGGGCTGCGCTACCACCTGCGCCTGCCGGTGCTCTCCGTCCCCTTTGTGCTGGCGAGCTGGCTCTTCCTCTCCCTGCTGGTGGCCGCGCGCGGGGAGCTGGTCTTTCTCCACCTCTCCACGGTGGGGGTCGCGCCGCTCCCCTGGGGGGACGCCTTCCTCCAGACCTTCGGGGCGCTGCTCTTTCTTCCTCACTGGCTGCCCGGCCTCATCGTGCTGATCGCGCTGGTGGTCCACACCCGCATCGGGGCGGTGCACGGGCTGTTCAGCCTGCTGGCCGCCTGGGGACTGTCCCGCAGCCTCGGCCTGACCGACGCGCTCTTCGTTCAGGTGCTGGGCTTCAACGCCCTGCTGAGTGGGCTTGCGCTGGGGGGGGTGCTGTTCATCCCCTCGCTGGGCTCCCTGCTCCTCGCCGTCGCAGGAGGGGCCATGAGCGTGGGCCTCGGGCTAGGGGCGCTGGAGCTGCTGCGCCCGTGGGGGCTGCCCCTGCTCACCGTCCCGTTCAACGCGGTGGTGCTGGTGGCTACCTACGCCCTGGGGCAGCGGCTGGGCGATCGCCCGCCCCGCCTGGCCGAGCGGGTAGAGGCCAGCCCGGAGGAGACGCTACACAGGTTCCGAACCAGGGTCCAGCGCTTCCAGACCGCGGTCTCGGTGCGCCTGCGGCTGCCCTTCCGCGGGGCCTGGACCTGCACTCAGGGGAACGACGGCGAGCACACCCACAGGGGCCTGTGGCGCCACGGCCTCGACTTCGAGGTGCAGGATCGGGCGGGGGCCAGGTTCTCAGGCGATGGCGCTCGGGTGGAGGACTGGCACTGCTATCGGCTCCCGGTGGTGGCGATGGCCGCCGGCACCGTGGTGCGGGTGGTCGACGGGGTGCCGGACAACGCCCCGGGCGAGATGAACCTCGCGGCCAACTGGGGCAACCTGGTGATGGTCCACTACGGCGTCGATCTGTTTGGAATGGTCGCCCACCTGTCCCCCGGCAGCCTACAGGTGAAGGAGGGGCAGGTGGTCAGCGCGGGGCAGGTGCTCGGTCTGTGCGGGGCGTCGGGGCGATCTCCCGTCCCCCACCTCCACGTGCAGCTGCAGCGCACCCCGGTGGTGGGCGATCCCACCGTCCCCATCGCCTTCCACGACGTGGTGATCGGCGACGAGCCCACCTCGCTCAGCAGGGAGCACCTGCCGGCTGAGGGGGAGTTGATCCGCAACGCGGACGGCGCGTCCGCGCTCGCTGGGGCGCTGGCGTGGCCGATGGGCTTCCGGATGATGGCCGAGGTAGAGACGGGGGAGGGCGCTCGCTGGCGGGAGGAGATCACCTCCCACGTCGACCTGCTGGGGCGCAGGAGCCTGCGCTCGGATCGCGGGGGGGTGCTGTGGTTTGAGGTGGGGGAGCGCTCCTTCGTCATCTACGATCACGAGGGCTCCCGCGACAGCGCGCTCTACGGCCTCTACGCCGCCCTGGCGAGGGTTCCCTTCGACAGCGCCAGGGAGTTGGAGTGGGACGACCTCCTCAACCCGCGCAGGCTGAGCTCGTCGGTGCGCACCTGGACGGCCGATCTGCTGGCGGCCTTCGTCCCCGTCCGCTCCCAGCCCATCGCCTACCGCTGGCGGGTGGAGGGAGAGCAGCGGGTGGTGCTGGGCGAGGCGGCGCTTCCGCGGGGGCGGGCGCTGCGGACCTCCGCCGAGTTTCAGGGGGCGGAGCTCACTCGGATCTCGGTTGACAACGGGAGCAGGGCGCTCCGCGCGACCTTGGAGGTGGTGCGATGATGCTGGCCCTGCTCGCGGCGATCGCGTGGGGAGGCGCGCTTGAGGAGGCCCGCCAGGAGGTGGCGCAGTTCCCGCAGGACTACAGCGCGCAGCGCCACCTGGCTCTGGCCGCCTGTGAGGCGGGTGAGCGCGACACCTGTGTCGAGGCGTGGGGGCAGGCGGCGGAGCTGTCGAATTGGAACCTCGAGGCCGCGTGGGGGCAGAGCCTCGCGCTGCTCTCGCTGGAGGAGCGGAGCCTGGCGCGCGCCGCCTCGCGCCAGGTGGTGAGGCGCCACCCCGACGAGAGCTGGGCCTGGCTCCTGCGGGCCGGCACGCAGCGGGCGCTGCCGCCCCAGGCCTCGCTGTGGCTGGGGGCCAGCCTGTCGGCCCGCGCGGTGCAGCGCGCCGCTCGGCTCGCGCCAGAGGATCAGGAGGTCCGCTGCGCGCTGGCATGGAACACCGCGCTGCTGGGCGATCGCACTACAGCCCGCGAGGCCCTGGGGGGGGCGACCGCCTCCTGCCGGGAGGAGCTGCCCGCCCCCCTCCTGCGCGAGCCTGCCGCCACGCAGGCGGCGGTCTACCTCACCGAGGTGCGGGAGGCGAGTGAGGACGACGCGCGCTGGAAGTCGGTGGTGCTGGCGACCGCGGATCAGCGCCTCTCGCCCGCTTGGCACGGCACCGGTGCCCTGCGCTACATCCCCGGCAGGGAGGGCAGCAACGGGCGCGGCTGGGGGGCGGACCAGGGGGTCCCCTCGTGGACCGAGCTGTGGCTGGGGGGCAGGAGGGAGCGGGGCGCCACCGGGGCCAGCGTGCAGGTCGCGGGGATCTCCGGCGCCGAGCGCGGCCTGCTGCTGGGCGGACGGGGCTGGACCCTGGCGGGGGGGGTGCTGCGCGGCGAGGCGGTGTGGGGGACCTGGACCGACGCCAGGAGCCTGCAGCTGGGGACTGGGCTGCGCCTCCCCCTGCTGCCTCACCTCATCCTCGACGCGGGGGTGGAGCGCACCGCGCTGGTGGACAGCGACGACGTTGCTAGCAGCGGGATCACCGGGACAGGGGCCGCGAGCTGGTGGTGGGATGAGGGGAGCGTGCAGCTCAGGGCGCGGCTGGGGCGCTCTGTGCGGCCCGTCCGCCTGGAGGAGCCCACGGTGTGGTGGTTCCAGCGATCCATCGGCTCATCCATCGCGCTGCTGACGGTGTTAGAGGGGGATGGCACCCCTGGGCTTGTGCTTGGATATGAGGGGCTGTATCTTCCAGAGACCCCCGGGGACGCTTCGGGCTGGATCCATAGTCTTACGTTTGGTGTGACCGCGCCGCGCTGAAGGAGAACGCTATGAAGCTCGCCCTGCTGGCCCTGTTGTGGGCCCTCCCGGCCGCCGCGGTGGAGTCCTCGGACCTGTTCCTCGAGTCCTACGCGCTAGAGTCGTCCTACCGCTACGACGCCGCGCTGGAGCGCCTGCGCGTGCTGGACGCCACGGGCGAGAACGCCTACGTGCTCCAGCTCCGCAGGGGGTGGCTGCTGTACCTGCTGGGGCGCTACGCAGAGTCGGTAGACGCCTATCAGGGGGCGATCCACGCCCAGCCCGCGGTAGAGGCGAGGCTCGGCCTCACCCTGCCGCTGATGGCGCTGCGCAGGTGGAAGGACGCGGAGCTGGCCTGCAAGGAGATCCTCGGGGTGGCCCCAGGCAACCAGCTGGCCCTCACCAGGTACGCCTACGTGCTCTACAACCAGGGCCGCTTCGCCGAGGCCGAGCGGGCGTACCAGGTGGTCATCGACCAGTACCCCGCCGACCTCGAGATGTGGGCGGGGCTGGGCTGGTCGCAGGTGAAGCAGGGCCACAAGTCCCAGGCCTGCGCTGCGTTTGACACGGTGCTGCGCTTCTCTCCCGATCACGCCTCGGCCCTGGAGGGCCGTCAGAGCTGCTCTGCGCCCTGATCGACGCGCAGGGCGCAGAGCGGGAGCAGCGCCAGCATCGCGGCCCGCCCCAGCTCCGCGACCCGCTCCAGCTCCTCGCACCGCTCGAAGCGGCCGAGGGCGTCGCGCGATCGGAGGATGGCCGTGGCCTGGCGCGGCCCTATCCCTGGCAGCGCCAGCAGCTCGCCCTCCTGCGCGGTGTTCGGATCAAAGGTCCAGGGCGAGGGAGGCAGGATCGCGCTAGCGGAGAGCGCGCCGTGGGCGATCCGCAGGCTGACCTCGCTCACCCCCGGGACCACGACCAAGCCCTCCACCGAGGTGAAGGGCCCGTGGGCGGCCCGCCAGGCGACGATCGCCTCAGCGCGCACCGGGCCTAGGCCCGGCACCAGGGCCAGCTCGGCCTCGGTGGCGAGGTTGAGGTCGAGCGGCTGGGCGGAGGCAGCCAGGGCCCACAGCAGCGCGATCACAGGGGGTAGAGCACCACCGAGCGGGTGGTGTAGCTGTAGCTGCCCGCCCAGAGCGCGTCGCCCACCTGCACCACCTCGTTGTGGAAGCCCTCTGCGCCCTCTGCGCCGCCGAGGGTGTCGATCACGGCGGGGGTGCCGTCGGTGAGCCGCAAGAGATCGTTCTCCTGCCCGTCGAAGTAGAGGGCGCTCAGCGCTCCATCCTTCAGGTACAGCTCCGAGTCGGCGCCGCGGAAGGCGCCGTCGTCGAGGGTGCGGACCTGGAAGGCGCCGCCGCCGGTGCGGGTGGCGAGCATCAGGTCCTGGCTGTCGAGCTCGTGGAAGGCCACGTAGAGCGCGTCGCCGTCCACCAGCAGCGAGGGCCACTGCCCGCCGTTTGAGGCGCTATACACGGTGCTGTGGGTCCACGCGCCCGCGCCGCCCTCCACCAGCTCCAGGCTCTGGGAGGCCGCGTCGTAGAAGGCGATGTACTCGGTGCCATCGTGGATCAGCAGCTTGGCGAACTGCCCCACCGAGGCGGGCCTCGTGAGGGGGGTGCCGTCCGCCGCGGTCCCCGTCCAGGCGCTCCCGGTCCACGCGGTCTCGGCGCTCCACCCGCCCTCCGCGTAGCGCGCCACCCGCAGGGCGCCGCTGCCGGCGTCATAGTGGGCGACCACCGGGTTGCCCTCGGCGTCCAGGTCGAGCGAGGCCCAGTAGCCGGTGTCGGGGCTCATCCCCGAGCCTGCGTCCGCCACCGCCGACTCCCACACCCCCGGTGCGGTGCGGTGTGCGGCGCGCAGCACCTTGTTGGACTGGTCCCGGTAGGCTGCCCAGACCGTGCCGTCGGGCGCGACCCGCATCGAGGTGAACAGGCCGCGGTCGCCCACGTCGAGCCCCTGGTCGTTGGCGTAGCCGTCGACCTCCTCGTGGTGCCACGAGAGGTCGCCGGTGCCCGGGCCGGAGGCTACGGCGAAGCCGATGGCGCCCTGATCCTTGTTGTAGTAGGTCGCCGCGATCCTGCCGTCGGGGGTCACGTCCATGGACAGCCAGGTGCCCCAGTCGGCGTCCAGCGCCTCATCGAGCTCCACCGGGGTGAAGGTCGGGTAGTCCTTGCCGCAGCCGACGAGCAGGGCGAGGGCGAGGGGCGCGAGGGAGAGGGCGTGGCGCATGGAGACTCCAGTCAACACTGCAAATTGTCACCCCCCCGAGCGGTTGTCAACTCGGGAGGCGGCCCATTCCGCGCAGCCGGAGCCGCGCGGGGCGGGATCAGAGCTTGAATTCCGCGCGCACGCCCTCGAGCACCGTCGCGACCTGCTCCGCCGTCCACACCAGCTGCTCCTCGGTGTGGGTGGAGGAGAGGAAGAAGCGGAGCCGCGCCGCGTTGTCGGCTACCGCGGGGTAGACGATGGGCTGCACGTTGATCCCCACGTCCCCGAGCCGCTGCGCGAGGAACAAGGCGTGCATCGAGTTGCCGGTGACCGCAGGGACCACCCCGGAGCCGCCGAGGGCGGGGCCGGTGTCCACCCCGCGCTCCTTGAGCGCGTCGTGGAAGACCTGAGCGTTGCGCTGCAGCCGCTCGACCCGCCAGGGCTCCTCGAGCATGTACTCCAGGGCCTTGAGGGCCGCCATCCCGTTCGCGGGGGTGAGCCCCGCCGAGTAGACGAAGCCCGGTGCGGTGTAGCGCAGGTAGGTGACCATCGGCTTCGAACCCGCGATCCAGCCGCCGCACGAGGCGAGGGACTTGGAGAGGGTGCCCATCCAGATGTCCACCTCGCCGCCGTCGATGTCGTGGTGCTCCCTGATGCCCTGGCCGGTGGCGCCAATGATGCCGAAGGAGTGGGCCTCGTCCACCATCAGCAGGCAGCCGTACTTCTTCTTCAGCGCGATGAAGGCGGGCAGATCGCAGATGTCCCCGTCCATCGAGTAGACGCCCTCGACGACGATGAGCACCTTCTCGAAGCCGCCGCGCACCGCCTTGAGCTGCGCCTCCAGGTCCGCGGGGTCCTCGTGGCGGTACTTCCGCCGGGCGCTCCCCGCGAGCTTGATGCCCTGGAGGATCGAGTCGTGGATCAGCTCGTCGTGGAGGATCAGGTCCCGCGGCCCGAACAGGTGGCCGATAGCGTTCATGTTGGTGGCGTGGCCGGCGGTGAACAGGAGGGCGTCCTCCGCTCCCTGCGCCTTGGCGAGCCCTGCCTCCAGATCCTGGTGGAAGGGCCGCTCTCCGGAGGCCACCCGTGAGGCGGACACCGAGGTGCCGTAGCGGTCCACCGCGTCGCGCACCGCGGACAGCACCCGCTCGTCCCCAGAGAGCCCCAGGTAGTTGTAGGAGGAGAAGTTGACGTACTCGCGCCCCTCGATGACGGTGGTGTTCTTCGCGGTGCCGTCGTGGACGTGGAAGTAGGGGTTGCGCAGGCCGATCAGGGTGGTGCCCTTGAGCCGCATGTGGATGTCCTTCACCTCCTTCCACTTGGAGAAGTCCACCCACTCGGGCTTGAAGACCGGGAGCTGCTCCTCCTGCGGCGCGATCGCCGCTGGGGCGTCCTCAGCCGTGGAGCGCTCGACCTTCCGCAGCTCTGCCACCACCTCCTCAGCCACCGCCAGCAGGGTCCCGGCCTGGTCCCGGAGGTAGACCGTGCCCGCGAAGCGATCGCTCTCGCCGGGCTCGAAGCGCACCTCGGCCAGCAGCTCCCCCGCGGGGAGCGGGCGGAGCTGGGTGTAGCGCTTCATCGAGACCGGGGTGCCGGCGCGGCCGTAGCGGGTCCAGGCCACGTAGGCCGAGAGCTGCATCGCCGAGTCGAGCACCAGCGGGTCGAGGTGGAAGCGCGCCCGCGGGTCGGCGGCGGACCAGTCGCTCGGGGTGCCGGTGCGCACCCGCCCCAGCACGAAGTCATCGCCCACCGCGTCGATGGAGACGATCCCCTGGAGCAGTGGCCCGTGGAAGGTGATGTCCCGGTAGAACTCCGCCAGGGGCAGGGTGGGCGCCGCGCCGCCGGAGCGGGGGGTGGGCACCTCTACCTCGCCCTCCAGGGGGTGGATCACGGCGTCGTAGGAGAGCCGGTGGGCCTCGCCCTGGCGGAGGGTGAGCCTGGGCCCCTCGGCCGAGAGGGTGACGTCCAGGGGCTCGCGCACCGCGACCCCCTGGAACAGGCGCAGGTCCTCCAGCACCCACGGCCCGCTGGGGTCCGAGACCCTCACCAGCAGGTCCGCCGCCCCGGCGAGGGGGAGGACCGGGGTGCCCTCGATGGCGTGGTCGAGGAGGTAGGGGTGGGTGGCGCCGCTGAGGCGCTCTGTGTAGCGGAGGGTGCGGAGCGCGGGCGAGAGCCTCCGGCCCAGGGTCTGCACCCCCTCGCCGCCGGTGAGTGCCGCCATCAGCGCGCTGACACCGGCCTTGTCGCCCACGAAGTCCACGCCGCTGGCGCGCAGGGTGGCCTGGACCGAGGCGGGGATGGTGCGGGTCATCGCGGAGTGGGTCCAGGGGCCGAACTCTGCAACCACCGCGCGCACCGGGAGGGCGGCGGCCAGGGCGCTGAGCAGGGCGTTCGCGGCGGAGTAGTGGAGCTGGTGCCGGTTCCCGAACCTGCCAGCCCAGGAGCCGATCCCCATCGCCACCTTGAGGGTGGCCCCCCCCGCGGCGAGGCCGTTGATCCACCCGTCGATCTTCACGGACCGGACCCTGTGGCCGTCCTCTGGCGAGACCTCGTCCAGCGCCCCGTCGAGCAGCAGCCCCGCCCCGTGGATCAGGGCGGTGATCGGCCCGTGGGGCGCCACCGCGCTGAGCAGCGCCTCGCGGTCGGTCACGTCCACCGCCAGGTGGGTGGCGCGCTCGGCCAGGGACGCGAGCCTCCCGGCGGGGGCGCTCCGGCTCACCAGCAGCAGCCTTGCGCCGGTGGCGATCAGCGCCTCGGCGAGCAGCACCCCGATGTCTCCGCTCGCGCCGGTGAGCAGCACCGTGTCCTCGGGCCCCAGCGCCAGGGGGGCGTCGGTCGGGAGCGCCTGGGTGAGGGTGGGGACGAGCCTCACCTCGCCGCGGTAGCGGACCTCGACGGTGGTCTCGGCGCTGGTCCACTCCCCGATCAGCAGGCCGCCGAGCGCTGGGGTGACCGCGTCCACGGCGACAGATTTCACGGTGGCATCGGACCACTCGCGGGCGAGCGCCTTGGCGGCGCCGGTCAGCGCCTCAGCCCAGGGGTCGTCTGACCGCCGGAGGACGATCAGATCGGTGGCGCCTCCCGCATAGGGGCGGAGCGCCGCTGCCAGCGCGCCGGCTAGGTCCGGCCAGCTCCGCTCTCCCGCGATCACCTGCCCCACGGGCACCGGCTCGTCGAGGGCGGCGAAGACCAGGAGGTCGGCCTGGCCGTCGGTCACCAGGGTCGCGCCAACCGAGGCCAGGGCCGCGTCCAGACCGGGGACCTCGCCCCCGAACACTCGGACCTTGGCCCCCTCGGGCACCCGGCGCGGGGGGAGCAGGGGGAGCTGTGCCTCGATCCAGGCGGGCGCCAGGCCGGTGAGCGGCGCGTCGTCGTCCACCTCCTCCTGCCCCGCGCCGGTGTGGGCGCGCTCCACGTAGTCCACGAGGTCCTGCACCGTGGGGCTGTTGATCAGCAGCTCCTGCGGGATCCCCCCCATCTGGGGGAAGGCCTCCGCCAGGTAGGTGGTCAGGTCCCCCACCATCAGCGAGTCGAAGCCCAGATCGTCGATGAGCGACATCGACGGCCGCAGCGAGCTGATCGGGTAGGCGCTCACCTTGGCGATGATCTTGATCACCCGCGCCCCTACCCCGTCCTCGGCGGGCGCGGTGGCTGCTGGGGCTGGGGCGACCGGCGCGGTGGGGGCTGGGGCGACCGCCACGGTGGGGGCAGGCGCGGAGACCCTGTGGGCCGCGGCGGTGAGCGACACCCTCCCGGCGCGCTTCTCCTTCACCGCCCAGTAGATCTCTCTCGGGAGGATGGAGGCGGGCACGCTGGCCACCGGGGCGGGGTCGGTGAGCGGCAGCACGTCGACCGCGGCGCCGAGCACCCACAGGCGCCCCAGGGTCTCCAGCAGCGACCTGCCCCCGTCCGCGTCGTCGCGGGACGCGAGGGTCAGGATGCCCCTGTGGCCCCGCGCCAGGGTGCCCCTGGCGAAGGCAGCGAGCGGCCCGCCGGCCCCCACCTGGAGGAACAGGTCGGCGCCCTCCTCCTGGCAGGTGAGCAGGGCGTTCATGAAGTCCACCGGCGACACCGCGTGGCGGAGGAAGATGTGGCGCGCGTCGGCGGCGTCGGCGTAGGCGCGGGTGGTGATCGCGGAGATCACGGTGCGCTGCGGGTCGCTCAGGTCCATCCCCTCCAGGAGCGGGGCGCTGTCCAGCGCGCCCAGGGCGGGGGAGTGGAAGCCGTGCGACACCTGGAGCTGCTGGGTGCGGACGCCGTCTGCGCTGGCCCGGCGCACCACCGCCTCCACCGCCTCGGTGAAGCCCGACACCACCACCTGGCGCGGGTGGTTCATGTTGGCGATGATGGCGCCGTCGACCAGATAGTCGGCGGCAGTGTCCCGATCGCACATCAGGGCGGCCATCGCCCCGTGGTCGCCCTCCAGGTCCGCCATCAGCTTGCCCCGCCGCGCCGCGAAGCGAGCGGCCTCCGCGGGGCTGAGCACCCCGCCCACCGCCGCGGCGGTGAACTCGCCGAGGGAGTGGCCGGTGAGCACCTGGGGCTCGAGCCCCACCGCCTCCAGCAGCCTGGTGAGGGCCACCGCCACCGCGAGCAGCACAGGCTGGGTGTTGGCGGTGTCGGTGAGCTGCGCGAGCGCCTCCTCCTCCGAGACCTTCACCGCGCGCCGCTCTGGGAACAGCAGGTGGGTGAGGGGGATGGGGAGGGTGTCGGCCAGCTCGGCCTCCAGCCCCTCCAGCGCCTCGCGCACCACCGGGAAGCGGTCGAGGAGGCCCTGGATCATCCCCAGCCGCTGCGAGCCCTGGCCGGGGTACAGGTAGGCGATCTTCGGGGGGGCGCCCGCGGCCCCGAAATGGGTCCCGGCCTCGGGGGACCCCTCGGCGAAGGCCTGGAGTCGCAGGGCCAGCTCCTCGCGGGTGTCGGCCACAATGGCCAGGCGCTCAGGCAGCACCCTGCGGACCGCCCAGGCGCGGGCCACGCCCGCGACGGTGATCGTGGGGTCCCCGAGCACCGCGTCCGCGGTGCGCCTGGCGAGGTGGCGCAGCCTGGCCTCGTCGGGGGCCGAGATCAGCACCAGGTGGGGGCGGGGGGCTGGCGTCGCGGCCTCCCCTGCGCGCCCGAGGATGACGTGCGCGTTGGTGCCGCCGAAGCCGAAGGAGGACACCCCCGCGACCCGGGCCTCGTTCTTCCACCGCCGGGCCTCGGCGGAGAGGATGAAGGGGGTCTCGTCGATGCGCAGCTCCTCCTTGGGCGCCTCGAAGCCGGCGAGGGGCGGGATGATCCCGTGGTGGATGGCGAGGGCGGTGCGGATGAACCCCGCGACCCCCGCGGCGGACATGGTGTGCCCCACGTTGGCCTTGGAGGACCCCAGCACCACCTGCTCCACGTCGGCGCCCAGGGTGTTGCGCAGGCCGGAGAGCTCGATCACGTCACCGACCCCTGTGCCCGTCCCGTGAGCCTCCAGGTAGCCCAGCTCCGCCTTGCGAGCGTCCGCGAGGCGCCACGCCTCCCTGACCACCCGCTCCTGTCCGTCCTGGACCGGGGCCATAGGGCCTGTGCCCTTGCCGTCGTTATTGGTCGCGTAGCCGCGCACCACCGCGTAGATGCGGTCTCCGTCGCGCTCGGCGTCCTCCAGCCGCTTGAGCATCACCATCCCCGCGCCCTCGCCCTGAGCGAAGCCGCTGGCGCGGTGGTCGAAGGGGCGGCAGGTGCCGTCGGCGCTCATCGCGCCGAGTCTGGTGAAGACCACCTGGTGCGAGGGGGTGAGGTTGATGTAGACGCCCCCGGCCAGCGCGGCGTCCACCGCGTGGGTCTCCAGGTGGCGCATCGCCTCGGTGATGGCGATCATCGACGAGGTGCAGGCCGCGTCCACCGACCACGCGGGGCCGTGCAGGTTGAGCTCCTGAGCCACCACCGACGCGATCATGTTCGAGAGGCCGCCGGACCCCGTGAAGGGCCTCGCCGGGACTACGTTCTCCACCGCGGCGGCGAGCACCGCCGGATCTTCGGGGGCCTGGCCGAAGGCGCCGTTGGCCATCAGCTGAGCGACCACCCGCACCCCGAGGATCGAGCGGTACTCCAGGGCGGTGACGCCCATAAAGACGCCAGTGCGCTCGGGCATCTGCTCCGAGGTGCGCCCGGAGTCCTCAATCGCCTGCAGCGCCATCTCCAGGCTGAACCGCTGCTGAGGATCCATCACCTCCACCCGACGGGGCGGCATCTTGAGCGCGAGGGCGGGGAAGGAGCGGACGTCATCGAGGAAGGCGCCCCGCTTCACGTAGGACTTGTCGGCGTTCCTGGGGTTCTCGTCGTAGAAGGTGTCGTTGTCCCAGCGGTCCTTGGGGATCTCGCGGAACGCGTCCTTTCCTGCGAGCTGGAGCTCCCAGTAGGCCTGCAGATCCTCTGCGCCGGCGAAGCGACAGCTCATTCCTACGATTGCGATTGCGCTCACGGTGACCTCACGATGCACGGCCCCCCCGACGCGGGGGGGGCAAGGGGGGGCTACTTATCACGAGAGGCGCGACGTGCCCGAGCTTTCCGGCGCGGCGCGCCGGGGCGGACAGACCGCCGAAATGAGCGCAGGGGACCCGATGCGTCGGACCCCCTGCGGTGGTCTCCATGGTGGGGTCAGCGGCCCGCTCTCAGCGGAGCACCGCGTTCTTGGCCCTGCTCCACACCGACTTGGCGACGTGCTTGGCGAGGGTCACCCTGCTGGCGCTCGAGCCCGGGGTGCGTGATCCTTCCTTGCCCAGCGTCCCCTTGGTGTAGAGCTGCTGCGTCTTGCGCCGCTGGAGCTTGCCGGAGGAGGTCTTTGGGAGGGTCCCAGGCTCCAGGCAGACCACCTCGGCCACTGGCGCCTGAAGCTGCGCCTGCACCTGCTCCTTGACCCGGGCCGAGAGGCCCGCGTGGTCCTCTGAGCGGGTCTCCAGCGCGATCACCAGCTCCTCAGAGTGGGCGCCTCGCCGGGAGAAGGCGACCACGTTGCCCTTGCGGACCCCCTCCACCTCCGCCGCGACCCACTCGATCGACTGCGGGTGGAGGTTGCGCCCGTTGAGGATGATCAGGTCCTTCATCCGCCCGGTGACGTAGACCTCGCCCTGGTTCATGTATCCGAGGTCGCCGGTGTGGAGCCAGCCGTTGCGGAAGGCGGCCGAGGTGGCCTCGGGGTTCTTGAAGTAGCCGTGGGCGACCGACGGGCCGCGCAGACAGAGCTCCCCCTCGCGCCCCTCGGGGAGCTGCTCGCCGGTCTCGGCGTGGAAGACCGCCACCTCGTGGCCCGCGTGGGGGAAGCCGCAGGAGACGTGCTCGAGCACAGTGGCGCCCTGCTCAGGGGTGGTGGCGGTGCCGTCCGCCTCGAAGGCGCTGGCCTCCACGGCTCTGGTGGCCCACATCCGGTCCGTCGGGACCAGGGTGATGGCGAGGGTGGCCTCCGCCATGCCGTAGGCGGGCATAATCGCCTCCTCCGGCATGCCGCAGTGGGTGTGGAACTTGTCGGTGAACTCCGCCATGGTCTCTGGGTGGATCGGCTCGGCGCCGCACCCGAAGAGGCGCACATGAGACAGGTCCCACTGCTCCAGGTCCTGCGGGCGCGCCCTGCGGGTGATCAGGGCGTAGGCGAAGTTGGGCGCGAAGGTCGCGGTGCCCTTGTGGCGGTGCATCGCCTCCATCCACACGGTGGGCTTGAACAGGAAGCGCACGGTGGGGATGAAGACCGCGTCGATTCCCCAGACCACCGAGGTGATGACAAACCCGATGAGACCCATGTCATGGTAGAGGGGGAGCCAGCTCACCGCCACGTCCCTGCCGGACTGGAGCCCCATCACCGTGCTCGACCCCTGGATGTTGGCGATCAGGTTGGCGTGGCTCACCATCACGCCCTTGGGGTCAGAGGTAGAGCCGGAGGTGTACTGGAGGAAGGCGAGGTCGTCCGGCTGGATGTCGGGGTAGGTCGGGGTCCCCGTGGCCTGCTGGAGCTCCTCGACCTTGACGATGCGCTCCAGGCAGCCGACGCTGTCCCGGAGGCTCCAGAGGATGTTCTGCAGCTTGGACGAGACGACCAGCACCCGGGTCTCGGCGTTCTCGAGGATGCGCCCGGTGCGCTCGGTGTAGGCGTCGAGGTTGCCCATCGACAGGGGCGGGTAGAGCGGCACGGGGAGCACCCCGATGCGCAGACAGGCGTAGAAGTTGAGGGCGAAGTCCTCGGGCTCGATGATGATCAGCCCGACGCGGTCGCCCTTTCCGAGGCCCAACTGCTGCAGGAAGGCGGCCCTGCGCGCGGTGGCTGCCTCCACCTCGGCGAAGGTGTAGACGGTCTCCACGCCCTTCATGTCCTGGAAGGTCAGGGTGCGGTCCGGGTTGTGGGTGGCGGTTCCGGCCAAGGCCTCGGCGACGGTGTTGAACGGCGTGGAGCTCACCTGCATCTCCTGGGTCGGGGAGGTGTTTCGTGGACGCCGCAGGAGGTCCTGTGTCTGGCGTCGCGTGCTGCTCGCAACATAGGGGGAGGTTCCGGGAGGCGCAAACCCCCCGCGTCGCATCCTCCGCGTTCAACCGTGCTTTTATTCTGACTGGTCGGTCGAAACAGCTGTGGGGGGAGGCCGAGGTGCCTTGAAAAACGCAGGAAATAGCGTGGTTGTCGAGCTTCGATGTGCTGCTTGGCCCCATCCGCGCGACGCGTCGCGGGGAGGTGTGGTGTATTAGCCCTGCAAACCTGAAATATCGGCGATTTCGGCGTTCGGTCTGTGCGGTGTGGGTGCGAAGCGCAGTACGCACCTGGCCAAACGCGCCCCGGCGGTGGCCTGGCGGCGTCCGGCGGGGGTGCGCGTTGTTTGGCCTTGAGGGGGGGGATGGCGGTTCAAGGCGCCTGCGGTGTCTCACCGGGCAGGGTGCGAAAGGCGCTGCACAGTGAGCGAGGGGCTGCTACCGGGTTAGGGGCGGTCTGGGTGCTGGTTTGGACGCTGTCATTTTCTGTTCACCTGGGGTGAGTGATGAGGTCTTGCTGGATTTTGTACGCGGTGTGGCTCAGCGCCCCCGCCCTGGCCGCGGAGCCGTCCGCGAGCGCGACGCCGTCTGCCCAGCAGGAGCCGCGGCCGCTGCTGGGGACCGTGCAGCGCCCACTCCACGTCCGGGGGGGCGTGGTGACCGAGGAGCAGCTCCGACGGGCAGCCACCGAGCTGGACGGCGCGTTCAAGAGCCTGACCAGAGATCTGCTGGAGCTCCAGGACGCGGTGATCGGAGAGCTCCCCAGCGGAGCGCTGCGGATCTCCGGGATGACCTCGCGCTCCGGGCGCGGCGACCTGCGGGTACAGGTGGACCTGCTCGACCGCGACGCGGCGCTGCCCAAGGTCCGGGTGCGCCTCCTGGACGGAGAGGGGCTGGCGGTGCCGCTAGAGACCGCGCTGGTGCTCCAGGGGCAGGGCGCGGGGCGAATGGTGCCGCTGGCGGGGGCGGGCGAGCTGGTGCTGGAGGAGATCGAGGTCGGGGAGGGGGTGAGCCTCCAGCTTCACCTGGTCGACGGTGAGATCCTGGTGCTCTGGCTGGAGGAGGGGACCATGAACCCGGTGCTGCCGCCCTCAGCACCGGAGGACAGCCTCGCGGTGCCGGTGGGGGGCGCGGAGTAGGGGCGCGCAAGGCCGTCAGGGCGCCCGTCCCGCGCGCCCTGGCAGCCACCCCGGCGTCGCCCCGCTCAGCGCACCTCGAAGTTGTCGAGGGTGATCTCCTGAGTGCCAGAGTGCACCCCGAAGGAGCCCGTGACGTCCTCCAAAATCAGCATGTCCAGCTCGCTAGGGCGCAGGTTGGTCGGGCCGTCGAGCGGCTGGAGGTGGCTGAGGGCGAGGTCCACCTGTACCTCGCTGCCCCTGGGGAGCGCGACGGTGTCCTTGGTGGGGCTGTACCTGTGCCCCCACACGTCCACCAGGGTGATCCGAACCCAGGCGTGGGTGCCGGTGGCGCCCAGGCGAAAGCGGATGACGGTGGGGGCGGGGGAGGGGTCGCGGAAGCCGAGCAGGAGCTGGTGGGGTGGGGTCGCCGAGGCCCTGCTGGTCCACACCAGGGCAGGGTCGCCCCACACCTTGTCGATGCGGATCGAGCCGCCCTGGCCCGCGGGGTGGATGAAGCCGTGGTCCGGCTGGTCAAAGGTCCAGCTCTCGGGGATGGTGTGGATGGCGCGCTCAGTGAGCTCCAGCTCGCGCAGCGACTTGAGGCAGCGGGAGCGGGGGGCGCCAGCGCGGACCCCCTCGCGGAAGACCTCCACCGCGCCGTCGGTGTCGCCGAGCGCGAGCCGGGCCCGCCCCAGCTGGTAGAGGGCCTCGGTGCGGGTGGGCGACCCAGCGGGCAGCTCTCGCATCAGCCGCTCGTAGCGGTGCGCCGCCCCCTCCACGTCCCCGTCCACCACCTCGGTCAGCAGGGCGGTCTGGAGCATCAGCCAGTCATCCACCGGCCCCGCCAGGGCGCCAGAGACGGCCAGGAGCAGCCACACCGCCGCTACTCCTCGGTGGCGACGAAGCGGTAGCCGACCCCGTGCATGGTCTCGATGAAGCGCGGGTCGGCCGCGTCGTCGCGGAGCTTCTTGCGGAGGTTCAGGATGTGCGTGTCCACAGTCCTGGTGGTGACGTTTGGGGAATAACGCCAGATCTCGGTCAGCAGGGTCTTGCGCGGGAGGGCCTTGCCCCGGTGCTTGATCAGGTAGCGCAGCAGCTCCTGCTCGCGGATGGAGAGGGAGTCGGTGCCGTCTGGGTGGCGGATGACGTAGTTGTCCAGGTCCACCTCTACCGTGCCGAAGCGGAACACCGACTTGGCGCCGCCGGCCCGGCGGATCACCGCAGAGACCCTCGCGAGGAGCTCCTGGAGCGAGAAGGGCTTGGTGACGTAGTCGTCCGCCCCCATCTCGAAGCCCAGCAGCTTGTCCTGCTCGGAGGTGCGGGCGGTGAGGAAGATCAGCGGCCCCTCGTAGCCCTCGGAGCGGAGCGCCTGGCTCACGTCGAAGCCGTCGAACTCCGGCTCGGGACCCTCGTTGAGCATCACGTCCATCAGCACCGCGTCAGGGGGGTGGTGCTGCGCCAGCTCGACCGCCTGGGAGCGGGAGCGCGCCGAGAACACATCGTAGCCCTCGCGCTTGAAGAAGCGGGTCACGCTGTCGATCAGGGCCATTTCGTCTTCAACGATGAGTAGGCGCGGCATGTCAGGCTCCAGCGTCCGCCGGTGAGTCGAGGGGGAAGGTCACCACGAACGAAGTACCCTCATCCGGGGTGCTCGTCACGTTGATCTGTCCGCGGTGGGCCTCGACGATGTAGGTCACGATGGACAGGCCGATGCCCGTCCCCTTCTTTCGGCGGACCCTAGGGTCGTTGGACCGATAGAAGGCGTCAAAGATCTTGTCGATGTCATCCTCTGCGATGCCGGCGCCGTAGTCGGTGACGGTCACCTCGACGCCGGCCTCCGAGACACCGACGGAGACGTCTACTCTTCCGCCGCCAGCGCCGTACTTGGTGGCGTTGGACAGCAGGTTGTTGATCACCTGCGCCACCGCCTCGCGGTCGGCCCACACCACAGGGAGGTCGTCGGGTATGTCTACCGACACCTCCAGGCCCTTGGACTCGATCGAGTGGCGGTTGGCCTCTACGGTGTTCCGGGTGATCTCGCCCAGGTCCTGCGGGCGGAGGGAGTATTTCTTGGCGCCTCGCTCGATGGCGGCGAAATCCAGGACGTTGTCCACCAGGTGGGACAGGCGCTCCGACTCCCGGACGATCGCCTGGTAGTGGTCGGTGCGGTCTTGCTCCCCGTCCACCAGGTCCAGGAGCAGGGTCTCTGCCTTGAGGCGGATCTGGGTGATGGGCGAGCGCAGCTCGTGCGAGACGTTCGCGGCGAAGTCCGCCTTGATGCGCGCCCCCTCCAGCTCCCGCTCGAGCAGCTGCCACGACAGCACCACGCCCACCGCCGTCATGCTCACCAGCACGAACAGCACCGCGATGCGCACGGTGCGCTGGCGCATCCGACGGTGCTGGATGTCCTCGGGGTTCTCGGGCCTGGCGGACACCACCAGGGGCACCCAGGGGTGGAGGGACTGGTGGGCCAGGGTGTCCTGGAGGGACTGGGGCCTGGGATCGGTCAGACGGAGGGTGATGTCCCGGTCGAGCGCGTCCACCGACTGGGTGATCTTGCGCAGCCCGTCGAGCAGATCGTCCTGGTGGAAGGAGAAGGCGTACAGCTCGTCGCCCCACCGGGTGAGCGCCCACAGGGAGCTGGAGTCCACCCGCGAGGTGTAGCTGTACTCCCCTTGGTTCACCCGGGGCTGGACCCCGGAGAACAGCTCGATCTCCTCTCGCAGCTGGCTGGCCCAGTAGAGCTGCACCGTGCGCTCGTCGAGCTGTCGCCCCGCGCGCTCGCTCCACATGGGATCGGCGCGCCCCCCCAGGCGCGAGAGGGCCCGGCGGGCGATGACCGCCTCCCCCGGCTGACCGACCACCCAGGGGCTGCTCAGCAGCTCCTCCACCAGGGACTTCAGCTCGCGGCGGCCCGCGTAGCCGTCGCGCTCGATCAGGATCTCGCCCTGGAGCAGCCGGGCCAGGTCTCCAAGCCGGAAGCCGTGCCTGTCCCGAACCCGCAGCCACTGAGCCCGCAGGCCCTGGAGCTGCTCCATCGCCTCGCGGTCCCTCCCGCCGTGCAGGGAGGCGCGGGCCTCGGCGAAGCCCGCCTCGCCGATCAGCCGGGGCTGGCTGCTGACCGCGCCGGCCTGACGGTACCAGCGCACCGCCTCCAGCGGCCTCCCGTCCAGCTCTAGCGACTGCCCCTTGCTATAGGCCTGGGTCCACACCGTGGGTACCGTCACCGGCGCCTCGCGCTCCTCAAGCACGAAGGGCGCCGCGAGCACCCCGTCCGAGTCGAAGCGGAAGGCGGCGCGCAGGTAGGGGCTCAGGTCGGTCAGCTCCTCCAGCGGGGACTGGCCGAGGCGCAGCCTAGCGTCGGTGGCAGCCTCGAAGTGCTGGAAGACCGCGGAGAGGTCCTGCTGGATCTCGAGGGTCGCCTGACCCGCCCTGTGGCGCAGCTCCTCGTCCGCCTGGGTCTGCTCTGCCTGGAGTGAGCCCAGGGCCAGGTAGGCCAGGTAGAGGGCGGGGAGGAAGATCAGCAGGGTGAACAGGCTAAAGAAAGGGAACAACCCCTTGATATACTGGATCTCCTTCAGGGCGCGCACCTGCCCCTTGCGCTTCGCCAGCAGGCGGAAGACGAGGCGCGTGGGCAGGTTCATGCGCGCCTGAGCGCTCACGAGAAGGCCTGAATGCCCGTGATCCAGCGGCCGAGGACCAAGGTGTGGATGTCGTGGGTGCCCTCGTAGGTGATCACCGACTCGAGGTTCGCCATGTGGCGCATCACCGGAAAGTCCGAGACGATGCCGGCGGCGCCGTGCAGATCGCGGGACACCCGCGCGATGTCCAGGGCGATGTCCACGTTGTTGAGCTTGGCCAGGCTGACCTGCTCGTGTCTGGCGCGGCCCTCGTCCATCAGGCGTCCCAGCCGCCAGGAGAGCAGCTGCCCCTTGGTGATCTCGCGGAGCATCCCCGCGAGCTTGGCCTGCACCAGCTGGAAGGAGCCCAGGGGGCGCCCAAATTGGTGCCTTGTGAGGCTGTACTCCCGCGAGGCGTCGAAGCAGGCTCCTGCTGCGCCCAGCGCGCCCCAGGAGATGCCGTACCTGGCCGAGGTGAGGCAGGCGAGGGGGCCCTTGAGGCCCTCTACCCCGGGGAGGATGTTCTCTAGCGGGACCCTCACCTCGTCGAAGACCAGCTCGGAGGTGACCGAGGCGCGGAGGGAGTGCTTGTTCTTCAGCTCAGGGGCGGAGAAGCCCTCGGTGCCCCGCTCCACCAGGAAGCCCCGCACCACCCCGTCCAGCTTGGCCCACACCACCGCCACGTCGGCGACCGACCCGTTGGTGATCCACATCTTGGCGCCGCGGAGCAGGTAGTGGTCGCCCCGGTGCTCGGCCCTGGTGATCATCGCGCCGGGGTCGGAGCCGTGATCCGGCTCGGTGAGCCCGAAGCAGCCGATCAGCGCGCCGCTGGCGAGGCCGGGCAGCCAGCGCTCGCGCTGTGCCGGGGAGCCGAAGCGGTGGATGGGGTACATCACCAGCGAGCTCTGCACCGAGGCGAAGGACCGGATGCCCGAGTCGCCCCGCTCCAGCTCCTGGCAGATCAGCCCGTAGGCGGTGTAGGACAGGCCGGGGCAGCCGTAGCCCTCGAGCTGAGTGCCGAAGAAGCCCATCTCGCCCATCTCGCGGACCAGGTGGGCCGGGAAGGTGCCTGCCTGGAAGTGATCCTCGATGATCGGGAGCACCCTCCCGTCCACCCAGGCGCGCACCGCGTCCCGGATCTGCCGATCCTCGTCGGTGAGGAGGTCGTCGATGTCGTAGAAGTCAAGCGGCTTGTGCCTCATGGGGCTCCTTCTGGGGCTTCGCTGTCGCGGGTCAGGCCGGTGGTCCAGGCGACCCCGTGGGCGGTGCCGGGAAACTGATCGGCTGAGTCGAGGATGAAGTCTCCGACGCCTCCGTCCATGTGCCACAGGGCCAGGGTCGCAGAGTCGACAGAGTACGGGACCTTCGAGGGGTGAAAATCACCGCCAAATCGGGGCTGATCGGAGACGCGGACCTCGTCCAGCACGCCGACGAAGGGGTCGGCACCGGGGCCGTTGCAGCCGAGGTGGACCTGCCCGAGGCTCTCGCCCGCGAGCCACCCGTCGCCCGCTCCGATCTGGAGCCCGTCCACGTAGAAGGCGCCCTGGTGGGAGAGGCTCCAGCTCACCGCCAGGTGGTGGGGCCGCCCGTCCGCGAGCTGCGCCTCCGCGATCCACCCGGTCTGGTCGGGCTGATCGGTCCGTCCCAGCCCCACCCGACCGTCGTCCATCCACAAGAGGGCGGAGCCACCCAGGCGCAGGATACCCATCCGATCAGGGGCCTCTGCGACCCTGATCCAGGCCTCGAGGGTGAAGCCGTCCGCGATGGAGGCGGTGGGACCCTCCGCCACCACGCAGCCCTCGCCAGCGAAGGCCAGGGCGTAGTCCTCGTTGTAGAGCACCGCCTGGGTGGGCTCGCAGCCGGTGAGCGCCGCGAGCCCGATGGAGAGTGTGATCAGACGCTTCATCGTCGCTCCAGGGCCCAGACATAACGCGAGGCGCCCCACCAGGGGACGCCTCCAGTGAGCGCGAGGCGCTGCCTACGCGAGCGGCCAGAGCGACGCGTCGAGGGCCGAGTCGTCGCCGGACTGGATGGACTTGCCCATCGCCACCGCGCCGGGGAGGATGTTGCGGGTGTAGAAGCGCAGGTTGAGCAGCTTGCCCTTTAGCAGCGGCGTCTCGCCCTCGGTCTCCATCAGCTCCTTGGCCACCACCGCCTGCTCCAGGGCCTCGATGCCGAGGAGCACCGTGCCGAACATGGTCAGGAAGGGGCTGGCCTGGAGGAAGGCGAGCTTGAGCTGCTTCTTCATCGCGAGCTGGCCCAGGTACATCGCGGTGGCGCCCAGGTGGCCGACCGCCTTCCCCACGTCGTCGGCCTCGTCGAAGCCGGCCTCCTTGGCCTTCTTGACGAACTTCTGCGCGTCCTGGACCCAGTCCATGAACAGCAGGCCGTTCTTGATGCGGAGCTTGCGGCCGAGCAGGTCCATCGCCTGGATACCGTTGGTGCCCTCGTAGATCGCGGAGATGCGCGCGTCGCGGAGCAGCTGCTCCACCGGGTACTCGGTGGTGTAGCCGTAGCCGCCGAACACCTGCACCGCCAGGGAGGCCATCTCGAAGCCCTTGTCGGAGCAGTGGGCCTTGAGCACCGGCACCAGCAGATCGACGCGGCCCTCGGCCTTCTTCTTCGCCTTCTCGTCGGTCTCGTGGAGCGACACGTCCATGAGGTAGGCGAGGCGGTACAGGAGCGAGCGCATGGTCTCGGACATGACCTTGAGGGTCATCAGGTTGCGGCGCACGTCCGGGTGGCGGACGATCTCCACCGACCTGGACTCGGGGTTCGCGATGTCGTCCAGATCGGGGCCCTGGATGCGCTCCACCGCGAAGGAGCGGGCGTACTGGTAGGCCGCGTCCGCCGCGGCGACGCCCTGGGCGCCCACCCCGATGCGGGCCTCGTTCATCATGTGGAACATGAGCTTCATGCCCTTGAACTCTTCCCCGAGCAGGTACCCCTCGCAGGGGCCGTTCGCGCCGAGGGCGAGGGTGCAGGTCGCGGAGCCGTTGATGCCGAGCTTGTGCTCGATACCCACCACGTGGATGTCGTTGCGCTCGCCAAGCTCGCCGTCCTCGCTCACCAGGAACTTGGGCACGATGAACAGGGACAGGCCCTTGGTGCCCGCCGGGGCGCCGGGGGTGCGGGCGAGGGCGAGGTGGATGATGTTCTCGGCGAGGTCGCTGTCACCGCCGGAGATGAAGATCTTCTCGCCTTCGAGGTGGTAGACGCCAGGGCGGCCGGAGGGGACGGCCTTGGTGCGGTTGTCGCCCACCGCGGAGCCGGCGCCAGCCTCGGTGAGGAGCATGGTGCCCGCCCACTGCCCGGTGAACAGCTTCTCGAGGTAGGTGGCCTTCTGCTCGTCGGTGCCGAAGGCGAGGATGTCGCGCGCGGCGCCACCGGTGAGGCCCATGTAGATCGAGAAGGCCTCAGCGGAGCCTGAGAACATCTCGTTGACCGCGAGGCCGAGGGCGTTGGGGAGGCCGATGCCGCCGAACTCCTGGGGCGCCGACACGCCGATCCAGCCGCCCTCTGCGCAGAGGTTCCACGCCTCCTTGTAGCCCTTGGGGGTGACCACGCCGCCGTCCACGAACTGCGCCTTTTCCTTGTCGCCCGCGATGTTGATCGGGTGCAGCACCTCCTCGCAGATCTTCTGGGCCTCCATCAGGGTGGCGTCGTACACGTCCTGATCGAAGTCTTCATACACCTCGAAGCCCGCGAGGGCCTCCTGGATCTTGAGCTGCTGGAAGAGGACGAAGCGCATGTCGTCAAGGGAAGCGCGGAACTCGGTCGCGGACATGGGAGAACCTCCGGGAGGGTTGATCACTTGAGAGATAGTGCAGTGTGAATGAGCCGTCATTCACTGTCACCTTCGCACCCGCCCTGTCTACGCGATGATGCGCTGAAAGAGCGGCCGAGACGCCCTGATCAGAGGAGTGTGATTTCGGCTACCGGCGGCGCTGCTCAGGCCCGCCGAGGTGCGCGATCACCTCGCCGATGCTGTGCACCCCGATCAGCTCGAGGCCGGGCGGACAGGCGCGCCCCGCGCTGTGGGGGGCGATGACCCTGGTGAAGCCGTGGCGCGCGGCCTCGCGCAGCCTAGCCTCCGGGCGCGACACCCCGCGGACCTCTCCCACCAGGCCCAGCTCGCCGAAGACCAGAAGGTCGGGGGGCAGGGGCCGGTCCAGCAGCGAGGACGCGATCGCCACCGCGATGCCCAGGTCGGCGGAGGGCTCGTCGAGGCGCACCCCGCCCACTGCGTTCACGAAGATGTCGCGATCGTAGAGGGTGAGGCCGGCCTTCTCCAGCACCGCCGCCAGCATGATCACCCGCTGCCGGTCTACCCCTACGCAGGTCCGGCCGGGGGTCTGCGGGCCTGGGCGCCCCACCAGGGCCTGCACCTCGGCGAGCAGGGGGCGCGTCCCCTCCATCGCGGCGACCACCACCGTCCCCGCGGCCCCCTTCACCCGCTCCTGCAGCAGCCTGGCGGAGGCGTCTGGCACCTCGATCAGGCCGGTGTCTCCCATCTCAAAGACCCCAAGCTCCCCGCTGGCACCGAAGCGGTTCTTGCCCGCCCGCAGGATGCGGAGGGTGGAGGAGCCGTCGCCCTCGAAGTTGAGCACCGCGTCCACCAGGTGCTCCAGCACCTTGGGGCCGGCGATCTCCCCCGACTTGTTGATGTGGCCCACCAGGAAGATCGCGGTGCCGGTGCTCTTGGCGAGGAGCATCGCCCGGTGGGCCACCTCGCGCACCTGCGCCACGGAGCCGGGGGCGCTGCCCACCCCTGGGAGTGACAGGGTCTGCACCGAGTCCACCACCGCCACCACCGGGCGCTGCGCGCGCACCACCGCGTCGACCGCCTCAAAGTCGGTCTCGGCCAGCACCAGCATCGAGCTGCCGATCATCCCCAGCCGCTCGGCGCGCAGCCGCACCTGCGCCGCGGACTCCTCGCCGGTGACGTAGAGGGCCGGGAGGCCCCTGCGGGCGAAGCGGTCGAGCGCCATCAGCAGCAGGGTCGACTTGCCGATGCCGGGATCCCCCCCGAGCAGCACCAGGCTCCCCGCCACCACCCCGCCTCCCAGCGGGGTGTCCAGCTCCTGGATGCCCGTGCGCATCCGGACTTCCCCCCCGCTCTCGAGCGGCACGTCGCTGAGGGCGACGGGGGCGCTGCGGGTCGCGCTGGGCGGGGCAGCCACCTGCTCGGCGCCCTCCTCCAGGCTGTTCCACTCGCCGCACTGGGGGCACCTGCCGGCCCACTTGCTCTGGCTGTGGCCGCAGGAGGCGCAGCGCCAGACCACCTTGGCGCGGGCCATCAGCGGAGCCCAAGCTGATCGGCCAGCATCTCTCGCCACTTGGGCTCGTCACGCGAGAGCTCTCTCAGCACCAGCCGCTCGATCGCCCTGCCCACCACCGGTACCGGCACCTCCACCTCGCGGCGGGAGGTGAACCTGGTTTGGGCGCCCTCTCTCTCCACCCTGAGGTGACCGCTGACCAGCACCCTCCTGTGGCCCTCCCAGCGCCAGGCGAGGGTGTCTCCGCGCCAGTGGTTGTGGGTGGAGGAGCGGACGGTCTGGCCGCGGTCGATCTTGCCGGTGGGGGTGCGGCCGTAGGAGCGCAGGTGGATGACGAAGCGCTGCTCGCCCTCCGCCGCGGGGAGCCGCTCCAGCCGCGCCTCCAGCACGTCCTCCCGCAAATGGGCCAGGGCGAGCTGTACCTGATCTGAGAGCAGGGTGGGGAGCACCTGATCGCGCGGGAGCGGCATCACCCAGTGATCGGTCTCGTGGAGCACGGCGCCCCCTAGAAGCGCAGGATCGCCGAGACCAGGGCCGCGGCGAGGGGGCGGGGGAGCAGCCGCACGAGGGCGGAGGAGATCTTGTTGAGCAGCCCGGGCGTCACCGAGGCCTGCCCGCGCGTCATCGCGCGCAGGCCGGTCATCGCCACGTCGCGCGCCGGCATCATTGCGGCGCGCTGGTAGCGTCCCAGCGCCTGCCCAGAGACCTGGAAGAACTCCGTGTCTGTCACCCCAGGGCACAGGGTGGTGACGCGCACCCCGGTCCCAGAGAGCTCGTGGTTGAGGGCCTCGGAGTAGTGGAGGACGAAGGCCTTGGTTGCGGCATAGGCCGCGTAGCCGGGGGTGGGCTGCGCCGCAGCGATCGAGGAGACCTGGAGCACCCTGCCGAAGCCTCTGCCCACCATGTCGGCCCCGAACAGCCTGGTGAGCAGCATCACCGCCCCCACGTTGAGGTCCAGCATCCGGGAGAGGTCCTCCCAGGCGAGGCTCAGGTCGGGAGCCTCCAGGCCGAAGCCCGCGTTGTTGATCAGGAGGTCCACCGCGATTTCCGCACCGGTCACCGCCGCGTAGAGCGCCTCCGGGCCCCCCGGCGCGGCGAGGTCTTGCGCGAAGACCCGCACCTCCACCCCCCGCTCGGACCGCAGGCGCGCGGCGAGGGCCTGCAGCCGCTCCTCCCGCCTGGCCACCAGGACCAGGTTCACCCCGCGCTCGGCGAGCAGGGTGGCGAAGGCGGCCCCTAGCCCCGCGGAGGCGCCGGTGATCAGGGCCCACCTGCCCGCTAGCTCTCTCATCCCCTGCTCCTGGTGTCTGCGGATTGGGTCCGCAGGTCGCGGACCAGAATAGCCGATCCTCCGAGGGTGCGGCGAGGCGCCGAGCCCCCGCGCACCTCAGGCTACCTGCTGCGCCACTGCTCCAGCGCGATGCCGATCAGCTCCGCCGCGCGCACCATCCGGGCCTCCTCCAGCACCGCAGCCACCCGGACCTTGGTCCTGCCGCGCTCCGGCACGGTGTAGAAGCCGCCCGCGGGAGCGACGATCACGCTCTCGCCCTGGTGGGCGAAGTCACGCGCCAGGAACAGGGCGAATTCCTCGGTGTCCTCCACCGGCAGCTCCAGCATGGTGTAGAAGGCGCCCTTGGGGGAGAAGGCGCTCACGCCTGGGATCTTGCGGATGGCCTTCAAGAACACGTCCATGCGCTGCTTGTAGAGGAGCCTGGTGTCCTCGTACCACCGCTCGGGGAGCTGCAGCGCCGCGATGGTCGCGACCTGTGACATGGGCTGGGGGCCGAGCCTAGCCTGGCCGAAGCGGTCTACCCGCTCCATCAGGCCCTGGTTGCGCGAGATGAGGAAGCCCACCCGGAGGCCGCACGCCGACCAGGTCTTCGACATGGAGTCGACGCAGATCACGTGGTGGGTAGCGAAGTCGTACTCCAGGGCGGAGGTCGGCGGGGAGTCGAACCAGATGCGCCGGTAGACCTCGTCGGAGATGACGTAGAGGTCGTGGCGCACCGCCCAGTGGAGCAGTCGCTCCAGCTCTGCCGGGGGGAAGACCGCCCCCGTTGGGTTCCCGGGGTTGGCGAAGGCGATCGCGCGGGTGGTTGGCGCCAGGGCCGCGTCCAGCTCCTCGTCGGAGGGGATGGCGAAGTTCTTGGAGAGGTGCGTCTGCACCGCTCGGATGTTCACCCCCGCCAGGGCAGAGAGGGACGAGTAGTTGGTGTAGTAGGGCTCCAGCACCAGGATGTCGTCGCCGGGATCGCAGGCGGCGACCGCGGCGAAGAGGAAGGCCTCCGAGCCTCCCGCGGTGATGGCGACGTGGGCGCCGCTCAGCCCTGGGCTCCAGCGGGAGTGATAGGCGGCGACGGCGTCGCGGACCTCCTGCAGCCCGGACGAGGGCCCGTAGGCCAGCACCTGTGGGTTCCACTGATGGATCGCCTCTAGGATCGGCGGCGGGGTGGCCACGTCGGGCTGGCCGATGTTGATCCGGTGGAACAGGATGTCGGTGCGGGACACCACGTAGCTGTCGAGCTTGCGGATGGCGCTCTCTTGGAATCCGAGCGCGCGGCTGGAGAGACGGGGCACGGCTCCTCCGAGGGGTAGTGGACCTCACCGCCCCTCTATCGACCCCAGGGCAGAGGGACAATCCACCCGATCAGGCCGACAAGAGGGGCGGTCTGGAGGTATCGCAGCTTGCCCCGATCCCTTTCGCTTGAATCTCGGCCCCGATGATCCGAGAGGAGAGGCGGGACCCTGGATCAACATAGGGGGAGCCATGATGAAGCCAGTTGGAAACGCTGTGCTCCCTGCGGCCGCTCAGACGGCTCAGGTCAGCAAAACCAAACCGAACACGGAGCCGCCGCAGGTCCCGACACTGCGGGACGACGCCGCGGTGCTGGACCAGGTGGTGGGGCGGAGCGCCCCGCCCGTCCTCGCCTACACCGCCGCGGGCCGCACCAACGCCACCCAACAGACCAGCCTGCTCCAGTCGCTCGTGGGGCGGATGTTCCAGGAGCAGGGGCTCAACAGCGAGATCGCTGTGGGGGGCGGCGAGGTGATGGAGATCACCCAGGTCAGCCCCGAGCAAGCTCAGGCGCTCATCGCAGAGGACGGCTACTGGGGGGCAGACCAGACCTCGGACCGGATCGTCGAGTTTGCCAAGGGCATGATCGGCGGTGATCCCGCGCGCGCTGAGGAGGTGCGGGCGGGACTGGAGAAGGGCTTCTCGCAGGCCAAAGAGGCCTTCGGAGGGACGCTCCCCGAGGTCTCAGAGCAGACGATCGCGGCGACGCTTAGCAAGTTCGACGAGCTAGTGGCCGCGATGGGCAGCGCCGAGTAGCGAGACGGCGGTCTCGCCGCGGGAGCGGGGCCGCGGTCACAGGGCAGGAGGGGCCGCGCGGAGGAATTCCGCGCGGCCCCTCGCGCCCTGACCGCGTCGCGATAGAGCCGAGGGAGGCTCCGTGATCTTCCGCTTCTGCCTGTACGGCTTCCTGAAGAACCAGCGCTATTTCGAGCCCTTCCTGGTGCTGGTGCTGATGGAGAAGGGCCTGTCCTTCTTCGCCATAGGGCTGCTGCTGGGGTGGCGCGATCTGGCGGTGAACCTGATGGAGATCCCCTCGGGCGCCCTCGCAGACGGGTGGGGCAGGCGCCGCTCGATGATCCTGAGCTTTATCGCCTATATCGCCAGCTTTCTGCTGTTTGGTGTGGCGAGGGGGGCGGCGCCCCTGGTTGGCGCGGTGACCCTCTACGCGGTGGGGGATGCCTTTCGCACCGGCACCCACAAGGCGATGATCTTTACCTGGCTGCGCCTGCAGGGCCGGGAGTCCGAGCGCACTCAGGTCTATGGGCTCACCCGATCGTGGTCCAAGGTGGGCTCCGCGGTGTCCAGCCTGATCGCAGCGGCCTTCGTGCTCCTCGGCGGGAGCATGGCCTGGGTCTTTTACGGTGCGGTGCTCCCCTACGCGCTGGGGGTGGTCAATTTCCTCGGCTACCCCGAGGCGCTGGAGGGGGAGGGCCGCGGACAGGTGAGGGGGCGGCTCACCGAGGTGGCCCGGCTCACCTTGAGATCGCCCGAGCTGCGGGGGCTCATCGGGGAGTCGATGGGCTTCGAGGGTGTGTTCGAGGCGGTCAAGGAGTACCTCCAGCCGCTCCTGGCGGTGCTGGCGATCGCGCTGCTCGCGGGGATGGGGGTGAGCGCGCTCTCCGATGCGCAGCGGGCCGCGTTGCTGGTGGGGCCGGTCTACTTCGGCCTGTTTCTGGGCTCCGCGGCGGCTAGCCGCCAGGCGCACCGGTTCGAGGCGTGGATGGGATCGCCCGAGCGGGGAGCGGCGGCCCTTTGGTGGGGGGCTATCGCGCTCTATGCGGTCATACTGCTCTCGCTGCTAGGGGGGCTGCCGGCCCTGGCGGTGCTGGGGTTCGCCCTGCTCTACGTGGGGCAGAACCTCTGGCGACCCGCGCTCATCGGGCGGATGGACCTCCACACGCCGCCTGAGCACGGGGCGGCGGTGCTGTCGGTGGAGAGTCAGGCGCGGAGCCTGATCAGCGCGGTGCTCGCGCCGCTGCTGGGGCTCGCGGTGGACGCCGCGGGTGGCGCCGACGGCGGGCTGTGGCCGGTAGCCGCGGTAGGGCTCGCGGTGAGCGTCGGCTTCACTCTGCGGCGGCGTAGGGTTCCGCAATCTTGACGCGACAAGGGGTGGGTGATGTTTCGCCTAAAGAGAGCAGGAGAAGGGTGGGGAAAAAAGACCAGAAATCGACCGCTCCGTACCCGTTGTCCTCAAGATTATCCCTAGGGGGAGATGCCTGAAGTGTGTTGCTAGTTCCTGTGTAGTTCTCGGTTCAACCGGGGGGACGCCAGCGCTTGTCCACAGCCCCGGATCGGCCTTGAACATCGCTGCGCCCCAGTGGGTCCTGCGGGGGGCCTCCGGACCGGGTAGCCCCGGAATCACGCAGGGGAAGAGGGGGCGGCAAGCCCTCAGCACGGTGGAGGGACGCAGTCCCCGACCCCACGGGGGGAGACGGAGGCGGGCGAAGCCCCCTTGGCGGCGGCGCTGAGGCCGTCGGAAATTAGGATCTCAGCGGGCTAGTAGCGCCCTCTCCCGCCGCCGGCGCGGCGAGCGGTGAGCAGACCTTGGGCCAGACGATGATCATGGCCCGCCCCAGTGGGTCCTGTGGGGGGCCTCCGGACCGGGTAGCCCCGGAATCACGCAGGGGGAGAGGGGGCGGCAAGCCCTCAGCACGGTGGAGGGACGCAGTCCCCGACCCCACGGGGGGAGACGGAGGTGGGCGAAGCCCCCCTGGCGGCGGCGCTGAGGCCGTCGGAAATTAGGATCTCAGCGGGCTAGTAGCGCCCTCTCCCGCCGCCCGCGCGGCGAGCGGTGAGCAGACCTTGGGCCAGACGACGATCATGGCCCCCGGATCAGGGTCCGCGGGTTGCGAAGATCATCGCGAACTGTCCTCCGTGGCGCCCGACCACCTCCTGCACCTCGAATCCCGCCTCCATGACCAGCCAGGTGAGGTCCTCGCTGGTGAACAGGCTGTGCTCGCGGAAGTGGTCGAGGAGGTCGGGAGACATCGCCTTGTCCCTGAGGTAGGTCTCCAGGGGCCTCCGCACCACGTCGTAGAGCACCAGCCGCCCGCCAGGGCGGAGCGCGCGCCTCGCAGCGGTGAGCAGCGCAGGGGGGTAGGGCAGCTCGTGGAGGGTGAGGGTGCTGACCACCACGTCGGCGAAGGCCTCGGGCAAGGGCAGGGGCTCGCCGAGATCGGCCTGGATCAGCGCTACGTCCAAGCCCTCTGTGCGCGCGAGGCCCATCGCCAGCAGCTCGGGCTGCAGCTCCACGCCGATCAGGCGCGCTCGCGGGAGCCTGCCGCGCAGGAGGCTCAGCAGGGTGCCGGGCCCCGCGCCCAGGTCCACGATGGTCGCGTCGGGCTCCAGGCTCAGGTGCTGCTCCCACGCGCCCCACCACGCTGGCCCGAACCGCGCCTCGGCGCTCCGGCTCACGTTGGTCTTGTACGACGCGAGGTCGCGCTGGTGGCGGGTCAGGTGGGGCAGGGAAGGGTGGGCTTCGGTCAAGGTGGCTCCTGGGTGGCGCAGGAGCCATCACGTGCGGAGATCCTCCGCGCAACACCGCACCCGTGGGGACGCCGGATGCGCTACCGCACCGCAGCCGGCGCGCGGCTACAGCGGGAGCACAGACGCGACCCGCTCCGAGACCCTCCCCATGTGGACCGCGATGGTCACCAGGTGCTCCCGCAGGTCCTGGCTGGGGGGCGCGCGGTGCGCGGCCCGCTCGGCGAAGGTCACGACGGCGTTGGAGGTGTGCGCGTAGGCGTCGGTGAGCGCCCGGAGATCGAGCGGGCCGAAGGGGGTGAGGCTGGGGATGCCCCTCCGGACTTCATCGAGCACCTGCGGGGAGTGCCCCTGCGCGGCCCCATGCGACAGCAGCGCGTAGGCCAGGAAGGCCACCAGCTCCTCATAGACCCCCCGGGCCTGGGTGTCTGTCCAGGGGTCGAGGTAGGCGTCCAGCTCCGCCGCGTGAAGATCACACCACGCGCTCCAGGGTAGGGCCAGCTCGCCTAGGCGCAGACCGCCTCCTGCCTCCTGCCGCCCCGTGAGGTCCAGCAGGGCCCAGAGGAAGCGGCGTGGCCACTCCTCCAAGAAATCTGCCACGATCTGCCGCACTTGGTGGAGCGGGACGCGATCCTCTGCGTGTCCTTGTGTCATCGGATTTCCTGTGTGGTGCGGGTCTCGCTGGGATAGCTTGGCCGTGTCCCGGAGGTAGCTTTGCGATGGATGTCTAGCACTGGTCTGCTGGCGGCGCTCCTGTTGGTGCAGGCCTGTGATGTGCCCCCCAAGGTGATCGAGGAGCATCAGGAGGTGGACTACTTCCTCCTGAAGCAGCGGTGGAAGAGCGCCTGTGTGGCGCTGCGAATGGAGGACCCTGAGCTTCAGCGCTACACCGCCATGAAGCTGGTGGACTACCCCCGTGAGCCGGTGGCCGCACAGTGTCTGTGCGAGGGGCTGTACGACAAGGACGCGGGGCTGGTGCGCGAGGCGGTGGCCAAGGGTCTGGAGAACAGCGGCAGAGACGATCTCGCCGCCTGCCTGGAGCCCGCGATCACCGACGATCGCATCGCCGACAAGACGGTGCTTGTGGAGACCCTCAGCAGCCTGGGCTCCAAGGAGGGCTTCAGGGTGCTCTCGGGGCTCGCGCAGGGGAGCGGAGACCCTGCGGTCAGGGCCCAGTCCGCGGTGGCCCTGCGCCCGTCAGAGCGCCACATCCCCCTGCTGCTGGAGCTGCTCGCGAAGGACCCCGATCCGGGCGTCAGGGCGGGCGCTGCGGCGGGTCTGCTGGGGCGGAGCGGCGATCAGGTGGAGTCGGCGCTGTTCACCGCCGCCGGTGAAGACGCGGACGGCGGTGTCCGGGGTGCGGCCTTCGCGGCGCTGGCCTCGTCTCAGAAGCGAAAGGTGGATGAGCTCGGCTGCAAGCTGCTGATGGAGGACGAGGACGAGCGCGCGCGCGAGGCGGCGGCGCGTGGTTTTCACGGGACCAAGGACACGGCCCGGATCGCCTGCCTCAAGCAGCGGCTGCAGGAGGAGGAGCCCTCACCCAAGGTGCGGCGCGCGACCCTCGACGCGCTGGGCGCCTCACCCGCTCAGGAGGCGGCGGACGCCCTGTGTGAGAGCATTGGCCCCTTCCTCAAGGCGAACGTGCAGGATCAGATCGCTGAGACCATGCCTGACGTGGACATTATCCGCGTCCACAACGAGCGGGACTGGGAGCGGTCATACGCCTGCGTTCAGGGGGCGATTGCCCGCGGAGGACAGTCCTGCTACGGTCGCAACCACCTGGGCCGCTGGTTCAGGACCTTCGGAGGCCAGGCGCCCACGCCCTGGTGTCCGGGAATGGAAAAGAACACCCCGGGGTGAGCGGTGAAGTTGACTGAGATGCTCAGCGATCCAGAAATCATGCGTTCCTTGGTGGTCGACGGTGCCCAGCTGGTAGACGCCGAGGTCCGCAAGAAGAGCGGGATCTCGGGCGCCGCGGTGCGGGCCGGCTACAAGACGATGGTGAAGATCAAGCCGGGGATCGTCGAGGAGGCGATGGGAATACTCCTCCCTGGCTTCGCGCCGGCCATCGATCCGTTCTGGGAGAAGGCCCGCGCGAGCGGGGAGCCCCACAGGTACTTTGAGGAGCACGCGACCGAGATCGCCGACGCGCTGCTGGGCGTCACCGATCGACGGGCCGAGCGCGCGAAGCACCCCGTCATGAAGAAGCTCTACCGTGGCCTCAGGGGCACGGCGCTCGCCCAGACCGCCAGCTCGGTCCCCAGCCTCTCCCACCTGATCCTTCGCTACGACCCTCTCTGAGGGGAGGCGATTCACCTTGTCGTAGAATGTGGGTAGACTCCGTCCATGAACGTCGACACGCCATTTCAGATCTGGTTGATGCGGGAGCCTGGCGCGGAGCTGATGGTGAGCCTGCGCTTTCAGGTGGACACCGGCCTAGGGGCGCTTGGTCTGAGGCTCCCCGGTCGCGTCGACCCCTCACCGTCCACCGCCGCGGAGGAGTCGCGGGTGGGTGCGAGCGTGCTCCAGGCGAGCCGGTTCATCCACCTGCCAGAGGGGAGCCAGCGCCGCAACAGCTACGCCTTCTCCAGGCTCGCTCCCTCCGTGATCGGTGACCTGTCCTTCGGCGACTGGGTGGAGCTTGAGGTCATCACCGAGTACGGCTTTCGCTACCTGGTGGTGCCGGGGCAGGGGGGAACAGCGGCCACCCCGTCGCCGGCCTCTGTGCAGGTCGCCGGGCCGCGCCCCGCGCGGGTGCAGGTGGACTCTGAGCCGGCAGTCGCCAGGATCAGGGTGGGGGCCACCCACGGGGCGGTGCCGCCGCCCTCCGCCAACCTGATGGAGGACTCCCCGCCGCCCTCTCCCGCTCCGGTGGACCGACGGGGACCAGAGGGGCTGCCCCCCCGGTCAATGCCGATGGATCCGTCCCTCGGTGCCGCGGCATTGAGGGCCTTGAATCGAGAGAAGGCGGTGGCCCTGCTGAAAAATGAGATGGCAAAGACCGCGGAGCTTCACCAACGCCTGGAGTTGCTGGAGGGGAAGCTCCGCGCCGCCGAGGATCGCGAGAGAGACCTGCTGGAGTTGCTGCAGCGGTGGCAGGCGAGGGAGCGCGACGGCGCGAGGCGATGAGCGCTCGCGGGAACATTGGACTGTGCAGTTAGTGCTCTGATATGGTGAACGCCTAGTGACGGAAGTGACGACATGACAGCTCTGGTCGGACTGTTGACCCTGATGATGGTGCTCCCCTCTGGGGCAGCGCGCGCCGAAGATGTCTGCTATCACTCAGCCTACGCGGCCGATCTTGAGGAACTCCTTGAGAAAGCCGAGGTTGAATACCCAAAGTGGGAGTCTGGACAGTTTATCGAGATCTCCAAGCAGGTGCAGGACATGGTCCCGTGCCTGGAGGAGAAGCTCCGCCCGGACCTCGCGGCGCGCATCCACCGTGTGATGGGGCTGCGGGTGCGGATCGTGGACAATGACGTGGACCGGGCACGCATGGCCTTCGCCGCGTCTCGCAAGCTTACGCCCAAGTACCGGTTCCCAGAGGACATGGTCGCTTCTGGCGATCCGGAGCACGCGGACTACTCGGCGATCCCGGTGGCGCTCGACATCACCGCGCACGCGATGCGTCCCTCGGAGGGGACCCTCCGCTTTGACGGGCGGCAGACGCTGGATCGCCCCGCGACCTTCGCCACGATCTTCCAGCACATCGACGACAAGGGGCAGGTGCTTGAGACCTCCTACCTGTGGCCAGGAGATCCTACCCCCGCCTACTTCTCGCCGGAGACCGGGGAGGAGCTGTCGGGGGTCGATCCCAACCGCGGCAAGCGGTACGTCCTCGCGGGGGTGTCCGCGGGGCTGGTCGGCGCGGGTGTGACGCTGATCGGGAACGGCGGCTGGGATCAGGGGCACACCTGCGTCGGGGACGCCTCCGACTCAGCCTGTGTGCTCCAGGCGAGAGACCGCGTGGTGGGCGGCACCGTCCTGACGGTGGTCGGCTTGGCGGGGTTTATCGGGACAGGTGTGCTCCTCGACAGCCAGGGCAGCCCGGCGGGGCTCTCCCTCTCGGGGACCTGGTAATCAACCACTTTGGATGACGGAGGCTCTTCGTGGGCCGTGGCGCAAAGAATATCGGGCTGTCCTTCGCGGGACTGATGCTTGCCGTGGGTGGTATCCTCATCGGTGTGGCCGGCGGCCTGTCGATGGGATTCAGCATGTGGGCAAAACCGGCGGACTGCCCCAAGCTGGAGTGTCCGGTGTGCGAGGAGCCCAGCTGCCCCTCCTGCCCAGAGTGCCCCTCCTGCGACGACGACAAGCCGCAGCCGGTCACCGCGGTCAAGCCGAGGACCGTGCCCATCCCGGACGAGCCTGCGCCGGCTGAGGAGGCGCAGGCGCCCACCACTGCGGCGGTGGTTCGCATCGTCGGTGACTCCCCGGATCAGTGGTGGCTGGAGCTGAACGGCCGCAAGGTCACCGGGGACACCTATCCGCCGGGGACCTACACCCTGTGGGCCGGGCTCAACGGAACCGCCGCGCGCAACATGGGGAACCTCGTGGTCGCGGAGGGCCAGGAGCTGGTCGAGATCCGCTGCTCCGCGAGCTGGGGCAAGTGCCGCGCGGCGCGCTGAGCGGGGCCGGGAGCGTCGAACAGGGCGCTACTCCCGTAAGGAGGGCTCCTGCGCGGCGTCCGCCCGTCATCGGTCACGTGCGCTAGCTCGCTCCCTCCTCCCGATCCGGGGGGGCGCCCTCCGGCCTCCACGGACAAAGCCGCCTCGATGTGCTCGGTGCGGACTTCCCGTTCGCCGCGCCCCGGTGGCTCGGCTCGGGCACCGCGGGCGTGGTGGTGTGTACGCACGCGTGGGCGCGACGCGCAGGGCGTCCTGGCAGCGCAGGGCAGCCTGATCCGATCTCTCGCGGGGACCGCGTGGGGCACGACCGAGCGCGCACCCCGGTGGGACGCGCGGGCCGAGAGGCCGGACGCTACGTCACTCGGGGGTCCAACAGACCCAGGCCCCGCCGCCCTGGCTGTTGACCGTGTCCTGCCTCCGCCCGTCCTCGTAGCCCCACCCGCACAGCTGACCTCCGTCAGAGGGCGCCAGCTCAAACCACACCACGTCGGTGCCGTCCCCGTGGGGGTCCACCTTGACCAGGATCTGCCCCTGGTCGTTCTGGTCGAGTGCCTCGAGATCGTACAGCCGCCCCACCTCGACGCGGCCCACCGGGCGGGTCATGCGGAAGTTCCCGTCCACCAGCTCGCCATCGGGCCAGAGGGTCAGCACCGCTCCCGACAGCACCCCCTGGGAGTGCCAGGTGCCAGCGAACCGCTCGCTCCAGTGCGGTGCACCCTTGGCCCCCGCAGGTTGGTGGCGGGGTCCCGGTACGACGAGCTGCACCCACAGCCGCGCCGTGTCGTTGGCGAGGGGCCTGCCCTGCAACTCCTGTCGGTGCACCCACCCCGCGCCCAGGTCCAGGCCCTCGCGGGGGGTGTGCCAGCTCAGGCCCGCGTGGAGCAGCGCCACGTCGCCGTTGTCCTGCCTGCCCTTGGCGTCGTCGAGGAGCGCGAGGCGCACCGCCGGCTCGACGCTGCCTCCCTTCACCTCTTGGAGGTAGGAGAGCTGCACCAGCGCGCTCCGCTGCACCACGGGATCAAAGACGTCGGGGACGGTGATCTCGGTGTTGGATGGGGAGAGGGTGAGCTGGTTGGCCTCAACCAGCAGTGAGAAGCGCCAGGCGCGCAGCAGGAGGTCTGCGCCCAACCCAGAGGAGCTGGTCGCCACGTCGGCCTCGGTGAGGGCGGAGAGCCCGACGCTGACCGCGCTCTCGCTCACAGCGGTGCGATAGCCGTCGCCGCGGGACCACTCCAGCCGCAGAACGCCCAGCTCTCCGCCGTTGTTGTCCCCGAGCAGACTCCCGTTTCCGTTGAAGGCACCGGCGCGGAGGCGGAGCCCGCTGTCCAGCGCATAGTCGGCGAGCACCCCGAGCTCCCTTCCGGGGGTGAGCCACGCGGTGCCCACCCCGCGCTCCTGGAAGATGAGGTCCGCGGACGAGATCAGCTCCTCTCTGGAGAACGGGACCTTCTCGGTCCCCACTGAGAGCCGGAGCGCCCCGGGGCCTGCGTCGGCAGACCAGCCCACGATCGCATCGATGACGCCGATATTCTCGCTGCCCATTGTGAGGGCGTCATAGGGGATCGCGGGGCCAAAGCGGAGCTCGTAGTCCACACCGCCGGTCTCGCCGATCAGGCCGATCCTAGCGCGCTGGATCGAGACGCCCGGATCGCTCTCCGGGTCTCCGTACGTGGCGGTGTCGGCCTGAGGATCCTGGTCCTGGTCGTACAGCGTTCCCCACGCCTGGATCTGCACCGTGGGCACAGGTCCCTGCGCCCAGGCTGCCGTGGAAATCCAGAAAAGAAGTGGGATACCGCGCCGAAGCGTTTTCATTGGGGTCACCTGTTGGAGCGTGACGGAACTCGGTTAGGATGTCGGCATGAACACTAGCAGATACCGCCTCTCCATGCTCGTCGCCCTCGCAGGCTTCGCGGCTTCGTGTTCCCCAGCGCCTCGCGCGCCCTTCGCGAGCGCCTTCCAGATCGAGCGTCTGGACCAGGCGATCGGTGGGCCCAAGGCACTCGCGCAGCCCGGTGACTTCCTGCTGGAGAACGAGAGCCTCCGCATCGCCGTGATCGGCTCTAGGGTCTCTATGGGCCCGGGCGTCTATGGCGGCGTGTTGGTAGACGCCGATCTCCAGTGGGACAGCCCCGAGACCAGCGGGGGCCACGGGAGAGACCAGTTCGGAGAGCTGGACCCTACCGTCAACCTCAACCTCGCGGATCCCGTGGGGGACGCGGGGGTGACCATCGTCGAGGATGGGTCTGGCGGTCGGGCGGTGGTCCGCGTACAGGGCGAGGCTCGCCCATTCCTCACCCTGATGGGGGCGCTGTGGGGGCTGGTAGGGGCGCCGGACTTTCACCTGGTCACCGACTACATCGTCGAGGCCGGGGTCCCGTGGGTGACCCTCAAGACCACCGCGATCGCCTCTTGGGACGGGGTGGGCGTGCTCCCCACAGAGGGGGAGCCCGTGACCTACTCGGACGACGGGCTGCCCATCATCGACTGGGCTGTAGAGTCCGGGCTCGCGTTGGGGGAATTCTACCTGTCCGGGGGGAGCGTAGACATGTTCGCGCCCGGGCTGGGGTTCGACGAGGACTCCGACGTCTACGACGCCTGGAAGGAGGAGCGGAACACCTTCTCTGACCCGTTCCAATTCCCGTTCCTCGTAGGGGTAGGGGACGGGATCTCCTACGGCATCGCGCCCGCCGAGGGGGACCTGTACGTCCCGCTGTTCACCGCGGGGCAGACGGCCGCGATCGGCGGGGGTGTGGCCGGAGATGGGACGGCGGAGCGCTTCGCGCCGGGCAGCGCCTACACCTATGAGCGGTACTTCTTCATCGGCCACGGCGACGTGGGCAGCGTGGTGGACCTGTGGGTCGAGGCCCTCCACAAGCCCTATGGTGAGGTGAGGGGTGCGGTGTTCGAGCAGGGCACCGCCGCGCCCCTCTCTGGGGCGCAGGTCTTCGTGTACCAGCCGGGGGCGGACCGCCCCTGGTCCCAGTGGAAGACGGACGTGGACCCCCGGGATGAGCGGCTGGACGGCTCCTTTGGGGGACGGCTGCCGGTCGGCGAGTGGGAGCTTGTGGCCCACGCGGAGGGGCGCCCCACCGGAGACAGGGTGCCTGTCACCGTCACCGACGGTGGACAGGTGGAGCTGGGCCTCTCGCTAGAGCGGCAGGGCAGGGTCGACTTCTACACCTGGGACGAGGCGGACCGCGCGCTCCCGGCCAAGGTGAGCGTGTTCCGGGTGGACGAGGCACCGTGGCGCGATCCCGTGCTGGGGGATGGCTACATCGCGGGGCACCCGGAGGACGTGCTCTTCTCCCTGGATGGTCACAGCACCGGCTGGCTCCCAGAGGGGCGCTACCACGCTGTGGCGACCAGGGGCCCGGAGTATGAGCTGGGGATCGCTGATTTTGAGGTGCGTGGCGTAGACGCGCTGCGGGTGGACCTGGGGGTGCATCACGCGGTAGACACCCCGGGCTGGGTGTCGGGGGACTTCCACAACCACTCGGACGTGTCCCACGACAGCGGCCTGTCGTCCGAGATGAGGGTCACGTCGATGGTGTGTGAGGGGGTTGAGTTCTTCCCCTCCACCGATCACGACTACATCCGCGATCACCGGCCCACCGTCGAGGCGCTGGGGGCAGAGCGCTGGGTGCGGACCGTGCCCGGTGAGGAGGTGACCACCCTGGAGCTGGGCCACCACATCGGCTGGCCGCTGGCGGTGGACTCGATCGCGGACTCGGGGGGCGCCATCGACTGGACGGACATGACGCCCCAGGAGATCCACGCGGCGCTGCGCGAGAAGGGCAGCCAGGGCGGCTACGATCCGGTGGTGATCGTGCCTCACCCCCGCTCTGGGATCCTGGGGTACTTCGACCAGTTCGGCTTCAGCCCCTACGGGGGAACCGTCGGTGTGCCCGGGGCGGCGGGGACCCCGCTGATCCAGACGCCGATGCTCTCGCTCACCAACCCGCTGCTCAAGGCGGAGAACCTGGACTGGGACTTCGACGCGATGGAGCTGTTCAACGGCAAGTCGCTGCGCTACGCCCGCACCCCGACCCAGGCAGAGCTGGACGCCTACGCCGCAGGCGAGCCGGTGAGCGCCTACGATCTGCTGGTGCGCACCCCGGAGGAGCAGGAGGCGCTGACCTCAGGCGAGACCACCCTCGGCTTCGGCCACAAGGGGCAGATTGAGGACTGGTTCACCCTCCTGAACCTGGGCTACAGGATCACCGGGGTGGGCAGCTCCGACTCCCACTCCGCAACCGGGATCGAGTCCGGCTGCCCGCGCAACTACATCGCCTCGGACACGGACAGCCCCGCCGAGCTGAGTGGCCAGGACCTGGCGGACGCGGTGAAAGAGCACCGGGTGATGGTGACCTACGGCCCGTTCCTCCAGCTCACGGTCGACGGGGCCCCTATCGGCGCGGAGCTGGTCCCTGCCGGGCCCGAGATCGAGGTGGCCGTGTCGGTCCAGACCCCATCGTGGATGGATCTGGACCGGGTGCAGCTCTATGAGAACGGGGTGCTGATCCACGAGTGGACGGTCGCTCCCAGGGAGGGTGAGGCGCTGGACTTCCACCAGACCCTCGCCCTCAACCCCGCGCGCGACGCGTGGTACGTCGCGATGGCGATGGGGGACGGGGGCATGGAGCCCCTCTACACCCCCGTCGAGATCCCCTACATCGAGCTGCAGGCGGTCGTGACCCAAGCCCTCTCGGGGGTGCAGGCGATCTCTCGCTTCCTCAGCGACCCGGTGCCCATTCCGCTGGAGCACTCCCTCTACCCCTTCGCCTTGACCAACCCTGTGTGGGTGGACCTGCAGGGGGATGGGTTCTCCGCGCCGGGGCTGCCGAGCTGGATGGTTGAGCCGGTGGACCCCAACGCCGAGGGCTGAGCGCTGGCCATCCCCTCCACCTCGTCACGGCCGCCGCTGTGGGAGAGCGCGGTGATCCCCGCTCCAGCCTCGCCTGTTGGTTCGGGCTGCCTCGGGCGATGAGGCCGCGGTGGATGGCCTGGGATCCACGATGAGCTCCACCTGCGTCACCCTGTTCCCCTCCAGACGCCCGCCGCTCACGCGCTGCCGAGCCTCACACAGTAACCGCGACCCAGCCCTGCCGCGGGGGCCGAGCCGGTGTGTCGTGCCGAGAGTGGCGGTGAGGTCGTCGAGCCTCACCGCCTCGTCAGGGGCGATCCTCCGAGGACGAGCCTACTCGTCAAAGGACAGCAGCGCGTCGAGGTCGTCATCCGACGGGATCTCTACCTCTCGCCGGGGAGGTGCCTCGCTAGGGGCAGCCTCTGCGACCAGCAGCGCCTCCTCCATCAGCTCGTCCATGTCGTGCGCCGGCTGGTGGGCCAGCGCCCCGTGAATCCAGGCCACCTCATCCGCGCTCTCGTTGCCGAAGAGCAGCTGAGACATGGCCTGCACGTCGCGGACCTCCGCCTCGGAGTCGGCGAGGGTCTCCAGGTACACGCCCGCCAGCGCCTTGTTCAGCTCTTCGGGGGTGCTGTCGCTGATGAACGGCGCCTTGAGGGTGCGGATGGGGCCGCCCTCAGGGTGCTCTAGCGCGCCGGACTGGAGCAAGGCGCGGAACACCGCCCGTAGGGCGCGGGGCGGCACCTCGGGGTGGCTCTTGCGGATGCGGCGCCTGACGTCCTCCTGGACGTACTGCATGTTCACCCGCCGGTTCTTGCGGCGACGCTCCTCAATGGTCTCGGTCATCGCCTGCAGGATGGCGAGGCGCGTCTCGGAGGAGAGGGGGTTGAGGCCGTCCTGGGTGAGCACCTCGACGAATTCCTCGACCCCCTTGGGGAGCTGAGGGTCGTTCCACTCGAGGTGATCCTCACCTTGGTCCAGCTGCCGTGTCGCCGGCTCCTCTTCGGGGGCGGAGGCCACAGAGACCCGCCAGGACCCGGACTTGGTGTCCTTGGTGAGGCGGATGTGGCCCCTGTCCCGGGCGGCCTCCAGGAACTTCCCGAAGGTTGGGAAACCGAAGTCCGACTCGGAGAAGTCTGGCAGCTTGCGGAGAATGGCGCTCTTGACGATCGACGCCAGGGGGGCGTCCATGTTCTCTCGCTCCAGCCCGACCACCACCTCCGCCAGCATGGCCAGCGGGTCGATGGGGGGAGGGGCGGTATCGGGCGTCGCAGCGACCCTGATCCGCTCGCCGTGCCGCTGGCTCTTCACGATCGCGTCGTAGAAGATGAACTCGTCGCAGGCCTGGATCAGGAGCCGCGAGGTGCTCCCGCGGAGGCCGAGCCCGATGACGCGCTTGTTGAGCTCGCGCATCTTGAGGACCATGGGGGTGAAGTCAGAGTCCCCGCTGACGACCACGAAGGTGTCGATGTAGTCTTTGGTGAACGCCAGCTCTAGGGCGTCCACGACCATGGCGATGTCGGCGCGGTTTTTGTTCTGAACCCCGTGCGCCGTGAGCTCCATCATGGTCACGTTGGAGGTGAGGAGGGTCTGCTTGTACTTGGCGAAGCGTCCCCAGTCAGCGTATGAGCGGGCGATGAGCACCCGCCCCTTGTCAGTGATGCGCTCCATGAGCGCAGAGACGTCAAAACGGGAGCCATGCTCACGTTCAGCGCCAGCCGCGATGTTCTCGAAATCGATGAGCACGGCGAGGTTGGATTCCACGATGCGTCCTTCTCTTTGGGCCGCGCTGTCGTCGTCGGCCCACGGTGGTTGCGGGCTCACCATTCGCGTACGGCCCGCTGCGTTCGCTCCCCCTTATGCCCGGCGAAGCTGAGAGACAACATGCCGGGCGTTGAAAGTGACGAAATTGCGCTAACTCCCCTCAATCTGACGCCATACCTCCTCCCTGCTGCTCGCAAAGGTGAGCACCTGCACCGCCACCTCAAAGCGCCAGGGGTCGGTGACCGCGGGGTACAGGGCGATCAGCGCCTCCATCCTGCTGCTGTCGAAGGCGCACCTGCTGGTGAGCAGCGCGGCCTGCTCCGAGGAAATCCGTTGGCTCCGAGCGATCCTGCGGATCACCTGCACCCTGCCGCTGTCGAAGGACTCCGCCTCGACCATGGAGAGCATCTCGTCCATCCGGAGCCCCTGTGCCACCGGCTGGCTCGCGGTCACCAGCAGCCCGTCAACGTGTCCGATGCGGTCCGCCAGCTGGGCGCGCAGCCTGGGGTCCTGGACCCGCTGGGAGAGGCGCTCGATGTGGATCAGCTCCTGTCTGGCTTGATCAAGCGCCCCTTCTCGTGAGGACGGCCGGCTGGCGAGGGAGGGCACCGCGATGAGGAGGGCGGCGAGGGCGACAAGGCGGGTCATGGTCATGGTAGCCTCCTGTTCTCTGGACACCGCTACCGACGCATTGCGAGCGCGCGATCTTCGTCAGCGAGTGTCTGGGAGGGTCGCGGAGTGACACCCCGGGGCGGCCTCAGGGAGGGCGTGCGCCGCCACCCGGGAGGAGCTGAACACCAGGGGGAGATCCTTGCCTGGGAGCTGGCACCGGAGTAGATGAGCCCCACTTGGGGCGTCGGCAAGTGGTTAAAGCCACCGGGTTTTGATCCCGGCACACGCAGGTTCGAATCCTGCCGCCCCAGCTCTCCTAGCGCCCGGAGGTCCGATGTACGGCGAAATTATGCTCTTTACGGGCAACGCCAACCCACCTCTGGCCAAGCGGATCAGCGACCGCCTGGGTCTGCCCATGGGCTTGGCGCAGGTGGGGCGCTTTGCTGACGGTGAGACGCGGGTCGAGATCGGGCAGAACGTCCGCGGGCGCGACGTGTACCTCATCCAGCCCACCTGTGCTCCGGCCAACGACAACCTGATGGAGCTCCTGATCATGACGGAGGCGTGCAAGCGCTCCTCCGCCGGTCGCATCACCGCGGTGATGCCGTACTTTGGCTACGCGCGCCAGGATCGCAAGGCCGCTCCTCGGGCGCCCATTACCGCCAAACTTGTGGCGGAGCTGCTGGAGGCCGCGGGGGTGGACCGGGTGCTGACCCTGGACCTACACGCCGGTCAGATCCAGGGGTTTTTCCGGGTTCCAGTGGACAACCTGTACGCCCGCCCGCTGCTGTACCAGTACATCAAGGAGACACTGCTCACCAAGGACACGGTCATCGTCTCGCCAGACGCGGGCGGGGTGGAGCGCGCGCGGGCCCTCGCCAAGTTCCTCAAGACGGGGCTGGCCATCGTGGACAAGCGGCGCTCGAAACCCAACGAGGCCGAGGTGATGCACATCATCGGTGAGGTCGCCGGCAAGCGGGTCATCCTGGTCGACGACATGATCGACACGGCCGGCACCCTGACCAAGGGCGGCGCGGCGCTCAAGGCCGCGGGCGCCAGCGAGGTGTTCGCGGTGGCGACCCACGCGGTGTTCTCCGAGAAGGCTATGCCGCGCATCGAGGAGTCCGTCTTTGACACGGTGGTGGTGACCGACACCATCCCCCTCTCCGCCCGCGCAGTGGAGTCGGGGATGATCACTTCTATCTCGGTAGCACCGCTCTTTGCGGAGGCTATCCGCTCCATCCATTTCAACGACTCTATCTCCAGGCTGTTCCTCACCGAGGGGATCTAGGGGCACCCCTCGCGCCCCGGCGCGCCGGGTCAAGGAGCCTCCGGCTCCCGCCGCCTATGCGATCGCCGGGATCTTCCCTACCTCGCTTGACACCATCCCCGCCGCTCCGTTACGAAGCGGCCCGTAGACCCGGGTTTCCGGGTCGCCTTCGTTCACCATCACTGGTGTCGCTGTCCCGGTCGCAGAGCGCGGCCCGACTGTCCAAGGGGCGGCATGCGGACCTGGCGTGCCCAACTCCGGGGGGTCGATTCTTCGGCGGCGATGCTGAGAGGAGTTCCCATGGAAACATCATTGAACGCTGAGCTTCGTCAGGACAACTTCGGAAAGGAGGGGGCCCGCAAGCTCAGGGCCTCCGGTGGTCTCCCCGGCGTCGTGTACGGCCCCGAGAGCTCCCCCATCTCCATCACCGTGGACCCGCACGAGCTCGACACGATCTTCCGCCACAGCCAGAACCGCAACACCGTGGTGGAGCTGCAGGTCGGCGATGAGACCATCCCCTGCCTGGTGCGCGAGGTGCAGCGTCACCCTGTGACCCGCGCCTACAAGCACGTGGACTTCTACCGCCTCTCCCTCGCCCGCCCGGTGACCGTGATGGTGCCGGTGGTGTCGGTCGGGAAGTCCCTCGGGGCCTCCATCGGCGGCCGGGTGCGCATCATCCGCCGCGAGATGAAGGTGCGCTGCCCCTACACCATGATCCCCGCCACCGTCCCGGTCGACGTGACCAAGATGAACATCGGCGACATGGTGAAGGCCTCCGAGATCCCCGCGCCCGAGGGCACCGAGCTGCTCTTCGAGACCGATTTCAACGTGGTCACCATCTACGGCAAGAAGGCCGGTACTGAGCGGGCCTAGGGCTGAGAGAGGTACACTGTGGCCCTGATCATCGGCCTGGGAAACCCCGGCCGGCGTTACGAGGAGACTCGTCACAACGCCGGCTTTCTGGTCGCTGACCGCCTCGGCGATCGGTGGGGCGCCGCGTGCGCTCGCGCTCAGCTGGGCGCGCTGGTGGGTACCGGGCTGATCTCGGGGGTGCCGGTGGTCCTCGCTAAGCCGCAGGGCTTCATGAACCTCTCCGGCCAACCCGCCACCTCACTCAAGGGCTACTACAAGGTCGAGCTCGACCAGATCATCGTGATCCACGATGACCTCGATCTGGAGTTTGGCACGGTCCGGGTGAAGAAGGGTGGAGGCCACGGGGGGCACAATGGCCTCCGCGATCTCAACCAGAAGATCGGGAGCGGCTTTGTTCGGGTTCGGTTTGGCGTGTCTCGCCCCCCAGAGGGTTGGGACGCTGCGGACTACGTCCTGGGCAAGTGGAGCGAGGGGGAGCGCGCGCAGCTCCCGGACCTGGTAGACCTCGCGGCGGACGCCGTCGAGGCGGTACTCAGGGATGGGGCGCAGCAGGCGATGACCACCTTCAACGCCAGGCAGCCACAGCGGCATCTCTCCAGTATGGACGCCTGAACCAACACAACCACTCGGAGTTTCCAGTGGAAATCGCTCTTTACTCGGTACCAGTCGCGGGCGTGCTCGCGCTGATTTTTGCCTACTGGAAGGCCTCGTGGGTCAACGCCCAAGACGCAGGCACCAAGGAGATGCAGGAGATCGGCGACTCGATCCGCGAGGGCGCGATGGCGTTCCTCGCGCGAGAGTACAAGGTGCTGGCGGTGTTCGTCGTCATCGTGGCCGGCCTGCTGGCGCTCGCGAACCTCTCAGGTGAGACCCAGAGCCCCATCATCGCGTTCTCCTTTGTGATGGGCGCCGTCGCATCTGGCCTCGCGGGCTTCTTTGGGATGAGGGTCGCCACCGCGGCCAACGTCCGCACCACCGCCGCCGCGCGCGTTGGGCTCCCCGCGGCGCTGGCCGTCGCCTTCTCCGGCGGATCGGTGATGGGTATGAGCGTGGTCGGGCTTGCCGTGATCGGGCTCGGCGGCCTGTACCTCCTGTACAGCCTGGTGGTCTTCCCCAACGACATGGCCACCACCCTGAACGTCATCACCGGCTTCTCGATGGGTGCTAGCTCCATCGCCCTGTTCGCCAGGGTAGGCGGTGGCATCTACACCAAGGCGGCCGACGTGGGCGCGGATCTGGTCGGCAAGGTCGAGGCTGGTCTGCCAGAGGATGACCCCCGCAACCCGGCGGTCATCGCAGACAACGTCGGTGACAACGTCGGTGACGTGGCCGGGATGGGCGCAGACCTCTTCGAGTCCTACGTCGGAGCCATCATCGGCGCGATGGTGCTCGGGTACGGCTTCAGCGCCGGCGCTGACGTCGCCTCGGTGGGGCCGATCGTGCTCCCGCTCCTGGTGGCGGCCGCGGGCATCCTCGCCTCGATCGCCGGCACCTTTGTGGTGCGGGTCAAGGAAGGCGGTAACCCGCAGCACGCGCTGGACACCGGCGCCTTCGGCTCTGCCGGTGTGATGGCGGTGGCCACCTTCGCGATCGCATACGCCGTGTGGCCTGAGAACATGGCCTACGCGGGTAAGGTGATCGTGTGGTGGCAGGTCGGCATGGCGACCGTGATCGGGCTGGTGGTCGGGGTGGCGATCGGGATGATCACCTCGTACTACTGCTCCCTGGGCAAGGGCCCGGTGAATTCCATCGCCGAACAGTCCAAGACGGGCGCCGCGACCAACATCATCGCTGGGCTGGCGATCGGGATGCAGTCCACCGCCATGCCGGTCATCTTCATCGCGGTGGGCGTCATCGCCTCCAACGCGGTGGCGGGCCTGTACGGTGTGGCCATCGCAGCGCTGGGGATGCTCTCTACCACCGGTATCCAGCTCGCGGTGGACGCCTACGGCCCCATCGCGGACAACGCCGGTGGCATCGCCGAGATGTCCCACCAGGCCCCCGAGGTGCGCGAGCGCACCGACAAGCTCGACGCGGTGGGCAACACCACCGCGGCGATCGGGAAGGGCTTCGCGATCGGCTCCGCGGCGATGACGGCGCTCGCCCTCTTCGCGGCCTTCTCGCAGCAGGCGGGGATCTCCAGCATCAACGTGGGCGAGCCCATCGTCATGGGCGGGCTCTTCCTCGGCGGAATGCTGCCCTTCCTGTTCTCCTCCATGGCCATGAAGGCTGTCGGCGTGGCCGCTATGGAAATGATCGAGGAGGTCCGCCGTCAGTTCCGGGAGATCCCCGGGCTGCTGGAGGGTACCGCCAAGCCTGACGCGGCGCGCTGTGTGGACATCTCCACCCAGGCCGCGATCCGCAGCATGGTCCTCCCAGGGCTGCTCGCGGTGGTCGTGCCGGTCGTCGTCGGCCTGGGCTTTGGCCCAGAGGCGCTCGGCGGCGTGCTCGCTGGTGTGCTCATCTCCGGTGTGCTCCTGGCGATCTTCATGTCCAACGCCGGCGGTGCGTGGGACAACGCGAAGAAGAGTTTTGAGGGTGGAGGGTTCAAGTCCGCCGATGGCAGCATCCACCCCAAGGGGTCGGAGGCTCACAAGGCCGCTGTTGTCGGTGACACCGTGGGCGATCCGTTCAAGGACACCGCCGGCCCCTCGCTCAACATCCTCGTCAAGCTGATGAGCGTCGTGGCCTTGGTCATTGCGCCTCTCCTCGTCGGACTCAAGTCCGGGCTTATTGGCCCATACCTGGGTATGTAGAGAACCTCCGCGGGGGAGCCGCTGCGGCTCCCTCCAACCCCTAGTCCATGTGGAGGCACCTTGTTGCTTCAGAATGAATACGAGACCGTGATCATCATCCGCCCTGACCTCGACGACGCCGTTACCTACGCCATCGTGGAGAACCTCGAGGCTGTCATCGCCACCAACGGTGGGCAGCTGCTGTACCGCGACGACTGGGGCAAGCGCAAGCTGGCCTACCCCATCAAGCGCCACCAGAAGGGCCACTACGTCCTGGAGACCTACGTCGCTCCCGCCAATATCGTGCTGGAGTTCGAGCGTAAGATCCGCATCGAGGACAACATCATCCGCTTCCTCACCTCGAAGGTCGCCGAGAACGTCGACATCGCCGAGCGCATGGAGAAGGCCGAGGAGTACCGCATCAAGAAGGCTCAGGAGGCCGAGAAGGCCCGCATTGAGGCCCTCCAGGCGGAAGAGGAGCGCAAGCGCGCCGCTGAGAACGACTACTACGACAACGACGACGTCGACCTGGACAACTAGTCCACCTCGTCCCTTTCAACTTTTTTCCGGGCTCCGGCTCGGTTTCCCCCAGCAGGGGGAGGAGAAATCATGCAGGTCATTCTCAAGAGCGACGTGCCCAACCTCGGTGATGCTGGCGACGTGGTGAACGTCTCCGCTGGCTATGGGCGCAACTTCCTCTTCCCACGCGGTCTGGCGATGCCCAGCACCGAGGGTTCGGTGCGCGATCTCGAGCACCGCGCTCGGATCGTCGAGGCCATCAAGCGCAAGCAGCTCAGCGAGGCCAAGGCGCTCGCCGAGAAGCTCGACGGTGTCGGCATCACCATCCGCCGCGAGGCGGGCGACGAGGACAAGCTCTTCGGCTCCGTCACCTCCCGTGACATCGCCGAGGCGCTCGTCGCGGAGGGCTACGAGGTGGAGCGCAAGGCGATCCAGCTCGACGAGCAGATCCGCCGCATCGGCCTCTTCACCGTGCCCGTGCGCCTCCACCGCGAGGTCACCGCGAGCATCCGCGTCTACGTGATGCGCCCGGTGTAGCTTCCTCTGGAAGGATCGAGGCCCCCTCGGCTCGCCGAGGGGGCTTTTTTTTGTGCGTCCTCTGCGCCGCGGAGGAGGGCCCTCTCTCGCTCCGATCAGTGCGCCGGGTCGACGAGCCCGGGCCAGATCGCGTCCGCGTCCTTCCTTCCCTGCCGCGACTGGGAGCAGAACCAGCGCCAGCGCTCCACCCTGTCCTCTGGGGCGGGGGCGTCGCAGACCTTGACCGGGTGATCTGCGGTCGACACATAGCGGCCTCCCAAGAAGCGGTACACCTGCGCCAGCTCCTCGGCCGCGTCGCCCCGCCCCTCGGCGCTCATCGCCGCGTGCAGTCCCACCGCCACCGAGTCCTCTGCGGCGCCAAGAGGCGGGAGGATCGACTGGGGTGGGAGCTGGATCAGGTGCGAGGTGAGCTCTGCGAGCGCGTAGAGCAGCGGCATCACCTCCGTCCCGCCTGCGGCGAGCAGATCCTTGGCCTTGGCCACGAAGTGCTCGGCCCTGTCGCGCACCGCGGTGGAGAGCCCGTCGAGGATCCACTGCAGCCCGCCGTCCTCCACCATGCCCTGGAACACGTCCGGGGGCAGCGCGGTGGGGAGGGGGTCCTCCTCCCAGGAGGGCGTCCCCGACATGAAGCGGGTGATGGGCTGCCCCTTGCGGCCAGAGAGGGCTCTCCCGGCTCTGAGCCCCACCGAGAGGCGGGTGAGGGGCGGCACGTCGGCAGAGAACAGCACGTCCAGCACCGCCGGATCCGTGGACATCCCCAGGCCGGTCAGCAGCTCGCGCAGCTCCCGGCTCAGCTCCCGCGCCTCTGGGCGAGGGTCAACGGAGAGCGCGGCGTAGGCCTTGGCCGCGGGGTGGGCCCCGCGTCCAGCGCGGTCTACCTCAAACCACCCGTCCATCCCGTGTGGGGTCACCGTGACGAGCACCGGGTCGCCCGGCGGGCCCGGGACCACTACCGTCGCGCCCGATCCCGCCTCTCGCCCCACCCCGCACGAGGCGAGCACAGGGGCGTAGACTACCGCCGGACCGTAGACGTGCGCCACCTCCTCGGGGTCGCCGAGGATCGCCACCGTCAGGGGCAGGCCGAGCTGCCTGGCGCGGGTCAGTAGCAAGATCCCGGCGGTGTGGGCGCCGGGGCTGCTTCCCTCAAGGGTGATCTGCATGGAGCTCCTCCTTCATCTGTTGAACCCGGTAGGCCTCGAAGGACCGCGCGTAGTCCGGTCCCGCCAGCAAGATCTTCCGCACCCTGTTCATCAGGGGGGTCAGGCTGGTGTGGGTCACGGAGCGGGTCGCCTCGTCGATGTCAAACCACCGCACGTCTCCAATGCCCTCGCCGACCGCGGGCACGAAGGCCTCGATGGGCTCCTGTGCCTCCATCAGGTACAGGTAGACCGTCTTGAGGCGAGGGTGCCCCTGTGGGGTGAGGAAGGAGTAGCGGATGTCGCCCACATGGAGCGTGACCTTGAAGCTGGCTGAGAGGCCCATCTCCTCCTGCACCTCGCGCACCGCGGTGGTCTCCGGGGGCTCTCCGTCCTCCAGCTTTCCCTTCGCTACCTCCCAGGTCACGCCGCTCCGGCGCGTGACGCGGATCAGCGCCACCTGCGCTCTCCCCTCGGGGGTGAAGCGCACCGGCAGGCCCCCCGCCGAGAGCTGCTCGGCGAAGTTGTCTTGGAGGTTGAGCACCTCTGAGATCGGGATGGGACCGGACACGTAGAGCCCATGCTGTCCCTTGCGCGAGAAGCGGACCCCCTGGCGCCTGGCTCTGGTGGTGTCGATAAAGAGCACCATCGGGACGCCCTTCAGCCGGTGGGCCACCAGCCAGGCCTGCTCCTGGTGGGAGGACAGGTAGACGCTGCGCTGGGAACCGGACGAGATCTTCCCCCTGCGAACGAACTCCGCCAGGCGGTCCTCGGTGGTGGCGTGGTACAGGATGTCCGGCGCTCGTCGCTTGGGCCCCCGCAGCGGCGCCATGCGGATGTAGTCCCCGAGGATCTCAAAGCGCTGGATGGGCGAGGTCGCCGCGATCTCGCGCAGCGTGGCAGCCTCTACCTCCAGCTTCAGCAGGGCGGTGGCGGCGCGGCACACCTCGTCCATCGACACCCAGCCCTGGCTGTCCAGCGTGAGCTGCCCTACCTCCGGCTTGTAGCGCAGGAGGAAGGTGACGGTCTTTGAGATTCGGACGTGGTCAGGGTTGGACATGGGTCGCCGGGGCTGGAGGGGTCGCCGTGAAGATCAGGCGCGCGCCTGAGGAGCCGTCAGCAGGCCGAGGGCCATCAGGGGGCGCCGGAGGGCCCAGAGGGCTCATGGGGCGCCGGCGAGGAGGGCCGGTGCTCGCGGGAGTCGACCACGGCCTTATCCGGACCGAGCACCTGGAGCAGGTCTCCGGCGTTGTTCCAGATCGGGGTGTCGGACCCCAGGTAGATCGCGATCTGCTGGGTGGGATCGGCCTGGTTGTCGCCCTTGCCCGACATCACCTTCACCGTGTGTCCCGCGGGGAGGGTCACCGCGGGCAGCAGCCACGCGGAGCCACCCGCGTCCTTGATGGCGTACCGCGACAGGTCTAGCGGCGCGCCGGAGATGTTCGCCAGGCGGAAGTACTCCCCGTTGACGTTCTCCATGTCGTTGCCCTTGGCGTCGGCGTGGAAGGAGGTGATGTGCAGCGGGCCCTGGTACCGCTCTAGCGACCAGATCCCCAGGTGCGCCGCCCTCGCCTGGGCCTCCGCCGCAAGCAGCGGCGCGAGATCGATCTCCACCGGGGGGATCACGTAGACGTGGGCCAGCCCCCGCTCCAGCAGGCCGAGGGCCAGGTCCTGCTCCCCCAGCCTGACGCCGGCCACCAGCCGCCCGTACCCGTCACGGGGGTCCTCGCGGCTGAAGACAAGCTGCACCTCCTGGTCCAGGATCAGCCCCCTGGTGTAGTCGCCGGCCTCGGGGCCAAAGTCCTCGTGGGGCTTGAGCTCCGGGGTGTTGACATAGGCCAGCCGCACCTTGTCGCCTGAGTCCAGGGTGCAGGTGTCGCCGTCGTAGACCTTGACCACCGTGGCGTGGGTGGGTGGGGGCCCGTGGGCCTTAGCGGGCTGCGCCGGGGGCGGCGTTCCGGGCCCTGCGGCGATGGCTAGTGCGGTCAGGAGCAGGATCATCGGAGCCTCACTGAGGGCGTTGGTCTCTGAGGAGCTGGCCGATCCGATCGGCCTGCCAGAGCATGTAGAGGTCTTCGGGAGACATGCGGGCCGCGGCGAGCGCGGCCTGGTGGGCCTGCTCGATCTCCCCGCGGACCAAGTGCACCACCGCCTTGGTGTCCAGGTAGTCCGGGCGCTCCCCCTGGTCGGCGAGGGCCGCGTCCACCCGCGCCAGCGCCTCGTCCAGGTCGGCCCTGGCGAGCCCGTGGTACCAGGCGAAGCAGTTGTCCACCGCGGGCTGCCACTCGGTCATCGAGCAGTCGCGCGCCATCCCCGCGACCATCGTGTCGTGGGCCGCGTCGCTGTCACCGATCGCCGAGTAGGCGGCCACCATGAAATCCAGGGGGCGGTGCTCGGGGTGGAGGCGAGAGATCGCGTCCTCCATGTCGGCGCGGAAGGTCTGGCGGTCCTGCGCGTCCTCCAGCAGCAGGCTGTAGTACCAGAGGAACTGCCCCGCGGAGGGGTAGAGCTCCAGCAGCCGTCGCACGTCGGCGATGGCACCGTAGCGGTCTCCCCTCGCCAGCGCCACCCGCGCCCGCCGCAGCAGGTGCGCGTCGGGGTTCTCAACCATCCGCGCCGCGGTGAGCAGGGCCTCGTTGGCTTCGTAGAGGCGTCCCGTCGCCAGGAGCGCGTCGGCTCGGGCGACGTGGACCCAGGACCAGGTCTGGCGGTGGGCTACGTCCTCGTCGGCGCGGAACACCTCGGCCAGCGCCCCGTCCAGGTCCAGCTCGGCGGCGGTCAGCGAGTCCAGCGCCAGGTCGGCCAGCGCCAGACCCTCTTCGGGCCTCCCGGAGAGGATGAGGGTGTTGACCGCGGCCACGATCTCCTCCTCCTCCACCAGCTCCACCGCGCCCAGGGGGCGGAGCATCTCCCAGGACGCGTCCAATTCCCCGTTGTGACGCAGCACCTGCCCCAGCAGCACCCTCGCCTCGGCGCTGTCGGGGAACACCTCCAGGTAGCGCTCCAGCAGCGGGCGCGCCTGCTCCTCCTCGTCGGTCCACAGCAGCAGCCGGGCCCTGTGCAGCGCCCTGGCGGGGTCGTCCCCGAAGCGCTCGATGTCCTGCGCCAGCAGCACCTCGTGGCCGTTCAGTTCGCGCGCCCTTCGGTGGCTCTTGCGGAGCACGAAGGCCTGCCCCTCGTAGTCGAACACCGCGTTCCACTCGGCGAGCAGCTCGTGGCCTGCCAGGCCCCTCATGCCCTGGGGGCCCACCGCGGGGCCCGAGCCGAAGTTGAGCCACCGGGCGGAGGGGACCTCGTCCACCTTGCGAGAGCCGAGCGTCACGCTCTGTACCGGGATCCGCCGGGTCTTCTGCATGAAGACCGAGGGGGGGAGGATCTCGGACCCGCCGATGCCGTAGACCGCCTCCACGCCCTCTGTGGCGTCTCCCTCCATCCCCGCTCCCGTGCTCCCCGAGAGCACGAGGCCGCTCGCGCCCGTGTCGATCTGAGTGAAGACGGTGGAGCGGTGGGAGGGCGTGTCGATCTCGAGGGTGGACAGGATGTGCCCGCCCTCGAAGAGCATCGGCGCCGACCTGCGGGGCATCCGATAGGTCCCGTGGCGGTGCAGGGCGAGGGTGTCGGAGGGGTAGTCGAACTCGGCGACGAAGTACGAGAGCACGTTGTTGCCGAGGATTCCGTCGAGGGGCATCTCGCCCGCCTTCTCTGGGACGCCCCGCACCCCCACCGCCACCTCCACGTCGTGGACGATCGCGTCGCCCAGGGCGAGGGTGGGGAGCGTGGCCCGATGGAAGGGGGAATTGCCCCCCAGCCCCTCCAGGGTCCCCCAATTGCGGTCGATCTCCAGCCCCAGGCGCTCAGCGGTCTCTCGGCTCAGGGCAGACGTCGCGGCGCCGGTGTCGAGCATGAAGAGGCCCGGCTCGCCGTCGGGGAGGGTCGCCTGCACGAAGACGCGGTTTCCCCCCTCCCCGGTGCGGAGCATGTTCACCTCTACGAGGTCTGGTCCCTCGTAGGTGGGGGCCACCCGGCGTGGCGGTGGCGCAGCCCAGGCGAGACCGATCAGGAGGGGCAACCCGATGAGCATGTGGCGAACCTCCGGCGACCCCCTCCGCGGGGGTGTGCAAGCGTAGCGCATTCTCGGTCCCTCCGGGGACCGACAGGGGGATTGTGGCGGAATCTGACGCGGCGCGGCCCACACCGCGTCCGCGGTGTCGCGGTCGCTGGGGGTGGTGGCGCGGGGCGGAGCGGGAAATCTCCCCCAAAATGGCGCTCATGCCCCCAAGGAGGCCAATTGAGTGGAGGGTGGCTCTTTTCTTGCTGATCACCCCCGTCCGGGGCTAGGTTCTACAGGCCAGGGTGCGGACTCAGGAGGCGCGATGAGCAGGAATGATTGGTTTGCAGCGATGGGCGTGCTCGGGCTAGCCGCGTGCGGGACGCTGGAGCGCGAGGGGGTGGAGGTCCACGTAGATCCCTCCCTGCAGGATCTCGGCAGCCTGCCTGTCTTTGACGGGTACCAGGCGCAGTTTGAGGTCCGGGCCGCGAACCTGGGGCTGTTCCCGGTCCACGCGGTGCTCACGCTGTCGGGGCCGGGCGCCGAGTGGCTCTCCCTCCCGGTGAGCTCGGTGGATCTGGAGCCCGGCGAGGTCGCCCACCTGCAGGTCGAGCTGGCGGTCGCTGAGGGGGTGGCGGGCAGCTACGCGCCGGTGCTCTCGCTGCTGGCCTCGGGACAGGCGGTGGAGCGCGCCGGCTGTGGCGAGCGCGAGGTGCCCCTGGCCAGTGACACCTTCGAGATCCCCGTCTACTTCACCCTGGTGGACGAGTGCGACGCGGACGGGGACGGCTTCGCCTCCGCCTGGTGTGACGGCGACGACTGCGACGACGGAGACCCCGCGATCCACCCAGGGGTGGAGGAGGTCTGCGACGGGATCGACAATGACTGCGACGGCTCTGTCGACAACGACGCGGACGAGGACGGCGACGGGATCAGCGCCTGCGACGACTGCGATGACCTTGATCCCCTCAGGTTCCCGGGCGCCGAGGAGCTCTGTGACGGGATCGACAACGACTGCGATCTGGTGGTCCCCGCAGAGGAGGTGGACGGTGACGGTGACGGACAGGCAGAGTGCGCTGGCGACTGCGATCCCCTCTCGGAGGTGGTCTTCGCCGGGGCGCCGGAGCTGTGCGACACCATCGACAACGACTGCAACGGGATCGTGGACGACACCACCGAGGAGGACCCTGACGGCGACGGCTTCACCGCCTGCGGAGGCGACTGCGGCCCCCTGAACCCCAGCACCTGGCCCGGAGCGGAGGAGCGCTGCGACCGGCTTGACAACGACTGCGACGGCGAGGTGCCGCAGGGAGAGCGCGACGCCGACGGGGACGGGTGGGCCTCCTGTGAGGGAGACTGCCAGGACGCGCTCCCCGCGGTGTTCCCCGGGGCGGAGGAGCTGTGCGACGGGGTGGACAACAACTGCGACGCGGTGGTGGACGAGGGCTACGACGCGGATCTCGACGGCTTCACCTCCTGCGGGGGCGACTGCGACGACACCGCCTCCGCCAGCCACCCAGGCGCCACAGAGGCCTGTGATGGCCTCGACAATGACTGCGACGGCGCGGTGCCCAGCGACGAGCGGGACGGTGATGGTGACGGCTTCCTGTCTTGCGCCGAGTGCGACGACGCCCTCTCCCTCAGCTACCCGGGCGCGCCCGAGCGGTGCGATGGCCTCGACAACGACTGCGACGGCGTCGTGCCGAGCGACGAATTGGACGGTGACGGTGACGGCTTCACCGCCTGTGCAGGGGACTGTGACGACGGGGCGGCGGCGGTCTTCCCTGGAGCGTCCGAGCCGTGCGACGGGGTGGACAACAACTGCGACGGACAGGTCGACGAGGGCCTGGACGAGGATCACGACGGCTTCACCGCCTGCGCGGGGGACTGCGACGACCGGAACCCCGGCAGGTACCCCGGCGCGCCTGAAGACTGCGACGGCCTCGATGACGACTGTGACGGCGTGGTCCCCGTAGACGAGGTCAGCGACGCGGATCTGGACGGGTGGGTCACCTGTGACGACTGCGATGACGACGCAGCGGAGACCCACCCCACCGCCGAGGAGGTGTGTGACGGGGTGGACAACGACTGTGACGGTGAGGTCCCTGCGGAGGAGGTGCTGGACGGTGATCTGGACGGCTTCGTTCAGTGCGCGGACTGCGACGACGCGCTGGCGGAGAGCTACCCCGGGGCGCCGGAGCAGTGCGACGGCCTG
>JAFGVK010000121.1 GCA_016938035.1 Deltaproteobacteria bacterium | reverse complement strand
TCTTGCGATGTGGAACCATGGGGACCTCCTCGCGGCTGGATCACCTTGTCGGGGAGATCTTGCCTCCGTGGCTGGATGATGGGTCACTTCTTAGCCGACGATCGCGCTGCCGGGGGTGGTTTGGTGGATCCGGCATGAGTGGGTGGAGTGCCCTGGTGCTGGGGGCCGTGGGGGCCCTGCTGTTCGCGGGGGTGGGGCCGGGCCTGGGGGCCTCCTTCGCTGCCACCCCGGAGATCGCGGCAGTCACAGCCTCCTACGCCCTCGTCCTGGCCCTGGCCCAGCCGCTGGAGGCGTTGCAGATCGTCTGGGGTGGGGCCCTCGCCGGGACGGGCGCGACCCGGCTGCTGTTCGGCATCGATCTGGTGGGTGGCGCCGTGCGCGTAGGGCTTGCCTGGGCCCTCTCCGGGCCGGTGGGCCTCGGCATCGTGGGGGTGTGGTGGGGCTTCAACGGGGCTACGGTGGTGCTGCTGGTCCTCAAGGGGCTGGCGCTCCGCGGCGAGTCCTGGATGCACGCGGCGCGTCGGCTGGAGGGATGAGAGAGTTCCATCTGCAGGTCCTCTGGAACCACAGCAGAGGGCATCGTACTCCCCGTGAAGCGCTGGCGGAGGGAGGCGGAGCCCGGGGGCTCCCGGCATAGCCGATGAGGCCGTCCCTGCGCGCGCATCTACAGGGAGTTGCAAATGAGGGAGAGAAGCGCGCGGCCAGGCTGGACGCAGCGAGGGACGAGGACACGCTGGGACGGGTCGTGGGACAGGCCAGGAGGTGATCGATGAGGCTCTCTCTGATTCCGCTGGATCGGGTCCGTCACCCGGACGAGGCTCGGACACTCGGCGTCCTGGAGGCCGTGCCGGGCGCTGCAGGCCTGGTGGAGGACCTGTTCCGTCTGGGGGTGGAGCCCGCGGAGGAGATCCTCAACCTTGGGAGCCGCACCCGAGTCGGGAACGGGCAATTCCCGGCTCTGGCACGGGCCTGGGATGCGGTCCGGCGTGAGGCTGGTGTGGCGAAGGAGCTCCCGCTCTTCGTGGCCAACCAGCGCGAGGTCAACGCCTGGACCAGTGGGGTCGAGCGGCCCTTCGTGGTGGTCACCACCGGCGCGCTGGAGGTGCTCGACGCCCAGGAGCTGCGCTTCGTCCTGCTCCATGAACTCGGCCATGTGCGCCTGGAGCACCTGCTCTGGGGGAGCGTCGGTAGGAGCCTGCCCCTGCTCGTGGGCGGGCTCCCCGGCGGGGCCGCGCTGGCGTCGCTGCTTCAGCTGTCTCTGGCGGACTACGAGCGCAAGTGCGAGTTGTCGGCGGACCGCTTCGGTCTCCTGGGGGTGAGAGACGCAGATGTCGCCGTGGGGGCGATGGTGAAGCTGTCGGGGGCCCCCCTCGACGAGGCGGTCTCTGCCGAGGCCTTCCTGGCCCAGTACAAGGACTTCATGGGGCTCGAGCAGGGGCTGGTGCGCAGGCTCTTCAAATGGGGGCTGACCGCGCAGCTCTCTCACCCGTGGACGGTGGAGCGGGCCGCGCTGGCCTACCAGTGGTTCCAGGACGAGGGGGCTGCGCTGTGCACCACCGGAGAGGCGGCCGCTAAGGGGAGGCCAGGCCTGTCCGCGCGCAGCCTGCCCTTCGAGTGCTCTGCCTGCGGCGTCCGCTCCTCCGCCAATGCCACCGTCTGTTCCTGTGGGCGTCCCCTCGTCGAGGAGGACCGCCTGCACCCCTGTCCTGCCTGCGGGGTGCTGTCTACCCGCGCCCATCGCTTCTGTGAGGCCTGTGGAAGCCGCCTCCACGTGCCGGATGAGAACCCGACTGACCCGAGGAGGTCCCGATGACCTGTCCGTCCTGTGGCGCTGAGACCCGCTCCGGCGCGACCTTCTGTCCCCAGTGTGGTGCCCGCATCGAGGTGGTGGAGGTCGACGAGACCCTCGCTGCAGCCCTGCGGGAGCTGGGAGCGGCCCTCGCTGGGCGGGTGGGGGAAGGCCCGCTCTCCGATGCCCTGCTGGCCCTCGCTGACACCCCCGTAGCGGCAGGCCACACCACCGTGATCGTGGGTGAGGTGGCGCGAGGAAAGACCAGCCTGGTCAACCAACTCCTCGGTGAGGACGTGCTTCCCGTGGGGCGGCTGGGGCTGACCGAGGCGGTCCGCATCGTCCACGGCCCGGTCTGGGTGGCGCGGCGAGGGAGCCGTGATGTGCTGGGCCTCCCCCTGCGGCCTCCCCAGGGCGAGGGCCCGCTGTCCCTGGAGGGCCCCGCGCCGATCCTGGCGCGGACCTCGCTGCTGGACACCCCGGGCCTGAACAGTGTGGCCCATGACTTCGATCAGGCGGTGATCGGGCCCGCAGCGGGGGCGGACCTGCTGGTGATCTGCCTGGCGGCCAACCAGCTCCTCTCCGAGACCGAGCGGGAGATCATCACCCGCCGTCTTCTTCCGGTCGCAGGGGGTGAGGTCGCCCTGGTGGTGGGCTTCACCGATGCCTTTGAGGAGCCGGAGGATCGCGAGGAGGCCGAGGCACGGGTGCGCGGCTTCGTGCAGTCCCTCGGGAGACCGGTGCAGGCGGTGTTCAGCGAGGGCCTCCATGCCGAGGCGCCGCTGGCCCTGACAGACCTCATCGCGGAGAGTGCAGACCGGCGCGGGCGCGTCGGGGACCGAGCCCGCGCCTCTCGGCTACAGCATCTCCTGGAGGGTGTGCGCGGGGTTGTGATGGCCCTGGAGGACCCCGTGGACGAGAGCGTGGAGCGCCACCATCGTCGCGTCGCCTCCGCCCGCGCGCTGCTCCAGACCGAGGCGAGCCTGGCGCTCGGAGAGGCGGAGACCGAGCTGCGGACCGGGATCCAGGCCCTCCGCAGAGAGCTGCCCCGCCTGGTTGGGGATCTGAGCGCCCAGCGCCTCGACACCGAGGGGCCCACCCTGCTCCTGGGGCGGGTCCAGGCCCTGTCGGCCGATGTGGGGCGTGGCTGGCTGCAGCGCCTCGAGCTCGGACTCCTCCATGGCTCGGAGTCGCTCCGGGCGGTGGGGGCCGACCTCGAGGGGACGGACCTCGGTGATCCCGGGGACAAGGTCTCGGTGCAGCGCCTCGCCATCGAGAGCCGACCTTCCTCTGGGCTGCCCGAGAAGACCCTGCTCGCGGCGGGAGCGGTCGCCTTCATGGTGGGAGGACCGCAGGGATGGGTGGTCAGCGCCCTCACCATCGCCACGGCCGATCTCTTTCGCCGCCGCAGCATGAGGCGCTTCCGCGCGGGACGCAGGGACCAGGCGGTCGCCGCTCTCAGCGAGCAGCTGGAGCGCATCGAGCAGGACCTCCTGGGCGCACTGCGCGCCTCCAGCCGTGAGCTGGTGGAGGCCATCGACGCGCGTCTCGCGGCCACCCCTGCTCCTCAGCCGGAGCAGGACGGGACCACAGCAGCCGAGCTCGGCGCCATGGTGGCGCGGGTGTCGGCCCTCATCGATCTCCTCGACAAGGAAGCCTGACCATGAACAGCGATTTTGACGGATTCCGCCAGCGGCGTGAGCAGATCCTGGCCCTGATCCAGGAGCTGCAGGCGGTCTCTGCAGAGCTGGCAGACACCGCGCGGGCCGACAAGCTCAGCTACGTGTCGGGGCGTCTGCAGTCCGATGCCTTCCGGCTGATGATCCTCGGCGAGTTCAAGCGCGGCAAGTCCACCACGGTGAACGCCCTGCTCGGCGAGAGCGTGCTCCCGTCCAAGGTGGCCCCGTGCACGGCGATCATCTCGGAGGTGAAGCACGGTGAGAGGCCCCGGGCGGTGCTGCACCACGTGCCCCCGACAGAGAAGGGGATTCCGGTCCAGGACCCGCTGGAGATTGAGGTCGGCGAGCTCAACCGCTACGTCACCATCGGCGGATCCAAGGCCGGCAGCTCCATCCAGGAGAGCCCCTATGCCAAGGTGGAGCTCTTCTACCCCCTGGATCTCCTCCAGGACGACGTGGTGGTCATCGACTCGCCGGGCCTGAACGAGCACGGCACCCGGACTACGGTGGCCCTGGACTACCTCCACAACGCCGATGCGGTGGTGATGGTGCTCTCCTGCCAGCAGCCCCTCTCCCTCGCCGAGCTGGAGTTCATCCACACCCACCTGGGAGAGAAGAACCTCAAGCACGTGTTCTTCCTGTGGAACCACTTCGACGCCATCGAGGACTCCCCCGAGGACGTGGAGGACCTCCAGGATCGCTCCCACCAGTACCTGGACCCGATGCTGGGGGCGAGGGACCGGGTGTTCTTCATCTCCGCACGGGAGGCCCTGCGCGGCCGGACCCGGGGAAATCCCGCGCAGCTGGAGCGCTCGGGACTGCCCCGCTTCGAGGCGGCCCTGCGGGTATTCCTGGTGGAGGACAAGGCGCGGATGAAGCTCCTCGCGCCCCTCAGGGCGGCCCAGAACGCGGTCTTCGAGCTGGCCAACGAGGTCATCCCCCAGCAGGAGCTGCTGGTGGACACCGATCTGGCGGTCCTCAAGGATCGTGAGCGCCAGTTCAAGCCGCAGCTCGAGGAGGCGGGGCGCACCTACCGCACCCTGGAGCGGCAGCTCCTGCGCCAGCGCGACAAGCTCAAGCGGGACATCAGCCTGTCCTATGACCAGTTCCTGCGGGACTTCGAGCGCGACATCCGCAATGAGGGGGCTGACAAGCTGGACCCGGGTCGCTGGAAGGTGCTGACCGGCGGTGCCAGGAAGGAGATCGAGCAGCACTTCGACCAGGAGCTGCAGGAGGGTCTGAAGCGCTGGCAGACCCGGGAGCTCCAGCCGCTGGTGGAGCGCTCGGTGTCCGAGGTGTGGGAGAACATCGAGCGCTTTGCGGCGCAATTCGCCGAGTTCTACGAGGACGCGCGGGCGGTGATGATGCCCTCGGTCCGGGCCTCCAGCGAGGAGGAGGAGGGGGTCGGGGTGGCGAGTCGCCTGGTGGGGACCGTCGGGGGCTTCGTCCTCGGCGGCCCCGGCGGGGCGCTGGTCGGGGGCTCCCTGGGCACCGGCGGCATGGTGAAGAGCGTGCCCACCATGATCGCCGCCGGCATCGGCGCAGCGGTCTTCCTCACAGGACCGGTGGGCATCCTGGCGGTGTTCGCCGCGGCGGGCCTGTTCGAGACCTTCCGCCAGAGCGGGGGCATCAAGAAGGGGCTGATGGAGAAGATGACGGACGTGCTGATGAAGTCGCTCCGGGATCACCAGACCACCGCCCTCGATGAGCTCCACAAGCGGGTAGACCAGAACTGGGAGGAGAACTTCCACCCCGTCGTCACCGCTGCAGAGGGGGAGATCCGGTCCCTGCGCGAGCAGGTCCGCGACATCATCGCCCAGAAGGAGGCCGGCGAGGAGGCCGTCGATGCTGCCCGCCAGCGGCTGCGCCAGACCCGGGTGCGCGTCGGGGAGCTGGCCGGGCGGGTCCGCGACCTGCAGGCGGAGGTGAGTGCTGTCTGAGCCCGGCGACAGCCTGCTCTCCCTGGTCGGCGAGGGGACCGGGCAGCTGCTCGCCCTCGCCGAGCACCCGGCTATCGCGGGCCAGCCGGAGGCGAGGGCCATCGCGGCGGGGGTGGCGGAGATCCACGCCCGTCTCGACCGGCCCACCCTGGACGTGGGGATCGTGGGCGAGCAGAAGGCCGGCAAGAGCACCTTCATCAACGCCCTCCTCGGCGCCCCCGTGCTCGGTGCGCGGGCGAGGGAGTGCACCGGCACCGTCACCTGGATCGGGTACGGCGCCGCGCCGGAGTACCAGGCCACCTTCGAGGACGGCACCAGGGAGCAATTCTCGAGGGCCCACCCCGACCCGGTCCCCGCCCTGGAGGCGGCGCACGCTGCGCTGGAGGAGGCGCGTCAGGACCTGGCCGCCCGACGGGACCGGGCAGAGGCCGTGCTCGACGAGGTCCAGGTACAGCACGCTCGGGTCCTCACCTCCCTTGTCGAGCGGAGGGAGCGGGAGGCCCGCCACGCGGCGGAGCGGAGCGCCCTGGCTGCTCTGGAGGTCAGAGAGGTGCAGGCCCTGGTGGACGAGAGCGCGCTCCTTCGGGCCGCGCTCCCCTGGTACTGCGACACCAGCGCACACACCGGCTGTCTCACCCTTCCCCTGCGCCTGCTGGCGTCCTCTCTGCGCTGGATGGCGAGAGAGAGGATCACCGAGGTGGTGGCGGCAGAGGCACAGGTCGAGGATGCCCGAGGAGCTCTCCAGCAGCTCCGCCAGACGCACCGACGCCACGATGAGGTCGCCGCTGAGTCGATCGCTGTGATCGAGGTGTCTCTGTCCCTCCAGGAGCGCCTGGTCCTCGCCCGGGAGGAGGCCCTGTCGCGAGCCGAGGTGGCCCTCGATGCGGCGATGGAGGCAGAGGCCCGAGGGGCCAGGGCGGTGGCGGTGGCGCGGGACGAGCACCACGACCGCTTCATCACCGCCATCCGCGAGCTCACCGACATGGACGCGCGGGGGGCCCAGGTCCGCGCGCTGGAGCTCAGCTACCCGGCTGCTCACCTGCCGCCCTGGCTGCGCCTGGTGGACACCCCAGGGGTGAACACCGACAGCGAGGTCAACCGCGTCCGCGCTGAGGCTGCCCTGGCCGAGGTGGACGGCTGCCTGCTCCTCTCTCCGATGATCCAGGCCACCTCCCGCAGCACCCTGGAGTTCGCGGAGGAGGTCCAGACGGTGGTCCCCTACATCCTCCTGGTGCTCACCCGCCTGGACCAGGCTGAGGAGAACGCTGAGGATTCCGAGGAGATCGCGGAGGTGCAGGCGCTCGCGGTCGAGCGCTTCGCGAAGGCGACCAGCCGAGCGGAGACCTCGGTGCTGTCCTTCGCGGTCGGCTCCAAGCCCGCCCTGGACCACGAGCCCGAGGCCGAGGCCCGCTTCGCCGCAGAGGTCGGACGCCTGTTCGAGGTGGTCTGGCGGGAGCGGTCCAACATCCTGGGTGCCCGGGCACTGCTCGCCATCCGACGGTCCCTGGTGAGCCTGCCCCCTGTGATCCAGGCACGGGAGAAGGCCCAGAAGGCCCGCATGGAGCAGCTCGCTGCCCAGCGCCTCCCGGAGCCCGAGGTCTTTGTCCACGCGTGTGTGAAGGAGATGTTGCCGGCGGTGGATCCACAGGTGGAGCGCGTGCTTCGGCGAGCCTCAGAGGACACGATCGCGTGGTATGACGCGCTCGCAGAGGAGGTGGGAACGCGCATCATCGAGGCGTCCACCAGCAGCTCGACCAAGGCCTTGCTGACGCGGCTGGAGGGAGAGCTCGGTGAGCGGATGCAGGCCGGAGACACAGAACTCCAGCAGCGCCTGGCTCGCGAGATGGATGCGCGCGCGGTGGAGCTCGTCGAGCCAGGACTGCGCAGGCTGCAGGCACGCTACCAGATCGCCGATGCGGTGCATGCGGAGGGTGAGGTCGTGTCGCTGGGCCGGGTCGCGCTGACCCCAGCGCTGGGCCTCGACGGCGAGGGGGTCTCCCTGGCCGGTCGTGTGGGCGCTGGCGGTGTGATGGGCGGCATCGGGGCAGCCATCGGCACGGTGCTCTTCCCCGGCGTGGGGACGGTCCTCGGGGGGGCCATGGGGGCGGCGGTCGGATGGGCGGGGGGCTTCCTCTTCGGTCAGATCGGCGTCTCCGAGCGCATGGAGGCCGCGATCCGCGAGGCGGGGGCAGCGCGCTCCCGCCAGCTCCTCGGGGCTCGGGCCTCGTTCGCGGATGCCCTCGCGGGCGGGGCTCGGGAGCACCTCCACGGTGCTGTGGCGCGCTTCTCCGAGTGGATCGAGGGCCAGCTCCGCGCTCAGCGGCGGGAGCGCGCGGACGAAGAGGCCTCACTCCAGGCGCTGCGCCGGATGGGGGCTCGTCTCGAGGTGCTGGGAGCGAACCTCACCGAGCTGCGGGCCAGGGCGGCGGGGGGCTCCCACGGGCTGGCTCACGAGGAGGCTGCCGAAGACCTCCCGCCCCTCTCCTCCCTGGGTGCAGGTGATGAGGAGAGCGCCAGGCAGCAGCGCCTGGAGTTGATCGTCGACGCGGTGGCGGAGGACGGGGTGGTCGTGGCCGAGGAGCTCGTCCTCCTCCTGCGCCGTGCTCAGGAACTCTCCCTCGCGACGGATCCGACTCAGGCGCACCAGCTTGTGAGCGCGATGCTCCAGGCGCGCGCTCCGGGACTCGTCCTACCTGAACTGCAGCGCTCAGAGCGATAAGGGGCCCCCATGAACCACACCCTCTGGACCGACACCTGGTGGACCGAGGTCGCTGGCGCCTCCCTCCACCTGGGCGTACCCGCCGACCTGCGTCGCTGGATGGGTCTGGACGGCGATGGCCCTCATCGCGTCCGACTGGCCGGCTTCTGGGGGGGGCCTCGGGGCTCGGGGGGCGACTCGGGACGCTCCATTGCCCGGCTGGAAGACCGGATGGTCGATGTGCGCAGGCACCGCATCTCCGCCAAGGGGGTGATTCCGGGCAGCAGGGGGCAGCGGCAGGAGGTCCTGGCCCGGCTGGTCCTGCCCGGAGGGCGCCGTGCCCCCCAGCCCAGACCGGTGGGCCCGGTGATCGTGACCACCTTCGAGAGCCAGTTCCAGCGGGTGCGGTGCCCAGTGCGCTTCTTCCACCTGGAGGAGGAGGACCGCTGGTTCGCCCGCTGGACCTACGCCATGGAGCGCACGGAGGAATTCCGCTCGGACTACTGCGGCCTCGGTGCGATCCGGGAGGTGCGGGATCGCTCCGGGGTTCACTATGTGCTCGACTGGGCCGACCTCCACGCCTGGGCGCCGGTGGAGGGCTGGCTGGACGGGGGCAATGGCCCCATGGACTCGGTGGCCCACGTGGGGGTGAGCGGGCTGGACCTGATCACCCTGGAGGGGGGCAGGCCGCGCTTCAGGGGCGGGGATTGGGGCGACGCCCAGCCCCTGCGCTGGGTGCCGGGGAGCACCATCGACCTGGGCATCCCCCCAGACCAGCGCGCCTGGATCGCGGAGGGCATCCGCCGGGCGATGGCCCAGGAAGGGCCCTGATCCTCAGTCTATGATCCCCGCCCGCAGTGCCGCCCGCAACGCCTCCTGGTGCAGGCGGTGCGAGCCGCGGATCACCCGCAGGTGCCCCGTTAGGGCCAGCCCCAGCAGCGCGAGATCCCCGAGGGCGTCGAGGAGCCTGTGGCGCACCGGCCCGTCGGCGAAGCGGGTGCCGCCGGGGTTCAGGGGCCCCTCGGGGCCCAGCACCACGGTGTTGTCGAGGTCTGCGCCCCGCCCCCGCCCCGCGGCGCGCAGTGCGTCGACCTGCCAGGCCAGGGCGAAGGTGCGCGCCGGGGCCACCTGGGTGCAGAAGTCCTGTCCGGGGGACCAGGCAGCCTCCCCGCGCAGCCCGACCTCCGGGTAGTCCACCGCCACCGAGACCCGCAGGGTGTCCGAGGGCGCCAGGACCACCGCGCCGCCGTGCCCCTCGTGGCGCCAGGCGCGCCGGATCCGCAGGGGCGCCAGCGGCTGCTCCTCCTCAGCCCCCACCGCGACCAGGGCCGCGCACCAGGGGGCCGCCGAGCCGTCCAGCCCTGGGAGCTCCGGCCCTGCCACCGCGATCCGGGCGTCGGTGAGCCCGGGCCCCAGCAGGGCCGCCAGGAGGTGCTCCGGGGTCGAGATCCCGCCCAGCACCGTGGCCCCCGGCACCGCCGCCGCGTGCGCCAGGCTCACCGGGTGCTCGACCCCGTCGCGCACCAGCACCAGCCCCGAGCCCCACGGCCCCGGGGAGACCGAGGCCATGCAGGACACGCCGCTGTGCAGCCCCGCTCCGCCCAGGCTCAGCGCGGTCGCGGGCCGCCGGCGGTTCACCGGGTCGCCTCCGCCCGGCGCAGCCCCTCCAGGAAGGCGGGGAGGTCCGCCAGGGCGAGCTGCGAGGCTGCGTCGGACAGGGCCGGCGGCGGGTCTGGATGGACTTCCGCGAAGACCGCGTGGGCCCCCATCACCACCGCCGCCCGGGCCAGGGCCAGGGCCGGGGCCAGGGGCGGCTCGCCGCCGGTGCGGTCCCCGAGGGCCGCGGGGCGCTGGGTGCTGTGGGTGGCGTCGAAGCAGACCGGCGAGCCGGTCGCCGCCATCCGGGGGATGGCGCGCGGTCCACCACCAGGTCCCCGTAGCCGAAGGCCGTGCCGCGCTCGGTGAGGATCACCCCCGCCGCGCCGGCCTCCAGGGCCTTCGCCCGGGCGTGGGCCATCGCCTCGGGGGCGACGAACTGCCCCTTCTTGATGTTCACCGGGAGCCCGGTGGCGCCGGCCGCCTGGAGGAGGTCGGTCTGGCGGCAGAGGAAGGCCGGGATCTGGAGCAGGTCCACCACCTCGGCGACAGGGGCGGCCTGGTCGGGCAGGTGGACGTCCGTGGTGAGGGGCAGGCCCGTCTCTGCCCTCACCCGTGCCAGCCAGGCCAGCCCGCGCTCGAGCCCCGGCCCCCGGTAGGAGGCCCCGGAGGTGCGGTTCGCCTTGTCGAAGCTGGCCTTGAAGATCAGCGGCGTGTCTCCCGCCGCCTCGGCCAGGGCCTCGGCGAGGAAGAGGGTCTCGTCGAGGTCCTCGAACACGCAGGGGCCCGCGATCAGGACGAGGGGGTAGCCCTCGCCTAGCGGGATCCCCGCGACCCGGACCATCAGCGCCCCAGGTGGGCCGCGACCTGCGCCGCGACCGCCCCGGGGGTGAAGCCGAGCTGCTCGGCCAGCACCTTGTCCGGGGCGGAGGCGCCCCAGCGGTCGAGGCCGATGGCCAGGCCGTCGGCGCCGATCCAGCGCTCCCAGCCCAGGGTCACGCCCGCCTCGATGGAGACCCGGGGCATCCCGGCGGGGAGCACCGCCGCCTGGTAGTCGGCGTCCTGCTCGGAGAAGACCTCGCGCACCGGCATCGAGACCACCCGGGCGGAGATCCCCTGCTCGGCCAGCAGGGCGCGGGCGCCCCGGGCCAGGGCCACCTCGGAGCCGGTGGCGATCAGCGCGACATCGTCGCCCTCGTCGAGCACATAGCCGCCCCGGTGCAGGCCGGAGGCTAGGCTGCCGTCCTCCAGGGTGGGGAGCCCCTGGCGGGAGAGGATCAGCGCGGTGGGGCCGTCGCGGCGGGCGATGGCGTGGCGCCAGGCCTCCACCGTCTCGGTCGCCTCGGCGGGGCGCACCACCCGCAGGCCCGGGGTGGCGCGCATGGCCAGCAGGGTCTCCACCGGCTGGTGGGTGGGGCCGTCCTCTCCGAGGAGGAAGGAGTCGTGGGTGTAGACGTAGACCACGCCCTGGCCCATCTGTGCCGCCATGCGCACCGCGGGGCGCAGGTAGTCGTGGAAGACCAGGAAGGTCGCCACGTAGGGGAGCACTCCCCCGTGGAGGCTCATCCCGTTGGCGATGCCGCCCATGCCGTGCTCGCGGACGCCGAAGGCGACGGTGCGGGTGCCGCTGAAGTCGGAGGGGGTCAGGAAGGGGAAGCCGATGTTGGTCCCGTTCGAGCCCGCGAGGTCGGCGGAGCCGCCGAGGATCTGCGGGTGCGCCGTCACCAGGGCCTTCAGCGCCGCGGCGGAGGACTTGCGGGTGGCGATCCTCGAGCCGGCCTCGAAGGCGGGCCAGTCCACGTCCTCCAGCAGCCCCTCGCCCGACATCAGCGCCAGGAACTCGTCGCGGCGGGGGTGGGCCGCGAGGCGGGCCTCCCAGGCGGCGCGGGCGTCGGCCCCGCCGTGCTCGGCGAAGGTGGCGCGGGCCTCGTCGGGGACCGCGAAGGTGGCGTCGGGATCGAGGCCCATGCGCTCCTTGATCACCCTGACCGCGTCGGGGGAGAAGGGCGAGCCGTGGCACTTGGAGGAGTCCTCCAGGTCGGAGCCCTTGCCGATGGTGGTGCGCAGGGCGACCAGGGTGGGGCGCCCGGTCTCGGCGACCGCGGCCTCGAGGGCGGCCTCGATGAGGTCCTCGTCGTGGCCGTCGGTGGCGATGACGTGCCAGCCGAAGGCCTCGAAGCGCGCCTGCACGTCCTCGATGAAGGCCACCTCGGTGTTGCCGTCGATGGTGATGTGGTTGTCGTCGTACAGGGCGATGCGCTTGCCCAGGCCCAGGTGGCCCGCGAGGGAGCCCGCCTCGGAGGAGATGCCCTCCATCAGGCAGCCGTCGCCCACCAGGACCCAGGTGCGGTGGTCCACCAGCTCGGTGCCGAAGCGCTCGGAGAGCCAGCGCTCCGCGAGGGCCATGCCCACCGCGTTGGCGAAGCCCTGGCCCAGGGGGCCGGTGGTGGTCTCGACGCCGACGGTGTGCCCGTGCTCGGGGTGGCCGGGCGTCCTGGAGCCCCACTGGCGGAAGGCGCGCAGCTCCTCCATGGGCAGGTCGTAGCCGGCGAGGTGGAGCAGGCTGTAGAGCAGGGCCGAGCCGTGCCCGGCGGAGAGCACGAAGCGGTCGCGGTCGTGTCAGTCCGGGGTGGTCGGATCGTGCTTGAGGAAGGACCGCCACAGGACGGTGCTGAAGTCGGCGGCGCCGAGGGGCAGGCCGGGGTGGCCGGAGTTCGCGGTGGTCACCATGTCCATGGCGAGGGCGCGGACGGTGCTCGCGGCGAGGTGGTGCTTGTCCATTGGGGGCTTCTCTTGGGAAAGAGCCCTCTCTATCACCGGGGGACGGGGCCTGCGACGCGGGAGGCCCTCAAGCCCCACTCCAACCCTCCGATCGGCTACCTTGTCCCTGTACCCCATCCCGAGGCCCCCATGACCCTCCTCCGCACGACCGTCCTCCTCGCCCTCGCCCTCGCCCTGACCGGCTGCCGCAAGGAGGAGCCCGTCGACCTCGACGGCGACGGCCACACCAGCGACGTGGACTGCAACGA
>JAFGVK010000120.1 GCA_016938035.1 Deltaproteobacteria bacterium | reverse complement strand
GCCGCGTCGGTGTCATCGCAGTCCACGTCGGCGCCGTAGCCGTCCCCGTCGAGGTCGAGGGGGGTCTCGTCCTCCTTGCGGCAGGCGAAGAGGGCGAGGGAGAGGATCAGGAGCGCGCGCGCTGGGGTCATGGAGCTTCCCTGGGATGAGAGTTCTGCTAGCGAGAAGGTGGGATAATTCGATACCCCTCGAGCGCAACGACCGCGCCGCACACGCGCCACAGGCCCGGGGCGAGCGCCCCCCTGCGCAGGCATCCTCGCCGCCATCGTAGCCTGCACCCCCAAGTTCAGAGGCGTCTCTGGTCCCCCTGCAGGTTCCGGCTAGGAGGATCAGGCGCAGGAGATCCCATGCTCGACACAAGCCGCTACACCGCCGTCCGCACCCTCCCAGAGTACACCCACGAGGCCGCGGTCACGGCGGTCACCGAGGCGCTCCAGAGCGAGGGCTTCGGGGTGCTGTGGGCGATGGATCTGCAGAAGATCTTTGGAGCCAAGCTAGGGATCGCCTACCGCCCCTACAAGGTCCTGGGCGCCTGCAACCCTCCCCTCGCCCACCGCGCCCTGTTGATCGACGGGAACATGGGGCTCAACCTGCCCTGCAACGCTGTGATCACCGAGGATGACCTGGGCACGGTGCAGGTGGGGGTGGTGGACCCTCGCCCCCTGGAGGACATGACCGGGCGGGAGGACCTGCGGGACCTGCTGGCCGAGGTGCACCTCAAGCTGTTGGCGGCGCTCGAGAAGCTCTAGCGCCCCGAGGCGGCCACCGCAGGGGGGCCCGGCGACTGTCGTCGCACCACGAAGCTGGACGGCGCGCAAACGGCGAAGGCGACGAGCATGCCGCGGACCGTCACACAGCGCCGGGAGAGACGGCCAGGCTCCGACCCAGGGGCTCCCGCTAGACCGTCGCGGCGAACGCGCGCACCTGTGCAGTCCGCGCAGGGAGCGTGCGAACCTTGGGGTGAGCGCCATCTCTTGCAGGGCGCGAGCCGGGATCAGGCCGGCGCGGCGAAGCCTCGCCTGGGGGGCTGGCTGAGCATCGACAGGCAGTCATCCACCTTGACGCCGGTGAGCGCCCGGTGCGCCGACGCCCCCTTCCAAGGGCCAGGCTGCGCGCTCTGGTGGACGCGAAACCGGTTCAAGGCGTGCTTGTGGAGGACGAGGGAGGTGCGCTTGCCTGACCCTCGCCAGGGCACCGATCAGCCGCCCGGCGGGCTGGGCGTCCAGGCCCGGGAGCCAGCCCTCAGCGCTGGCCCACAGCTCGCCCAGAAGGACACCCCAGCCGGCCTCGTCAGCGGGCTCGGTCACCAGGGTCTCGGCAGCGCCCTGGTCGACCCTGTCCGAAGGACAGACGAGACAGCGCAGATCACGGCCTCTGGAGCTGGGTCCCCCGCGCGCCGGGACTCCCGCGCAGCGCCTCAGCGGGTCCCACGCTCCCAAGCTGCGCTCTGGCCGGGGTATTTCAATGGACTCCGGCGCTCCTCAGACAGGAGGTCCGGTCCGAGCGCACAGAGTCGTGGAACCACGCGCTTGGCCGAGGACCGGAAGGCCCCAGCGCCCGGCGCGGAGCGCGTGGCACGCGCCGATACCGGTGGTTCGTTCGTGATAGCACCCAGCCGGGACGCTCCACGGGCGCGGCGTTGGCGGCGAAGGGCTGCTGAGCCCGAGCCGATCGGCCACGATGATCACGACCTCCTCCATAGCGCTGGGCCGACATGGCGAATCGTCGGTCATCGTGAGCAGGGGGCGGACGCATGGGCCGGAGGTGCTGTCAGCGGCACAGCCTCGGATCGGTACACGCTGGCCTTCCACACCTTGAAGGCATCACTGTGACACCTCCGCTCACCACCGCCCCAGCCACGCACCCAGCCGCGCCGCGTACTCCTCGGGGATCGTCGCCTCGATGCCCCCGTGGGGCACCCCCTCCGGGCGCCAGAGCTCCTTGGGGTCCGGCGCGAGGGCGTAGAGCTCCAGGGCGTAGTCCGGGTCCACGTAGGTGTCGTCGAGGCCGTGGATGACGAACACCGGAGCCTGGACCGCCGCGATGGCCTCGCCGTTGTCGATGTGCTCCGAGAAGAGCCAGCCACCGGGGAGGTCGAGCCCGGTGGCGTCGCCCGAGGAGCGGTCGGCGGAGAGGAACATGTCGACGGTGGTGATCGACTGGGCGGGGAGCCTGGTGCCGGTGTGGACCGCCACCGCGCCGCCGAGGGAGAGCCCCACCCAGGGGATGCCCTCAGGCGGCACCCCGGTGGCCTCGGAGACCGCTGCGACCGCGGCGTCGCCGTCATAGAGGAGCATCCCCCCGTCGGCGGGGCCCTCGGAGAGGCCGTAGCCGCGGTAGTCGAAGGCGAACACGTCGTGGGTGCCCAGCGCCCACAGGAACTCCACCCGGGACCAGTAGTCCTCGGTGCCCAGGTGGGAGCCGTTGCCGTGGAACCAGATCAGGGGCGGCGCCGGCGGGTCCTGGTGGGCCCAGACCCCGTGCAGGGTGCGGCCGTCCTCGGTCTCGAACTGGACCCACGCCACCTGGTCCGCGGGCACCAGCTCCAGGGGCAGCTCGTAGGCGTCGACGGGGTCGCCGCCGAGGATGGCCCAGTCGAGGTTCATGCAGCCCGACAGCCCTGTCAGGACGGCGAGGACCAGGAGATCCCGGCTCATCGCCCACCTCCGGGGTGCAGCGTCAGCCCCAGCCGGAGGGAGAGGGCGCCATGGCCTGACACTCCGAGGAACTGGGGCGAGTAGGGCTCGTTGTCCTTCCACGCCTCCACCCAGGAGAGCTCCGGCTGGAGGCCGAGGCGCCCCAGGCGGACCTCTGCCCCGAGGAGCGGCGCAGGGAGGGCGGTGGGGTCGGGCCAGGGCTGCACGAACAGCGACGCGCCCGCGTAGACCGTGTGGGGACCGAGGTCGCGCGCCCACAGGAGCTGCCCCTCGGGGAACACCCGGAGGCCGCCGGGCGCAGGGTCGTAGTCGATGCTCGCGGCCCCGTTGTGGGGTCCGGCGAAGACCCACAGGGAGCCGTCCGCCATCAGGCGGCTGCTCTCGCCCTCCCAGAGGAGGTGGCTCGCGCCCCCCTCGAGCCCGAGCACCCCGAACAGGGCCAGCCCGGTGGGGAGTATGGCGCCGTGGACGGTGGTGCGACCGTCCACCCCATAGGCCCCGCCCAGCGCGCTCAGCGGCAGGGGCTTGAGGCCGTCGAAGTACTCCACCACCGGCCCCCCGAGGGAGGCGGTCCACGCCACCTGACCGGCAGGCACCGGGGTGTGGCCGCGGCTGGCGGCGCAGCCGAGGAGGGGGAGCAGCGGGAGCAAGGCCAGGGTGCGCATGGGGACAGGCTAGCACGGCACGCTCCCTGCATAGTAGGGACTGACGCAGGAGATCCCGATGAAGCCCCTGTTCCTCCTCCTCACCCTGTGCGGCAGCGCCCGCGCCGAGGGCCCGCACCTGCTCGCCCACCGGGGACCAGACCTTCTCCCACCAGGGCATCGACAGCCACACCTGCACCGCGGCGCGCATTATCCCCCCGGAGCACGGCTACCTGGAGAACACCCTCCCCTCCATGCAGGCGGCCCTGGCGGCCGGGGCGGAGCGCCTGGAGCTCGACGTCCACCTCACCGCAGACGGACACCTGGCGGTGATCCACGACGCGGAGATTTCCTGTCGCACCGACCGCAGCGGCCCCCCGGAGGCGCACACCCTCGCGGCGCTGCGCGCCCTCGACCTCGGCTACGGCTACACCGCCGACGGCGGGGCGACCCATCCCCTGCGTGGCACCGGCACCGGGCTGCTGCCCACCCTGCCCGAGGTGCTCGAGGCCCTGCCAGGGGTGGCGCTCCTGGTGGACATCAAGGCGGGCGGCCCCGAGGTGGGCGCCGCGGTCGCGGAGGCGCTGTCCGTGCGCTCATCGGAAGATCGCGCGCGACAGATCGTGTACGGCAGCCCCGCGGCGGTGGAGGAGGTGGCGCGTCGCCTGCCCGAGGTGCGCACCCTCACCAGGGCCTCCTCGAGGGCCTGCCTGGAGCGCTGGCTGCTCACCGGGTGGACCGGCCACGTGCCCGCTGCCTGCCGCCACACCCTGGTGCCGGTCCCTCTGGGGCTGCACCGCTGGGTGTGGGGCTTCTCCCGGTCGATGCCCCGTCGCCTGGCGCGACACGGCTCCGAGGTGGTGCTGATCGGGCCTCTGGCGGGTGGACACAGCACCGGCGTCGACAGCGCCGAGGACCTGGCGCGGGTGCCCGCCCGCTACGAGGGTTGGATCTGGACCAACCGCATCGAGGTGATCGGCCCCGCAGTGACCGGCGCAGGAAAATCCGGCTCCAGCCCTTGACCCTGACGCAGCGTCAGGGCGCTATCAGGAAGGCAGGAGCCGGCATGTCCACCTACAGCATCGGCGAGCTCGCGACCCTCTCCGGGGTCAGCGTGCGCACCCTCCACCACTATGACGCCATCGGGCTCCTGGTGCCCGCCAGCCGCTCGGAGGCGGGCTACCGCCGCTACGGTCGGGCGGAAGTGGAGCGCCTGCACGCCATCCTCACCCTGCGGACCCTGTCTCTGCCCCTGGCGGAGATCGCCGCGGTGCTCGACGATCCCTCGCGGGACCGCCGCAGCGCCCTGGCCGCGTGGCGGGAGCAGCTCGCAGCCCGGGTGGACCGGGACCGGCGCCTGATCCGGAGCATCGACGCCCTGCTGGGCGAGGAGGAGGCCATGCGCGACAAGGAGCTCTTCGGCGGGTTCGACCCCGCCGCCCACGAAGACGAGGCGCGGGAGCGCTGGGGCCACACCGAGGCCTGGCGCGCGTCCCGCCGCCGCCAGCGCCACTGGACGGACGAGGACAGGCGCAGGATGGAGGAACAGACCGCGATCCCCTACCGGACCCTCGCCGCCCTGCGCGACCGGTGCCTGCCCCCCGACAGCCCCGAGGCCCGCGAGGCCGCCGAGGACCACCGCCTGAGCATCGAGCGCTGGTTCTACCCCTGTCCTCGCGAGCTGCACCTGGGCCTGGCCGACCTCTACGAGGCCGACGAGCGCTTCGCCGCCACCCTCGACGGCTTCGCGCAGGACCTCACCCCCTACGTCGTCGCCGCGATCCGGTCGCGCTGGGCCTGAGGGCGAGGACAGCGGGATAGACTGCCCTCACCCGGAGGTCCCATGCGTCGCCTGTCCCAGCTCACCCTGCTCGCCGGCCTGCTCACCGCCTGCCCGTCCAAGGACACCGACAGCGCCGGAGACACGAACACCGACACGGACACCGACACGGACTCCGACACCGACACCGACACCGACACCGACACCGACACCGACACCCGGAGCCTGAGCTGGGGCGGCGACACCGTCACCGTGCAGGTCTCGGCGGCCGACCCCCTGACCCGCAGCTACGTCCTCAGCAGCACCCACCCCCTTCGGGACGACACCCCCGCCTCGGGCCAGGTGCGCTTCGAGGAGGAGCCCGGGCAGCCGGTGCTGCGCTCGGGCCACGACCTCTTCGACGCCCTGTTCGCCCTCGCCCTGCACGAGGCGCGACAGGCGAGCGTGTCGCAGATCCAGGACGGCGCCTTCTCGGACGGGTCGCCCACCGACTGCGACTGCTTCGAGACCGGCGAGCAGTGGACCTACGTCTGGACCCGCGACACCGCCTACGCGACCGAGCTGGGCCTGGCGCTCATCGACCCGGTGCGGGCGCGGAATTCACTCCAGTTCAAGCTCTCGGACCGCAAGGCCGCGGCAGGGGGCGGAACCCCCGAGATCGTCCAGGACACCGGCACCGGCGGCTCCTGGCCGGTGAGCACCGACCGGGTGGTGTGGGCCCTCGGCGCCTGGGAGACCCTCAAGTACCTCGACGGCGCCGAGCGGATCGCGTTCCGCGACCAGGCCCTGGCGGCGCTGGTGAACACCGTGGAGCGCGACCGCCTCTATGCGTGGGACGAGGGCGACGGCCTGTACCGGGGCGAGCAGTCCTTCCTGGACTGGCGCGAGCAGTCCTACCCCACCTGGACCGCCGCCGACCCGGTCCACATCGCCATGTCGAAGGCCCTGTCGACCAACGTGGGGCACCTGGTGGCGCTGCGGGTGACCGCCGACCTCGCCGAGGAGGCGGGCGACACCGCCGCCGCCGCCCGCTACCGGGGCTGGTCCGAGGCGCTGGCCGAGGCCCTCGACGCCGAGCTCTGGCTCGAGGACGCGGGCCTCTACAGCACGATGAAGCCCACCGCCCTCGATCCCGCCGCCCTGCACAAGTACGACCTCCTCGGCAGCGCCCTCGCCGCCCTGTGGCTCGCGGACGAGGAGCGCGCCGCCTCGCTCGTGGCCCGCTACCCGCGCACCCCGGTGGGCGCTCCGGTGATCTGGCCCCAGCAGCCCCTGATCCCCGTCTACCACAACCGCGCGATCTGGCCCTTCGTCACCGCCTATGACCTCCGCGCCGCGCGGCGGGTCGGCAACAGCGCCGCCTTCGACCACGACCTGGAGTCGCTGGTGCGGGGCGCCGCGCTGAACCTGTCGAACATGGAGAACCTCGAGTTCACCACCGGCGCGAACTGGGTGGACGACGGCGAGTACTCCGGCCCGGTGGTCAACAGCCGCCGCCAGCTCTGGTCGGTGGCGGGCTATGTCTCGGCGGTGGTGAAGGGGGTCCTCGGGATGGAGGCCACCCAGGAGGCGGTGCGCTGGCGGCCCTTCGTCACGGCGGGGCTCCGCAACGGCCTGCTCGCGGGCAGCGCTGAGCTCGCGCTGCGAGGGCTCTCCTGGCGCGGCGCCACCGTGGACGTGGTGGTGGTCCTCCCCCCGGTGGACGGGCAGACCGCGGGTCACTACGCCATCGACGCGGTGCTCCTCGACGGCAGCCCGGTGGGGGACGCCTGGCTCGGGGAGGCGGCGCTGGGCACCGGCGCCCACACGGTCACCATCGAGCTCGGCGCCCTGACCGGCGGCGGGACGATCACCGAGGTGACGGACCTGTCGGACTGGCAGGCCCTGTGGGCCCCCCGGGAGCCCGGCCTCACCGAGCTCGCCCTCGACGGCGATCGGCTGCGCCTCAGCCTCGACGACGGGGGCGAGTCCGGGGTCACCTTCAGCGTCTTCCGCGACGGGATCGAGGTGGCGAGCGGCCTGACCGACACCACCTGGACCGACCCCGCCTCCGGCGACCACGCGACCACCACCCACTGCTACGCGGTGCAGTCCACCCTCCCGAGCTCGGGCAACACCTCCCACCACAGCCCCCCGCGCTGCTGGTGGGGCGCGGCCGTGGCGCGGGTGGCCTCGGTCTACGCCGGCGACTTCGCGGTGACCGGCGGGTCCTGGAGCGAGCGCCACGGCCGGGGCCACTACGACGACTGGGGCGCCCCCGGTGACGAGCTCTCGGTGGTGGTGGACCTGGCGGCGGGGGAGCACCTCCTCCAGGCGGTGTACGGGAACGGCGCCGGCCCCGTCTCCACCGGGATGACCGCGGCGGTGAAATGGGCCAGGGTCGAGGCGGTCGCCGGCGGCCTGCTCGCCGAGGGCCCCCTGGTGATGCCCCAGGTGGGGGACTGGGACCAGTGGCGTGACAGCTCCCTGCTCCCGCTGAGGGTGAGCGCGCCGGGGCAGTACCGCATCACCCTGACGGACGGGACGAACATGTCCTACCTGGAGCACTTCAGCGGCTACACCGCGGGGGCGGGCGGGGGGAGCGGGGTGTACAATTTCGTGAACATCTCGGAGCTGAAGCTGCTGACGCTGGACTGAGCCCAACAACCATCCATACCAAAGGACAATGGCCGAATATTAGCGGAAATCATGAGATTTTCCACGTGCTGTTAGGGTCACTGCACCGGCCCCTGGCTCCGCCGAGGGGGCAGTTCCTGTCCCCGGTCTGTGGAAGCCTCAGAGGGCCGGACACCCAGGAGTGACGCATGCAGATCCAGCACCCGGAGATCCCCAGGGGCTCAGCCCCACCGCCCCAGGACCGGTTCCACGGCTACCTTCACGACAGCCTCGCCCGGCAGTCCTCACAGGCACGCCCCCACACCTGGAGGCGCCACCGCTCGCGCCTGCACCGCAGGCCCGTCGACGACCTCGCACCGGCACCGGTGGTCATCCAGGAGGCGCTGGCGTGGCTCAGCCAGGAGGCGCGTGGAGAGGCCATCGAGAAGGGCGGGCTCCTCTCCCCCGGCGGGATGGGCCTGGAGAGCCTGGAGCGCCACGCGCTGGAGGACTGGCTCCGGGCCCACCCGGAGACCTTCCACCAGGGGCACCGCCTGCTGATGTCCCTCGACCACCGTCAGCGGCAAGAGTGGGTCGAGACCCTCGTCGAGCGACGCGCTCCACGGGGCGAGGACCGCTTCCTCCTCAGGCGGGGCCTCACCGGCGAGGAGCAGATCTTCGCGCGGGTCAGCACCCGCTACCACGTGCGGGACGCCCCCTGGGTCCTCAGCAGGCTCAACCTCGGGCGGCTCGCCCCCGCACGGGCCGCCTTCGCCTACAACGGCGAGACCACCGCCTGGCGCCTCGACCTCATCGAGCACGACACCGCGCGGAAATTCGGCAGGGTGATGGTGCTCCGGGGCAACGACCGGGGCGACGGGGGCCTGCACCTGGACGCGGCAGCGGTGCGCTTCCTGTGCACCAACCTCGCCCTGCTCGAGGTGGACAGGGCCACGGCACAGCGCTGGCACCTGAGCCACATCGAGCCCGAGGCCGCCTTGGACAAGCTGATCGAGAGCGCGAGCCAGCTCGGCGAGGTGCCCCTGGGCCCCTTCGTGGCGCGCTGGGAGCGCCTCGCGGAGCAGCGCGTCGCCGACCGCCTCGGCGAGGAGGACATCGAGCGGGTGCTCCTCGCCCTGGCCGGCTGGATCCGGGAGACCCTGCACCTGCGGAGCGCCTTCCGCTCGGACGAGATCCTCGCCGCCTACCTGCGCCGCGGGTTTGAGCGGGAGCCCGGAGATCGGCTCGACGCCTTGCTCAACGCCGTCACCGCGACCCACCACGACCCCCACCTCTCCCAGGAGCGCGCGGCGCGACTAGAGCAGGCCGTGGCGCCGCTCATGCAAGCGCTGGACAGCGGCGACGCCTTCCTCGAGCCCTGGCTGAGCGCCGAGGCCTGACCCCTCTCCCCGGAGCACCCCATGTCCCTCCTCCTCCTCCTCGCGGCCTGCGCCTCCTCAGAGCGCGCCAGCGGCCCCCTCCCTGACGGTGCCTACCTGTGGAGCCGCGTCCACGACGAGCACACCGCCGCCACCCTCGCCGCCGACCCCACCGACACCCTGCACGCCCTGGTGGACGCGCTGAGCTGGTGGGACGGCGCCGCTCACCACGCCCCGATGGCGCTGGGTCCCCTCCCGGTGGGCACCGTGCTCTGCATCCGGGCCGGCGTCCCCCCCGAGGGCGTGGACCCGGCCCCCGCGCTGGTGGCGGCGATCGCCGCGGCGCGCGCCGCATACCCTGACGCCGGCGGCGTCCAGCTCGACCTGGACATGCCCACCGCGCGCCTGGGAGAGTACACCGCCCTCGCGCCCCAGCTCCGCGGTGCCGCCGCGCCGCTCCCCCTGTCGATCACCGCCCTGCCCACCTGGCTGTCCTCGCCCGAGCTCCCCCGGCTGGCCGACGAGGTCGACCACTACGTGCTGCAGGTTCACTGGGACGACAGGAGACAGCGGGGCCCAGCGCTCCAGGCGGAGGTGGTGGACTGGGTGGAGCAGGCCGGCGCCCTGGGGCGCCCGTTCCAGGTGGCCCTGCCCACCTACGGCCGGAGGGCGTACCTCCCCGAGGAGCGGCGCGACGAGCTGTTCCTGTCCGATCCGGTCGAGGAGGCGCGGCTGGTGCGGGCGTGGACCCAGGACCGCCCCGCCGCGCTCACCGGCCTGCTGTGGTTCCGCCTGCCCGACGACACCGACCGCATGGTGTGGTCCGTCGAGACCCTGGCCGCGGTCCGCGAGGGGCGCGCGCCCCACCCCCGGCTGGTGGCGCGCGCTGCGCAGGACAGCCTCGGCGCCTGGGTGGTCTCAGTCCACAACGAGGGCGACACCACCGGTCTCCTGGCGGCCGTGACCGTCGAGCCTGAGCCCCTCGTGGGCGACGGGCTGGGTGGCGCCGAGTGGTGGCCCGGGCGCGGCACCCTGGAGCCCCGGGGGTGGAATCCCAGCGACAGCCTCGTTGCCCCGGGAGAGACGATGACGCTGGGGTGGGTCCGCACCGGGCGGGCGCCCGAGCTGACGGTGAGGGAGGTGAGCCGATGATCCCCCTGCTGCTGACCCTCGCCGGTCCCGCTGAGCCCTGCACCATCGGCTTCGAGCTCCCCGATCTCACCCACGGCCCCCTGAGCCCGAGCCTGGTCCCCTGGCAGATGGTGGGGGTCGAGCAGCTCATCCGCGCCCAGGCCGGTCCGGTGCGCGCCCTCGCGATCAGGACCGCTGAGGCCGAGGCCGCAGACCTGCGACAGGCCGGCCTGTCGGAGCTGGCCGTCGCGCGCTGGCTGGCCGCCCGAGCGGAGGGTCTGGTGCCCGATGTGGCTGGGGTTCCCGCGGAATTCTCCCTGTACGCTGAGGGGGCCGCGGCCCTGCACGCCGAGGATCCCGCGGCAGCCCGGAGGCACCTCCTCGCCCTCCTGTCCCTCCCTGACGCCCAGCGGCGACAGCGCACCGTGTGGGCGCTCACCGGCCTGGTCCACACCCTCCCCCTCGAGGACCACGCGGGACGGGCCGCCGCCTGGCAGGCGGTCATCGACGCCGCCGCGACGGGCTGGCCCGACAGCGCCGGCCTCGCCGCCCCCGCGTACCTCCACCGGGCCCGGGAGCTGGGGGGCCCCGACGACCCGGCGGTGTGGCTCCCCGCCTGCGTGCGCTACCGGGCGGCGGGCGGCGAGGTGCGCTGCCCGAGGGACTGGCTCACCGAGCGGGTGCGGGAGCTGCCGCGACAGCCCGCTGAGGTCCTGGCCCGCCTCGCGGCCGACCCGCTCGGCCAGCAGCTCGGCAGCCTCGCCTTCGCCGCCCAGGAGGCCCCGATGGCCCCCTGGGAGGCCGCGCTCAGCGGCGTGACCGTGCTGCCGGAGGCCGCGGTGCTCCTGGCGGAGGCCGCCTGGCAGCGCGGCGAGCTGGACGCCAGCGCCCGCTGGCTCGACGCCGCGGGCGACCACCCCCTGGTGCCCTGGCTGCGGGCCCGGCGGGCCACCCGGGCCGGCGATCTGGAGGGCGCGCTCACGCTCCTGGAGGAGGCCGCCCCCCTCGGCCCCCGGTGGCAGACGGTGTGGTGGGCGTCCGCGGTCGATGTGGTGGAGCCCCACCCCGAGCGGGAGCGCGGGCGGCTGCTGGTGATCCTGGGCCGCTACCCCGAGGCCGCCCGGGCCTACCTCGCCGCCGGCGACTGGCCCGACCTGGCCCTGGTGGCAGAGCGCCTGCTCACCGTGGACGAGGCGGTGGCCCTGGGGCGCGAGCTGGCCCCGGAGGCCGAGGCGGTTCCCGTGACGGCGCCCCTGTCCTGGGAGGACTACGGGCAGCTCGTGCCGTCCGCCGCGGTCTCCCCGGCCCGGCTGAGAGCCGACCTGCGAGCCCTGATCGCCCGGCGCCTCGCCCGGGAGGGCCGCTGGGAGGAGGCAGCCACCTGGCTCGACGAGCTCGAGGCCCGCGCGCTAGCGCTGGCCATCACCCGCGCCCTCGTGATCAGCGCGGATCCGTCCGCTCCTCAGCCGGACCGAGCAGCCAGCCTGCTCGAGGTGGCCCGGCACCAGCGGGAGCACGGCTGGCAGCTCCTCGCCACCGAGCTCGCCCCGGACTGGGGGGTCGAGGGCGGATCCTTCGCGCCCGACGACCGCCTCGACGCCCTCCCCCGGGCGGCCCGCGACCTCGCCCTGACCCAGGGGCCCGCGCTGGACCGCCGCTACCACTTCGTGTGGACCGCCCACGACACCGCCCTGAGCGCCGCCGACCTCTACCCGGTGGGCTCGCCCGGGTGGGCCGGCGCCCGCTGTGAGGCCGGCGCCTGGCTGCGGACCAAGGACCCGGCGCTGGCAGAGGCCGATCTCCACGCGATCTACTGGGAGGATCCCAACACAGAGGCAGCCGAGTGGGTCCGCACCCACCCCTGGTTCCCGCCCCTGGAGGACGGGCGCTGCAGGCTCCCCTACGGCACCTCGACCTCCCGGTAGCTCCGCTCCACGGTGCCCGTCACCTGGAGCGACGCCCCGGCCACCGCCACCGCACCGGCGCTGAGCACCGCCTCCTCCTCGCCGGGCCCGGTCGGTGTGCCCGAGACCTCGGAGGTGGTGCCTTTCCGCCTCGGTGAAGGACCCGCTCCCGCCGAACACGTAGACCACCCTCCCCCCGTCCACCGCGCTCAGATCGAGCACCTCGGGGTCCTCCACCTCGAACAGGGTGTCGGGGACCTCCTCGAAGACCGGCACGATCGTGCCCTCGGCGGCGAAGACCGGGATGTGCTCCAGCGGCGCGTCGAAGACCCCGCTCGTGGCCTCCTCGTGGGTCCACCAGTCGGCACTGGTCAATCTGCCGGACAGTCTCTCAGGAGGCGCTTCGTCATTCCAACGGGACAATCAGATGAAGTTGCTCGTCGAATCGTCCAGACTGTGTTCGGGCGCCGAGTCGCT
>JAFGVK010000119.1 GCA_016938035.1 Deltaproteobacteria bacterium | reverse complement strand
CGTACCTGGAGGGCTGCACCGCCCCGATGCGGGACGAGAACCAGCTCCACGCGGCGGTGGTTGAGATCGTCTCCCACGCCGACGCCAAGGTGAAGTACTCCACCGTCCAGAACTGGTACCCCGGCGACAAGGACGGGAAGGGTGGCATCTACAACTTCGTCACCAAGCGCGGCCTCTGCGAGGGGCCCCGCTCCCAGATCTCGTGGACCCAGGTAGAGACCGGCTCGGCCATCACCTGGAAGTACCCGAGCATCCTGCTCAAGGGCGACGACTCGGTGGGCGAGTTCTACTCTGTGGCGGTCACCAACAAGCGCCAGCAGGCCGACACCGGCACCAAGATGATTCACATCGGCCGGAACACCAGGTCGACCATCATCTCGAAGGGCATCTCCGCGGGGAATTCGTCCCAGGCCTACCGCGGCCAGGTGCGCATCTCCAAGGGGGCTACCGGCGCCCGCAACTACACCCAGTGTGACTCCCTGCTGCTCGGCAGCTCCTGCGGGGCCCACACCTTCCCCTACATCGACGCCCTCGAGCCCACCGCGCAGGTGGAGCACGAGGCCACCACCTCGCGCATCGCCGAGTACCAGCTCTTCTACGCCCGGCAGCGGGGCCTGTCCGAGGAAGACGCGGTCAACATGATCGTCAACGGCTTCTGCAAGGCGGTCTTCAGAGAACTACCCATGGAATTCGCCGTAGAGGCCCAGAAGCTCCTCGGAGTGGTCCTCGAAGGCGCAGTGGGCTGATCGGCCCAAAACGGAGGAATCATGCTTTCTATCAAGGGACTCCACGCCAGCGTGGACGGTAAGGAGATTCTCCGGGGCATCGACCTGGAGATCGGCGCGGGCGAGGTCCACGCGGTGATGGGGCCGAACGGCTCCGGCAAGAGCACCCTCTCCAACGTGCTCACCGGCCACCCCGCCTACAAGGTCACCGCCGGCAGCGTCACCTTCCAGGGGAAGGACCTGCTCGCGCTCAGCCCCGAGGAGCGGGCGCGGGAGGGGGTGTTCCTCTCCTTCCAGTACCCGGTCGAGATCCCCGGTGTCTCCACCGCCTACTTCCTCAAGGAGGCGCTCAACGCCGTGCGCGTCCACCGGGGGCTGCCGCGGATGGACGCCTTCGACTTCCTCAAGCTCGCCCGCGAGCGCCTCAAGGTGGTGGGGATGAAGGAGGAGCTGCTCCACCGCAACCTCAACCAGGGCTTCTCGGGTGGCGAGAAGAAGCGCAACGAGATCTTCCAGATGGCGATGCTCGAGCCGACGCTCGGCCTGCTCGACGAGACCGACTCCGGCCTCGACATCGACGCCCTCAAGGCGGTCGCGGACGGGGTGAACGCCCTGCGGACCGAGGGGCGCTCGCTGATCGTCATCACCCACTACCAGCGCCTGCTCGACTACATCGTGCCCGATTTCACCCACGTCCTGATGAAGGGGCAGGTGGTGATGAGCGGCGGGAAGGAGCTGGCGCTGGAGCTCGAAGATCGCGGCTATGCCTGGGTCGAGGAGCAGGTGAACGCATGAGCGGGCTCGCCTGGACACGGGTCGTCCCGCAGGACGCCCTGAGCGCGGCGAGGGCCCAGGCCCTCGCCACCTTCGACGCGGTGGGCTTCCCGACGCGCAAGGATGAGGACTGGAAGTACACCTCGGTCAAGCCGATCCTGGACGCCGAGCTCGCGCCACAGGGAGACGCGCCCGGGGAGGTGTTCTTCTCTGGACTGGCGGACACGCCCTACCGGCTGATCTTCGTGGACGGGCACCTGGTGGACGAGGCGCTGCCCGAGGGCGTGCGCCTGGTCCCCCTGGGAGAGGAGCCCCGCCTGGGGGCGTTGGCCCCCGCGGAGGCGTCGGCCTTCGTGGCCCTCAACACCGCCTCCTTTGTCGGTGGCGTTGGGATCGTCGTGAGGCGCAACGCCACGGTCACCGAGCCGCTGGTGGTCGTGAGCGCCCTGTCAGACGGAGAGACCGCCCAGTCGGTTCCGCTCCGCCTGATGGTGGTGGTGGAGGACGGGGCGGAGCTGACCCTGGTGGAGCAGCACCCCGCTGGGGGGGCCGGGCTCCTCAACCTCGTCACCGAGGTCTTCGTGGGCGAGAACGCCCAGCTCCGGCACCTGAAGGTGGTGGAGGGGGACGAGGCCTTCCACGTCGCCCATATCGCCGCCTCAGTCGCGAGGGTGGGGCGCTACCTGCTCCACTCCCTCGCCCTCTCCGGCGCCCTGACCCGCACCTCGATCCGGGTGGAGCTGGTAGGCGAGGGGGCGGAGGCAGACCTCTCCGGGCTGTTCCTGGGGCGGGACGACGATCGCCTCGACCACACCCTCCACATCACCCACGACGCGCCTCGCACGCGCTCCAACCAGCGCTTCAAGGGCATCCTCGACGGACAGGCGCAGGGGGTGTTCACCGGGATGGTGCAGATGAAGCCTGGGGCGACGGGGGCCGACGCGCAGCAGAAGAACCCCAACCTGCTCCTGTCGCAGGGGGCGGTGGTCCACACGAGGCCGCAGCTCCTCATCGATCACGACGACATCTCGGCCTCGCACGGGGCCACGGTGGGGCAGCTCGACGAGGCCGCCCTGTTCTACGCGCGGCAGCGCGGCATCGACGCGGACGCAGCCCAGCGGATGCTGACCCGCGCCTTCGCCCTCGACGTGCTGGAGACACTCCCGGAGGGGAGCCTGCGCGACCTGGCCACCGCTCAGGTCGAGTCGTGGATGGAGACCCCATGAGCCGCTTCGACGTGGAGGCGGCCCGCTTCGACTTCCCCACCCTGCACCAGAAGGTGAAGGGCAAGGATCTGGTCTACCTGGACAGCGCCGCCACCGCCCACAAGCCCAAGCTGGTGATCGAGACCATGCGGCGGTTCTACCAGATGGACAACGCCAACGTCCACCGGGGCGTCCATGAGCTGTCCGAGCGGGCCACCCTGTCCTACGAGGGCGCCAGGCGCGACATCCAGCGCTACCTCAACGCGGCCTCGCACCGGGAGATCGTGTTCACCAGGGGCACCACCGAGGCCATCAACCTAGTGTCCAACGCCTGGGGCAGGGCGAACCTCCACGAGGGCGACGAGATCCTCCTCACCTGGATGGAGCATCACTCCAACATCGTCCCCTGGCAGCTCATCGCAGAGGCCACCGGGGCGGTGATCAAGGTCGCGCCGATCCACGACGACGGCTCGCTGGACATGGAGGCCTTCGAGGCGCTGCTGGGGCCGCGCACCAGGATGGTGGCGGTGGCCCACGTCTCCAACGCCCTGGGGACTGTGAACCCCGTGAGGCGCATCATCGAGCTGGCCCACGCGCACGGGGCGCTGGTCTTGGTGGACGGTGCCCAGGGGGTGCCCCACATGCGGGTGGACGTCCAGGCGCTGGGCGCTGACTTCTACGCCCTCTCCGGCCACAAGCTGTACGGTCCCACCGGCATTGGCGTGCTGTACGGGCGCCTCGCGCTGCTGGAGGCCATGCCCCCCTGGCAGGGCGGCGGCGACATGATCCGCGTGGTGACCTTCGAGAAGACCGAGTACGCCCCCCCTCCCGCCCGGTTTGAGGCCGGCACGCCCAACATCTCCGGCGCGATCGGGCTGGGCGCGGCGGTGCGCTACCTGAACACCCTCGATTTCGACGCGGTCCACGCCCACGAGCTCGACGTGCTGCGGTATGGGACCGCCCTGCTAGAGCAGATCCCGGGGGTGCGGATCGTGGGCACCGCCGAGGGCAAGGTGGGGGTGATCTCCTTCCTGGTTGAGGGGGTACACCCGCACGACCTGGGCACGGCCCTCGACATGGAGGGGGTGGCGGTGCGGACCGGCCACCACTGCGCTCAGCCGGTGATGCAGCGGATGGCGGTGTTCGCCACGACCCGCGCCTCGCTCGGGCTCTACAACACGCGCGAGGACATGGATCGGCTCGCCGATGCCCTCCGCAAGTCCATCGAGGTGTTCCGATGATGCTCGACCTGCGCTCTCTCTACCAGGAGACCATCCTGGAGCACGGCAAGCGGCCCCGCAATTTCGGACCGCTGCTAGACGCGACCCACCACGGGAGAGGCCACAACCCCCTCTGTGGCGACCAGTGCACCGTCCACCTCAAGCTGGACGGGGACGTGATCACCGAGGCCCGCTTCGAGGGCCTGGGCTGCGCCATCTCCACTGCCTCTGCCTCGCTGATGACCGAGGCGCTGCCGGGGATGAAGCTCGCGGACGTGGAGCGCCTCTCCCACGACGTGCGCGCGCTGGTCACGGGCGAGGGCGACGAGGGAGTGGACCGCGATCAGCTGGGCAAGCTCGCGATCTTCGAGGGGGTGCGCTCCTTCCCGATGCGGGTCAAGTGCGCCACCCTGGCATGGCACACCCTGACCGCCGCGATTCACCAGAACGACAACCTCGTCACCACCGACTGAGGGAGGCTGCATGAGCGAACAGACCGATCTGACCGAGCAGAACCAGGTGATGTACGACGAGGCGGTCAAGGCCCTGATGAAGGTCTACGACCCCGAGATCCCCGTGAACGTGTGGCTGCTGGGCCTCATCTACGAGGTGCAGCCCTCGGTGGAGCGCAAGCACATCGACGTGGTCATGACCCTCACCTCTCCAGCTTGCCCTGTGGCGGGGAGCATCGTGGTGGAGATCGAGTACCGGCTGCTCGCCATCGAGGGCGTGGAGACGGTCAACGTCGAGCTCACCTGGGATCCGCCCTGGAGCCCGGAGATGATGTCCGAGGACGCGCGCCTGGAGCTGGGCTACCTCTGAGGCCCACCTCGGGCCGACAGGATCGGGGGCCGCTCGCTCGCAGCCCGCGTCGGGGCCAGCTGCGGCGCCGGGCCTGCGCCCTCCCACACAGGCCCCCGGAGGCGCTCGCTGTCGACACGGACGCCCGCGCCCCGGCTCGGATAGGACGCGCCAACCGGGTCGGCCGGCCCCGCCGTGGGAGCAGCTGCAGCCCGGGCGCGCCTCTGGTCGCGCCCCGCGCGGCGCCGAACCTCTCGCCCGAGGGGGAGGCCTCGGGTGGAGCGCCGCGCTCAGGGGCGCGGGTCCCCCCCCATGGTCCAGGGGAGCGCCTCGGCTCCCGCTGGCCGCGCCCCCGACGACATGAGCACCCCATCCGCGCCGCACCGGGCTGATCGGAGGAGGGGATTGCCGAGGTAGCGGGGAGAAACTGAGTCCCCATTCAGTGAAGGGCCGGGGGCGATGTGGTCGGTAATAAGCAGACGATCGTCGCACGGCGCGCGCCGCGTTGGCCGCTGCTGCCTTGACTGAGGGGTCCAATTTCGGGTATTCCCAGCCCCTTCTGTATCTGGGGGTACGAATGCACGCGCTAGAAGTCATCTTGATCCTCCTGGTGTTGGGCGCCGGGACCGGCAGCTTCGGCTGGCTCCTCTGGACCCGACGCCTGAAGCACGTCTGGCCAAAGATGGGCGAGATCAAGGTTATCAACGCCGGCGGCGCGGTGACCGGCGCGCTGGAGGTGATGCTCCAGTCCAAGGTGCTGGCGAACCGGCCCCTGGCCGGCCTCGCGCACGCCCTGCTGTTCTACGGCTTCCTGCTGTTCTCGATCAAGAGCGGCGCCCACGTCCTCGCCGGCCTGATCGGGGAGCCCATCGAGCTTCCCCTGTGGCTCACCGTGCCGCTAGACGTGGCCGCTGTGGTGGTGCTCGGCTCGCTGATCTTCTTTGGGATCCGCCGCTGGACCGTGATGAAGGACCAACTCACCCACCTGGCGGAGTCCACCTTCGTGCTGTCGATGATCGGCGCGCTGATGGTCACCCACCTCGCGGAGCACGCGTTCGTCGTCGGCAGCGTCGGGGCCCAGGTCAACTGGTGGATCCACTTCGTGGTGCTGGCCGGCTTCCCCTCGCTCATCGCCTACGGCAAGCACCTGCACCTGGTGGTGGCGCCCTTCCATGTGATGATGAAGCACATGGTAGAGGTGCCGTCCGATCGCCCAATCCCCGGCGGGGACTTCGACGCCTCGCTGATGCTGGAGGAGCCTGAGGGCGAGGAGGCAGAGGCGGACCTCGACCGGCGGATGACCGCCGAGCTGGCTCGGGTCGGCATGCCCAACGGCCTGATTGACATGGGCGTCCACGCCCTGCTCGACCCCGCCGCCTGTATCGAGTGCGGGCGCTGCAACGACGCCTGTCCCGGCGGCCCAGGGGGCCTCAAGCCCCGTGACCACTTCGTCCTTCCGTTCCGCCTCGACTCGGGGCTGGTCGGTGAGATCAAGGTCAAGGTCGAGGGTGAAGAGGACGAAAACGAGGGGCCCAGCGCCGCCGAGAAGGTGGTTGAGGTCATCTCGGGCGACACCCTCGCGCTCTGCACCCAGTGCCGGGCCTGTGACAACGTCTGCCCGGTGGGCAACCGCCCCTCGCTCACGGCGCTGGAGCTCCGCGGCAGGATGCACTTCGAGGGCGAGTACCCCCCGATGCCGATGAAGGAGGGCGGCGCCAACCCGGTCTCAGCCACCGGCAACATCTTCGGGCAGGACCCCGCCGATCGCACCAGGTTCATCGAGTCCAACGACATGCCCTACTACGATCCGGCAGAGCATGACGTGCTGCTGATCCTGGGCTGCCAGGGCTCCTACGCCCCAGAGGCGCAGCCCGCGGTGGTGGCCACCGCGCGCCTGCTGGAGGCCGCGGGGATCAAGTACGGGGTGCTGGAGGAGGAGCAGTGCTGGGGCGAGGGCCTGATGCACGGCGGCGGGATGATGGAGGAGTGGCCGTTCTACTCCCGCGATCGCATCGAGTTCCTCACCGAGGCCCTCGGCGGCGATCCCACCCGCACCATGATCACCGTCGACCCGCACGCCAAGGACATGATCAAGACCCAGTACGGAGCGCTCGGGGCGAACTTCAGCGATGTGCGCTCGCACGTCGCCTTCCTCGACGATCTGGTGAGCAAGGGCAAGATCAAGCTCAACCCCGTGTCCGAGGCGCTGGCCGCCCACCACCCCTGCAAGACCATCCACAACGACGAGGCGGGGGCCATGTCCCACGCCCTGGTCTCTGCGGGGATCAAGCTGCACACCTCGGGCGGCAGCCCCACCACCCCCGCATGCTGCGGCGGCGGCGGCGGCGGCTTCCTGTGGGACTCCCCCGCCAAGGTGAACAGCGCCCGCTACAAGGGCATCGTCGAGGAGACGGGCCTGAAGAAGATCGTCACCTCCTGCCCTGGCTGCCACCGGATGCTCTCGGTGGCAAAGGACGAAGACGCGATCATCATCGACCTCGCCTCGGTGCTGCTGGAGCGCCTGGAGCCGCGGGCCTAGCCCTCGCCCCCTCGAACGATGAGGCCGAAGACAGCGATGTCTTTGGCCTCTCCTTTGTTCAGGGTCGGGCGGGGCAGAGGCCCCGGTCCCCCCTGCCAGGGCCGCGCGTCATGCCCCCCGCCGAGGGCGGTGTCCCCTCACCCCCTGCTAGGGCGCGGTCCTCGCAGCGGGCGCAGGGCGCACGCAGAGGCCCCACGCCGTCTGTGGGGGAAGCGCCTCGAGAGGAGCCTGCGTGTGTGCCTGGGGCACCGATCCGCTGGCCTCTCGACGCGTGTCCCTGTTCCTACGTCGTCGCGTACGAGAGCACACTTCCTCCCAAGGAAACGCCGGTCACACGCCGCTGTGCCTGGCAACCTCGGCGCCAGTCTACGGTCTGGAAGACGCGACGAGCAGCTTCATCGGCTGGTTGTTTGGAAGGATGAGCCCCTCGTAAAAAGTCCCACCGCTGCGCTGCCTCTCCCAAAACGCTGGTTCGTCCGTAGCAAGTTGCGACGAAAATCAGCGTTCTCCCGTGGTGCTGCCGGTCTTGCCACTCGCCGAGGGGGTTCTTACGAGTGGCTCAAGGATGCAGCGCTCCCTGTGAGACGGTCCGGCTGATCCCGTGCCGTGTCGCGCGAGGGGCACGGGGTCGGTGAAGCACCCGCGGCGCGCCGACCGCGGCGCGCTGGCCGGACCTCCCGTGGGACCAGGCGCGGAGGAGGCAGCCCTCGAGAGGCGCCTAGGCCCCGGCCTGCCACCAGACCTCGGCCCCCACCTGCTTGCGGCGGACCCTGCCCTCTACCTCCAGCAGGTCGAGCAGCTTGAGGACCTGGTGGGGGTTCATCGACAGCGACGCCGCGAGGTCCGCCGCGGTGCAGGGGCGCCGGAACAGGGTGTCCGCTACGAGCTCGGCGTCTCCCTCGATCTCGGCGGTGACCGCCCGCGGCTCGAAGTGTCCGATGGGAGCGGCCTTGGATCCGAAGAGCTCCAGCGCCCTGGCGAGCGCCCCCTCGTCGGCCGTGAGCGGGCGAGAGTGCCCCGGGGGTCGGACGGGGGTGTTGATGTCGATCCGGTCGCAGCGCAGGGTCTGGAGCACCCCGGCGATGGCCTGGAGGCTCTCCTCGCTGTCGTTGACCTTGTGCACCAGCATCACCTCCACCCGCACCTCCCCGGTGTGGGCGTGGGTCACCGCGCGGAGCCCCTCGACCATCTGCTCGAAGGTGACACCGGCAGCGGGCTGGTCGATCTTGCGCCAGGTGCGCGCGTCCCCCGCGTCAAGCGAGGGCGCGAGGATGTCGGTGGCGAGCGCGGCGCGGGCTACCTCAGGCTGCCACAGGGTGGCGCCGTTGGTGATGAGCAGCAGGGGGATCTGGAAGCGCGCGCGCAGGCGGTGGTTCAGGAGCTCCAGGTCGCGGTACAGGGTGGGCTCACCAGAGCCCGCCAGGGTGAGCACCTCCGGGCGAGGGCCCCGCGTCAGGGCGGCCGCGACCTCCTCGACGATCTCGTCCACTGGGGCGAAGTCCCTGGCCACAGCGGTCAGATCGGTGGTCTTCCCCAGCTGACAGTAGACGCAGCCGTAGGAGCAGACCTTGTGGGGGATGAGGTCGATCCCCAGCGAGAGGCCGAAGCGGCGCGAGGGCACTGGGCCGTAGGTGTGGGGCATCTCAGGCCTCGTGCTCGGGGAGGTCGAAGCGCACCTGGACCCGATCTTGGATGCGGAGCGCGCCGAGCAGCGCCTTGAAGGGCTTGATGCCCCACAGGCTGGGGGCGAATTCCACCTGTCCACGCAGGCGACCGCCCTCGCGGGTGAGGGGGATCTCCAGCCGCCGCGCCTTGCCGGTCAGCTCCAGGTCGCCCACCAGCCGATCGCCCTCCACGCGGCCGACGTAGCGGATGATAGGGTATTTCCCCCCCTGGAGCACGTCCCTGTCCAGGTTCTTGTGGATGTCCCGGGTGTCCTTGTCCGACAGCAGGCCCGCGGTGGGGACGCCCCCCACCATCGCGCTCTCCAGGCGCACCGCGTCGGCGCGGCAGCTGGCGGTGAGCTGCGCGCCGTCTCGCACCACCTCGAAGGGCTCCACCCGCAGGCGCAGGTCGTGGCCGAGCTTCGAGAGCAGGCCGTCTCTCCAGGTGTAGACGTGAAGGGTACCGTCGGTCATGGGGCCTCCTTGGGGGGTTACACCCCTAACCCAGCCAGCCGCGGGCGCCCTGCGTCTCGGCGTCCCCAGTAGGGAGGAAGACGCTCTCCAGCGCCTGACGCCACCAGCGGTCCGGCCACCCGCCGAGGGCCCCCCGTGGGGGAGGCTCCCGCTGTGGAGGCTGGCGGTCGGGCGCCGAACGCTCCACCGGTGTGACGGCGGCCTTGGCCGAGATCTCTCCCCGCCGCACCTTCGGGGCGAGGAGGTCCCGCCCGCGCGGGAGCCGCTTCCTCGCCGACCTCTTGGCCCAGTGGTAGGCTAAGCTCGCGCGAGGCAGGCCCGATCTCTCTGGTCTGCGGTGGGCGTCAACGGGCGAGGCTGGCGATGCTGACGCTGATCTTCCTCCTGGCGGGGTGCGGCTTTGAGTGCGGCGGAGAGGCGCTGGACACGGTGCCCGGCGCGGCGGTCTGCGACGGGGCGGTGGACTGCTGGGGAGGCCAGGACGAGCGCACCGAGGGCTGCGAGACCGCGCTCTTCTTCTGCGACCAGCCTGAGCCCCAGGCGATCGAGGCCTCCCAGCGCTGTGACGGGGTGGAGGACTGCGGCGACGGGGCGGACGAGCTGGGCTGCGCTGCGCGCTGAGGGGGCGTCGCTGGTACGCCGAGAATTTTGTCGGCTCCCTTGTCAGGCCCCACGCCACACAGTAGCTTTGTCCGAACCATCATGGAGAACACCGTGAAGCATCTTGTCGCACTGTTCCTCGCGCTCGGCGCCTGCGCTGGCAGTGAGCCCGCTCCTACCGCCGAGGCCTCCGCCCCGGTCGCCAAGGAGGCAGCCCCCGAGGTGGCCCCATCCCCTTGCGAGAAGCTCGACCTGGGCGAGGCCGCGCGCGGCACCTATGTCATCCCGGGGCTGGGTGAGGGGCACGAGCACGGCGAGCACGCCGGCGAGATGAAGGGCCACGACGGACACGACGAGCTCGAGCGTGTCGGCGGCCACAAGAAGGTGAACTTCGACATGCCCGAGGGCGTCAAGTCCATCCGCTCCACCCTGAACGTGTCCGAGGGCTGGGACGTGCGCCTGGACATGGGCACCGGCGGCTGCCCCCACTCCGGACAGTCCCTGGTCGACGTGAAGGGGCAGAACAGCGTGGTCGCGGAGGTCAAGGCCTCTGAGCTCGAAGGCGCTCCCGAGACCTTCGTCGGGGGCGACATGTGGTTCGCCCACATGGCGGTGGTGGCCGAGACCCCGCCCGCGTCCGGCGAGGCGGCGGCCTACACCCTCGAGGTAGAGGTCTGCAGGTAGGCGCTCCACCGGGGGCGCTGGCCGGTCGCGCGGAGCGGCACGGGTCCTTCAGCCGGACAGTCTCACAGGGAGCGCTTCATCCTTCCAACGGGACCATCAGACGAAGTTGCTCGTCGAGTCCTCCTGACTGGAAACGGGCGCCGAGTCGCCAGGCGACTCGGCGCGTCACCGTCGGTCCCTATGTGCGCTCGGACCGGAGTTCCTGTCCAGGGGAGCCCTCCGCTGAGACGGCCCGTCGAGCCGTCCGGGCAGGCGCAGGCGCCTCGGCGCATGGCAGCTGTTCTCTAGGGTGGACGCCGATTTTGTACGCGTCGAGGTCAGGGACAAGGACCCGCGCCAAGAGGCCAGCGCGTCGATGCCGGAGGCTCCCTTCGGCGCTCTAGCGGGCCTCCCGCTCCCGGGGCGCCAGGCGCGTCCTCCCGAGCGGCCCTCTCCCTACACCGCCATCGCCTCCGCGTCGCGGATCCCGAGCAGGTAGAGGATCGAGGACAGGTCGCGCTGGTTGATGGCGTAGTCGGCCTGCTCCTGCACGATCCGCTTGGCGTTGAACGCGATCCCCAGCCCCGCGCGCTCGAGCATCGCGAGGTCGTTCGCGCCGTCGCCGATCGCGATCACCTGGTCGAGCGCGATGCGCTCGGTCTGGGCGAGGCTCTCTAGCAGGTCGGCCTTGCGCTGCTTGTTGACGATGGGGCCCACAAGCTCGCCGGTGAGGTGCCCGTCGCGCACCTCTAGCCGGTTGGCGAAGGCGTAGTCGAGACCGAGCCGCTGCTGGATGGGCTCGACGACCTCGATGAAGCCCCCAGAAATGACCGCGATGCGGTAGCCGATCCGCTTGAGCACCCGCACCAGCTCCTCCGCGCCAGGGGTGAGCTCGATCAGCGCCTGGACCTCGTGGAGGATGCTGACGGGTGCCCCTGCCAGCAGGCGGACCCTGGCCCTGAGGGACGCGTCGAAGGGAAACTCCCCGTTCATCGCGCGCTCGGTGAGGTCGGACACCTGATCCATCACCCCGTGCAGGCGAGCCAGCTCGTCGATCACCTCCTGCTGGATGAGGGTGGAGTCCATGTCCATCACGACCAGCCGCTTGGAGCGCCTCGTCAGCCCCTCGCGCTGCACGGCCACGTCACAGTGGTGACCCGAGCGGAGGGTGAGGAGGGTGGTCCGGAGGCGCTTCGCGTCGGCGTCGGGCCCACCTCGCACCAGCAGCTCGATGGAGGCCATGCTCCGCTCGGAGAGGCGGCCGATCTTGTGGATGTTGAAGCCCGCGTCGCGGATCATCGCCGCCGCGTCCGCCAGCACCCCCGCGCCCAGATCGGCGGCGAGGAGGGTGATCGCCCAGCACTGAGCGCGCTCGCTCGCGGTGGCCTCGGGCTCCAGCAGCTCAAAGTCCACGTGCACGCCCAGCTCTCTGGCCTTCCACAGGAGGTTCATCAGCACCGGGCGGTCCACCTGCCCAGGGATGAGGAAGTTCAGCGAGAGCCTCCCCCGCACCGTGACCTGCTCCACGTCCAGCAGCGGCACCCCGTCCGCGGCGAGCAGGCCCGCGATCTCTGCGGTGATGCCCGGCTTGTCGGGCCCCTGGATGGTGATGAGGATGGCCTTGCTGTGCGCGTCCATGGCGTGCTCCTCCTGCTGCGGCGTGTGCCGAGAGAGGGCCTAGCGACGCGGGCCGATCATGTCCACGGCGAATCCCCCTCTGGCAGGGTGAAGCGCCGCCTGGCGAGGAAGCGGAGGCCCGGATCAGGGTCCGCCCTGAGGCCCGCCAGCAGGCCGGTCAGCGTCAGCGGCCACCCTAGCATCTGCCCGGTGGTCCAGACCGCGGCGAGCCCCACCCTCCGCACCGCCACGTCCTTGTGCCCGCACAGCGCCCCGATCACCGCCACGCCCAGCGGCGGGCGCAGGGAGAGCAGGGCGGTCACCCCCTGGTGCAGGGCCTCGACCTCCCACGGGTGTGCCCGGCTCACCAGCTGGTGCAGCGCCGGCAGCAGCTCGTCCGGGGCGTCCCAGGAGAGGTCCACGAAGTGGAGCAGCCGCGCGTCCAGGGGGAAGGAGCGGCCCACCAGGCGAGACAGCAGGGCGCGGACCTCCTCGCCAACCTCGGGGGAGCGGGCGCGGGCGAGCAGATAGCGCACCCGCTGGGTCGCGGGCATGTCTCGGTTGGAGGGGCGGAGATCGTCGTAGCTGGCGAGGTAGTGGAGGGGGAGCACCGCATCCTCCAGCACCCCGAGCCCCTCGGGTTCGCGCACCTGGAGCAGCAGCTCCGCAGCACCTCTCCACCCCGCACGGTCCTCGAAATCCGCCAGGACCTCCGCTGCCCGCTCCTCCAGCACCCTGCTGCTGGGCCGTGAGCCGGAGAGCAGATCCCGCGCCCCCCCTGGCGAGGTGGCGGTGAACGCGGCCAGCAGCGCCTCCAGGTGGCGCGGCGCGCAGGTCCACGGCAGCGCGTCGAGCAGCTCCGCCCTGTCGTGGAGGCTGGCGCCTTGAAGCCGCCGGGCGAGGTGATCTGGGGACAGCGGTGCGGACTGTGGCGCGGGGGTAGGGGCTGCGTCGCCGCACCCGCGGAGCAGCAGGTCCGCGAGCTTCCCCGGAGGCAGGCGCCCCGCGAGGGTCTTGCGCTGACTGGGCAGCCAGCGCCTCAGCCCCGACGGGTAGCGCTGGAGCAGCTCGACCCACGCCGCCACCGGCAGCTGCCCGGTCCTGAGCAAGTGCTGGGCGTGGCGGTGGGCGAACGCGAGCACCGTGGGGCTCCGCAGCGCCTCGGGGCGCTCCTCGATCAGGGCGAGCAGGCGCGCGAGGCGGGTGGGTCGCGGTTGAAGCCACGCCTCGTACAGCGCCTCATCGGGGCGCGCGCGGAGCGCCTCCTCGGTGAACTGCAGGAGCGCGGGGGCGTGGATCCCCAGGGGCCCTAGCGCCCGAAACAGCTGGATGAGGTTGCCGTGGTACTCGCGCTTGGAGGCACCTCGCAGCCAGGGGGCGAGCCGGCCCACGAAGCCCTCCACCGCCTCTGGGCGCAAGGTGGCGGAGAAGTCTGGCAGGATCAGGGGCCGCCCGTGGGCCGCGCGGTCCACGAGCACCTCGCGCGCCGTCTGGAAGAGCGGGTCATCGGGGTCGGGGACACGCCCCATGACCTTGCGCGCCCTGGCCTCCCAGGCATCCCCCACCCGCTTGTCGGGCGAGCGGAGCGCGGACCAGGTGATCGCCTTGAGCAGCGGGGCCTGGGCGGGCGTGAGCGAGGTGCAGGGCATGTCTGCGAGCGCCAACAGGGCCTCGTCGCCCAGCGGCCCCTCGGGGAGCAGCCGCTCTACCATCTCGATGCAGCGCCTGTAGCGGAGGGCGGATCGGATCAGCACCAGGTTCCGCCGCTGAAGGGGTACCTCCGCTTGCTCCAGCCCCCGCTCCGCCTCCTCGGGGGGCAGGTAGCTGAGCAGCTCCTCGCGCTCCTCCGGGGAGCTGGAACCCAGGTGGGCGAGTGCCCCTCGCGCGCCGGCGGCGCGGAGCGACCCGGGCAGGGCGGGGATCATCCCTGTGGGCCAGGGGCGCACCTCCAGGGGCCTCGCTCGGGAGAGGAGGGTGCGCGCGAAAAGGGAGGGCCCCCGGCGCAGCACCCGCCCCAGAGCGCCCTCTGGGAGGGCGCGGACGAGGGCGTCCACCAGGACCTCCGGGCCCTCCCGCAGCGCATGTCGCAGGGCGGTTGCCGGGAGCGCCCCGCCGAGGAGCCCGCGCCCCGAGGGGCTGAGGAGCCACGCCAGGGTCCGCTCCGGCAGGGCGCCGAGCAGGGGCTCTAGCAGCGCGGGACGTCCCTCTGACTCCGCGGGCAGGCGCCTGAGCAGGGCGAGCAGCCGTGCGGGCGCGTGGGCAGCGAGCGGAGGTATGGCCGCGGCGGGGACCCTGTCGAGCAGGGAGGGGAGGCGCTCCAGCAGCTCGAGCGCCAGCCCCGGGTGGCGGGCCGCGAGCAGGGGCCAGACGTGGTGGGAGGGGGGAATCAGGTCCAGGTGAGCGGCCACCACTTGGTGTGAGCACAGGGGGAGCAGCCTCGCCGCGGCCCGGATCAGGTCGCGGTCGATGGCCACCGAGAACACCGCGGGAGCCACGTCGGTCCGGCGTTGGCGGAGGAGCTGACGGCTGAGGTCCCCCAGGCCCAGGGGGCCGCTGGCCCTGGCTGCCGCGATCACGGCCTCCGCCGACCCCCACCGCACCAACACCTCCGCCGCCTCTCGCCCCAGCCAGCGACAGGACGCGTCCAGCGCCTCCGCCGCCCGCCCAGCCTCCCTGCGGCACCGCCAGGCGGTCAGGGCGAGGAGCCTCCACGCCTGCTCGCGCGCCCACAGCGCCTCGATCGCAGCGGGACTCAGAGCGTGCGCGCGTCGCACGATGAGCTGCCGGCGGGCGTCGTGAGAGAGCAGTTCGAGCGCTTCGATGAGCGGCTGTGTCTCGCGCATGGGACTCCGAGGGGCGCACATCACCCCTAACGGGTATTGGTCTGAGGAGGAGGTCTGCGTGCCGCGCGATCCCGGAGAGCGCCGTGAGGCTCCGCTGGAGCTGAGGGGGCAGGACCACCCGCTGTCTGGGCTTGATCCGGAGCAGGAGGCCGCCGCGACCAGCGCCGCGTCCAGGGTGTTGGTGCGCGGCGGGCCGGGGTCAGGCAAGACCGAGGCCCTGGTCGCGCGGGCGGCGTGGCGCGCCAGTCTGGGGTGCGACCGCAACCCGCTCTTCCTGGCGCCGACCCCAGAGGGGCGGCGGAGACTGGAGCAGGCGCTCGCGGCGCGCTGGCAGACGGGGCCTTGGCCAGAGACCGGGCTGCTGGGCCGGGGGGCGGAGCGCCTGCTGCGGGGCGGACTGGACGGGCGCCAGGTGTACCTGGATGCGCTGGACACGCTGGAGGAGCACGGCAGGACCCGCTTGGCGAGCTGGCTCGCGCAGACAGCCGACGCCACGCTCGCGCTGGGGTCCCCAGGGGGTCTCTGGGGGCGACGCCTGGGGGCGGAGCCGCACCTGCTAACGTGGTCGCACCGGTGCAGCGGCGCGATCCTCGCGGTGGTAGAGGCGGTCGCGGGGGAGCCCCTCGGCCTGAGGGCTGGCGCGGAGGGGGTGCCGGTGGCGCTGGTGCGGTGCGGGGGTCCACAGATCGAGCGGGAGTTCGCGGTGGAGCAGGTGGCCGCAGCGGTGGGCGAGGCCTCCTCCCCCGACAGGGTCGCGGTGCTGTGCCCAAAGGAGCGCGACTGCGCTCCGCTCCGCAGCGCGCTGGTGGCGCGCAAGCTCCCCGTCGCGGCCGGGCGCGGGGCTGTGGGGGTGCAGCTCGGCGGGCTAGACCGGCCCCCCGGGGCGGAGGTGGACACCTTGCTGGTGATGGGGGTGGCGGCGGGCGCGCAGGTGGAGCGCGACGACCTGTGGAGGGCGTTGGCGCTGGCGCGGGAGGAGCTGATCCTCACCTACGCTGTGGTGGCCGGGACGTCGGCGGCGCCCCTGCCCTGGCTGACGGATTTGCCCTCGTGGGCCGTGCTCTACTCCGCTCCGGATCTGGTCCGTCCCTCTCCTGGGCAGCTTTGGCTGTTCTAGCGCCCGGTGCGCGCGCCGCGCGGCCTCGGTCGTCGTTCCGGCCACCCACCACCCTAGGGTCGCGCTCCTCGACGGCCGAAAGGACCCATCCAGCGCCGGTCATAGGCCGAGAATGAGACCACATTGCTATGCCAGGAATGACCTCGCTGGCCGGAACGACGTTCATGGCCCTCCTCGCTCGCCAGGGCGGAGACCTCCTCAAAGACCTCGGCGGGGGCGCGCTGGAGGCGGCTGACTTCTCGAGCACGATCGAAGGCGCGTAACACATCGAGGTACCGGGAGCGGTGCTCCGCTTGGGTGAAGGCGAAGAGGCGCAGGCGCTGGTCGTCGAGGTCACGGATGGGCCACTCTGGGGAGTTGGGGGTGCAAAGCTAAAGTCGTTCTCGTTGACGTGAGGGGCCACAGCGCCATTTGTCACTCACTTCGCGCATCCGCTCCTCGTCCACCGAGGGCCGAAACAGGCGGCAGCGCCTGCTCTGGGACAGCTGCGCCGCGGCGTACGATCAGGGTTTTTCCAGCATAATTTCACGCCAAGAGTCGTCGGATACGGGACCACGGTCAGCGGGCTGCGCGTGTACTCAAGAGGTCTACTTGTTCTGCGGTGACCCCCTACCGCCTCTCTCGGTGTGGCTTTCCTGCCGTGAAGAACAGCCTCCATGGCTCCTCTTGCTCTACTTCCGGGATGAACCAGCTGTCTTTCTTCGGTGACCAACGACCTCTGACGGGCAAGCCAGAGAAGTAGTGTACGAACAGGTACCGCAGTAGGTCCAGATGATCGACTGTCTCTGGGGCTTGCTCGATACGCCAGGGAGGAGGGAGGGGCGGGTGCATTTTCCAGCGGTGTGACCTGCCGTGCTTCTTCCAGTGCTCTACGAAGGCTGGCTCTTCGAGGACCTGCTCTAGAGCGAACCAGTCGGGCATAACGTCATAGTCTCTCCCAAGCTTTCCTTGGTCGTGTAAGTAGTCTCCCGCTAGACTTCTGAGGGCACCGATCAGTTCCCACTCTCCAGCCCGACACTTCCGCGGTTTGAAGCACACTACGGCGCACGCCCTGCCAAGGCAGGACCT
>JAFGVK010000118.1 GCA_016938035.1 Deltaproteobacteria bacterium | reverse complement strand
CGTCGCCGGGGAGGCCGTTGTCGCCGAGCCACTCGCCGTCTGACAGCCCGTCGCCGTCCGAGTCGACGTCGGCGGGATCGGTGCCCAGGAAGAGCTCGTACTCGTCGGGGAGGCCGTCGCCGTCGGTGTCGGACCCGTCGATCCACCCGTCGGGAGCGCCGTCGCCGTCCGTGTCCACGTCCACCGGGCTGGTCTCGCCCTCGTTGTTGGGGAGAGCGTCGGTGCCCAGCCACTCCTCTCCGTCCGAGAGGTGATCGCCGTCGGTGTCGGGATCGTTGGGGTCCAGGCCCAGGAGCAGCTCGTAGCCGTCGGGGAGGCCGTCGCCGTCTGTGTCGGGGCCGTCGTCCCACCCGTCTGGAGCCCCATCGCCGTCCGTGTCCACCAGGAGGGGATCGGTGTTGTCCTCCAGGGTGTCAGGGTCGCCGTCTGGGCCTCCTAGCTCGAAGCCGTCGAGGAGCCCGTCGTTGTCCGAGTCGGGGTCGGCGTAGTTGGGGATGCCGTCGCCGTCGGTGTCGTCGGTGTCGAAGTCGCCGTCGTCGCCCAGGTCCTCGTCCTTGGTGAGCACGCCGTCGCCGTCGTCGTCGTCGTCGAGGTAGTCGGGGATGCCGTCGCCGTCGGTGTCGCCCCTGGGGAGCTCGTCCGCGGTGGGGATGCCGTCGCCGTCGTCGTCGTCGTCGAGGAAGTCCGCGAGGCCGTCTCCATCCGTGTCCTGGGCGTTCAGGAAGTCACCGATCTCGTCGATGGAGAGCACGCCGTCGCCGTCGTCGTCGTCGTCCTGGTAATTGGCGAGGTCGTCCCCGTCCTGGTCGTCGTCGGTGAGGTCGCCGTTGCCGTTGGTGTCCTCCCAGTAGTTGGGCACCCCATCGCCGTCCTCGTCCTGGGCCGCGTCGGGGATGCCGTCGCCGTCGATGTCCGAGCACATGGTGGCGAATTCAGCGCTGTAGTTCCCCGACGCGTCGAGGGCGCTGTCGCCGAAGACCGCGAGGAAGCCGAAGCTGACGCTCTCGCCGGCGGCGATGAGGGGCTGGGTGTGGCGCCAGTGCATGGTGTCGTCGCGGAGCGTCCCGTTGGGGTCGGTGAGCGTCGCGTCGGCGGAGGTGCTCCAGCCGGTGATCCCAAATTCCTGTCCGGTGGGGTCGCAGGTCCCGAAGGCCCAGGTCTGGCCGGTGTAGTCACCGATGGCCTGGACCCAGTCGACGATGCCGTCGCCGTCCAGGTCCATCACGTCGTTGTACGTCGCCGCCGAGCCGCCCGCGCCGGAGTCCACGTCCGGGTCGACGCCCACGTTCATGCGCAGGTTGGTGACGTCCGCGGAGCCGGTGTTCTCGATGCGGAAGCGCACCCCCTGGAGGATACCGTCCACCCCCCAGGCCTCGGTCTTGGTGATGAGCAGGTCGCCAAAGGTGTAGGTGTGGCGCCCGACCTTCCAGTTGTCGTCCGACTCGTCGAAGGCCCCGGTGACCGTCCAGCTCTTGGTGCCGGCGGAGGAGTTGGCCGCGCCGGAGAAGTTTGAGCCGCCCTGAGTGTAGGCCCAGGCGACGTTGTGCCAGGGGCTTCCGGGCTTGATCCAGTCGGTCCAGTTGCCGTCGCCGTCGAGGTCGGTCTGGACGCCCCAGCGAGCGGTGCTGTAGTCATACCAGAGCCCGTCGTCGCTGTAGTAGAAGCGGACCTTGGTCCCCTCGATCAGCTGCGAGGCGGAGGCGGTCGCAGACATCATTCCCGTGCCCAGGAGTAGGGCGAGGACGCGGCTAGCGTGGGTGGTTCTCATCGAATGCTCCGTTCTTGAGCGCTGTTGGGGTCCCTCGGCGCGGGGCGCCAGGAGGAGAGGCGGACAGTGTGCCACGGGGGCAGAGAAGGGCTCGTCTTGTCAGCAATCTCTGTGCCATGAGGTTGTCGGTGTCTGGGGCGCCGCCCGGTCGCTGTGCGGTCGGCTGGGCGGAGGGGACGGCGCCATGAGGTCGGCCACCAAGGGGGGAGACTTGAGCCCGATGCAGGGGCCTCTCGTTAATTCGTCCGTGGATTCGATTGTCCCTTGAGAAGGCGGGGGCGCGCCCGGCGCGTCGCTCGGTGTGATCGCGCGCCAGGCACCGGTCCAGCCGCCGGGTGCTCTCACAGGACGCGCCTCATCCCTCCAGAGGAACCCTCAGAGGGATCTTCCAGACAGAGCGCGGGCGCCGGGTCGCCAGGCCTGTCGGCCTGTGGCCGCCGGTCCCTGGGGAGCTAGCGTGCGTTGGTGCGTGACGAGCGCAGGAGGGAGCACACCCGTGGAGAGGGCAGCCCCTCGGTGCCGCGCGACACCTCCGGCCGCCTCCCTGGGGTGGCGTCCCGCCGGGACCTCTCCAGATGGCGTTCGCATTGTCACTTGGTGATCGGTTGACGACGTCCTGGGGGCCCCGCGCTCGCACGCGCGTTGGGTCGCCCCGCGCGCCGGGGGGCGTGGGGGTCCGCGGGGCAGGGGCCGGGCCACAGGGCACGGGTCCGCCGCGGGGTGGTGAGGATCGCCGCCCCAGTCCGCGGCCGCTTGCGGGGAGGCAGGGGGGGCAATAGCTCCCTTCACCGAGCCTTCAGTGAAGCCTTCAGTGAAGCGTTGAGGTGGAGTCCCCCGATGCGAGACGCTCAGACGACGCAAGACGTGAGTTGGAGCGACGGCTCCACGCTCCTGTCAGAGGGCGGGGGGGACGAGGTGCTGCTGCTCACGCTGCTTTATCACCCGGACCTGACGAGGGTGGGGGAGCACGCGGTGGTTCGCCCTGACCGCAGGGGGCGAGCCCGTGTTTCGATCAGCAGGGTAGAACCTGGCTTCGCGCGGATCGGTTGCCAGGGCGTTCCCCTTGATCTGCCCACCCTGAGCAGGAGCCCCCTCCTGGTGGTGGCGGACGGTCGCTGCCTCAGCTTCCTGCCAGAGCGGGGCAACCTCCCCTGGCGGCTGGGGGGCGCGCTGGTGGCGCCAGGCACCTGCGTGGCGCTCGACCAGGCGCGGCGCGGGGTGGTGGTGGAGCTGGGCGGGGCGGTGCTGGTGGGGGTGCGGTGGGCGCGGCCTCCCGGGGAGGGGCTCGACCTGATCGGCGGGAGCCCGGAGCTGGAGGGGGTCCGGGAGCAGATCAGGCTGCTCGGCCCACGGGGCGGCACGGTGCTGCTGCGGGGTGAGACCGGCACCGGGAAGGAGCGGGTCGCCCGGGCGCTCCACCAGCAGAGCGGGGCGAGGGGCGCCTTCGTGAGCGTCAACATGGGCGCGATCCCCGAGAGCGTCGCGGCGAGCGAGCTCTTTGGCCACGAGGCAGGGGCCTACACAGGGGCGCAGGGCGCGCGCGGGGGCTATTTTGAGCAGGCGAGGGGGGGGACCCTCCTGCTGGACGAGCTCGGGGAGCTCTCTCCGGCGCTTCAGCCGATGCTGCTCCGCGCCCTGGACCCCGGCGAGATCCAGCCGGTGGGGGGCCGCCCGAGGCCGGTGGCGACCCGGCTGATCTTCTCGACGGACGCGGATCTCCACCGGCTAGTGGACGAGGGGCGGATGCGCCCGGCGCTCTACTATCGCGTCGCCACCGCCGAGATCGTGGTTCCGCCCCTGCGGGAGCGCCCGGAGGACGTCGCGGAGCAGGCGGTCCACTTCCTGCGAGAGGCGCTGGAGCGCTCAGGCCGTGGGGAGCTGCTGGATCGGCGGGACCGCCCCTGGTTCCCCCTCCAGGCGATGCGGACCCTGCTCGGCAGGAGCTGGCCCGGGAACACCAGGGAGCTGCGGTCCTGGATGGAGCGGGTGGCGCTCTCGCCCCATGGCCACGAGCCGTGGGCGCAGGACCCCGCCCCGCAGGGGACAGCGTCCCCGCCGCCGGTCGGTGCGGGGCTCCCCACCGACCGGGCTGAGCTGGAGGAGGCCCTGCGGGTCCGAGGCTACCGCCCCCAGGACACCGCCGATGCCCTGGGGGTAGCGCTCAACACCTTGTACGCCAGGATGGGCGCGCTGGGGGTTCCCCGTGCCCGCGACCTGACGCGGGAGCAGATAGCGCGCGCGCGTGAGGAGGCAGGGGACGATGTGCCCGCCCTGGCGGCGCACCTGCGGGTGTCCGAGCGAGGCCTGCGCCTACGGCTCCGTGCCCTGCAGGACCAGGCGGAGCGCGGCTGACAGGCCCTCGCGGCGCCGCAGGTACTGGAGCAGGGTCGCGGTGCGCTCTGGCTGCTCGTCGGCCATGCAGCGCACGGCGCGGTCCGCGCCCTCGGGGTCGTCCGCGGCGAGGGCCACCTCGAGGAGGGTGTCGCAGAGGGTGAAGCGGGCCTCCTCGCCTCGGCTGGTGCTGCGAAGCGCCCCCTCGAGCGCCTGCTGGGCGGCGGCCTCGTCCCCCTGCTCCCAGGCGGCCCTCCCCAGCAGGGTCAGGAAGGCCCTCGCCTCGGGGGAGCGCGCCGAGGCCCGCAGCGCCTCGCGCGTCGTGCCGCGCACCGCCTCGTAGAGCTGATGATCCTGCGGGTGGGAGGTGATCGCGGTGGACCAGGCGCGGTTGAGGTCGCGCCAGCCCCCCTCGCCCTGTGTGTCCACGTTCATCGGGAAGAGCCGCGCGTGGACCAGCTCCGCGGTCTCTGGGCTCACCGGGGCGACCTCTCCCTCGCCCAGGTCAAAGCCCCACAGCTGGAGGCTCTCCAGGGTGGCCTCCACCAGCGGACCCTCCAGGCCAGGCTCTCCAGGGGCGTCCAGCACCAGCTCCCAGTCCTGATCCGAGGCGAGCGTGACCGGGGTGTGCGACCCCTTGAGGGGCTCTCCGTCCCACGTCCCCCGGGTGTGCCAGCCGAGTCCGGGGATCTCTACGAGCTCCAGCTCCACCCTCGCGGGGGTGTCCGGTCGGTCCACCCTGGTGGAGTAGAGCTCCCCCCAGTCCAGGCGGTGATAGAGCTCGCCGCCGCCGCCCATCCCGCGCAGCTCGGTGAACATCCCCTGCTCGGGGGAGGCGCCGCGCGGGTGGAGCCGCACCCCCAGCCTGCTCCCCCACTCCACCCGCTGCACGTACAGGGTGAGGCGCAGGCGTCGGGGTGCGCCAGTCCACCGCAGGGGCACGGTGGAGAGGGCGCCGGCCCCGGTGACCGCCTGGAGGACAAGCTGCTGGCTGGTGCGCGAGCGGGGGCGAGCTGCCGCGGGGACGGGGCTGTGGTCGCGCAGGGCCTGGACCAGGGCGCTGGTCTGGAGCGCGGGTGCTGCGTCGACGAGCGCCTCGAGCTGGGGCTGGATCACGAGGGGAGCGCTGAGCAGGTGGCTGACCCTCAGCGCCTCTGAGAGGGCGGCGGCGCCCAGCCAGTCGTCGGCGGCGCGGCGCAGGTCCTCCTCCCGTCGGTCGCCGAGGGTCGCGGCGAGCTCTCTCGCGCTGGCGGCCTTGGCCAGGTCGCCCTGCTGCTCCCACAGCGCCGCCGCCTCCCTGTGGGCCTGAGCCGCCTGGGCTGGGGAGCTGAGGTGGGCCGAGAGCTGAAGCATGGCGCTGGCCGCTGCCTCGGGGAGCCCCACCGCGGCGAGGACCTGGGCGCGCTGCAGGGAGGGGCTCGCGTCGGGGCTGATGGGGGCGCCTGAGGGGCTGGGCAGGGGGGTGTCGCCGAGGCCCCAGATCCACTCGGAGCCCTCTGGGACGTCCCGGAAGGTAGGGTGGCTCAGGGCGAGCAGCTCCAGGCCGGGGTCCTCGTCGAGCTGGGCCACCCCGGTGGCGATCCAGTCCCTGACCAGCGCCCCGCTCCACCCCTCCGCTGGGGTGTGGTGCCACAGGGCGAGCAGGTCGCGCCCGTCCGCCGCGTGGAGGTTGGCGATCACCTCGTCGGTGCCGTCTCCGTCCAGGTCCGCGGCGAGCACCCTGCGCACCTCGCCCCGGTCCCCCAGGTCGGGGAGGGGCAGCTGAGTGGGGGCCTGGAGCCCGGTGGGACCGATCCGGCTGATGTAGACCGCGGCGGGGGGCCCCAGGTGAGGCGGCTCGGGGAACACCGCTGGGCTGGGGTGGACGGGGCAGGTGCCGTAGACCACCGCGGGGCGCTCGTCGAGGTGGACCGCCTCAAGGGTGCAGACGTAGCCGGTCGCGAGGGTGTTCACGAGGGTCATGGGCTGCCCGTCGTCGAGGAGCCGCAGCGCGTAGGCGAGGGGCGGCCCCGCCGCGACCACCAGCTCACGCGCCGGGTCTCCGTCTGCCTGGAGCGAGACGATTCCCGTGATGTAGGAGCCCAGGGCGTCGGTGGGTGGGTGGGGGCTGCCCCGCCCACCCTGCACATCCCAGCGCTCTAGCTGGCGGATGTACCCTCCCATGACACCGACCACGCCGCCCTCGTCGTGGGTCCAACCGGTGAGCCCCATCGGCCGGGGGCCCGCGCTGATCGGGTGCACCCCGCCCGCGTCGAGGCGGAGGAGCCGCTGGACGCCGTCGCGGTAGCTCGGGAGGAGCAGGGGGGACCCGACGAGGTGGGAGCAGGGTGGGGCGTCCTCCAGCGGGTAGGTGCGCCACGCGCCGTCTCTGGCGTCGAGCCTGCGCGCCACCGTCTCTCGCGTCGGGCCCTCGGCGCGCCAGGTGATGAGAGAGGGCCCTGTGTCGGTGCAGGTGGGCCCCTGGATCACCTGCCAGTAGCTCTCCACCTCCCCCTGCACGGGGGTCCCCGACCGGAGGGCGCGCGCCACGCTCGCGAGGGGACCACCCCGCGCGCTCACCAGGTCGAGGCGCAGCTCCGCGAAGTCCACCTGGTCCTCCAGCGCCTCGGGAGAGACCCCCAGCGCCCCCGCAGGCAGGGGGCGGTCCCGCAGGAGCACCCGCAGGGCGTGCAGCTCCCCGCGCCGGTGGAGGTCGCGCGCGAGTTGTAGGAGGGCTGCCTCCTGCTCCGGGCCCTCTCCCTCGACCCACGCGCGGCCGTAGGCCTGGTTCGCCTCCCGCGGGTGTTGGTGCGCCTGCAACAGCTCGGCCCAGGCCAGCCAGACGGCCCCCACCTCTTGCGGGCTCGCGCTGGCGGAGTACCGCTGGATCAGCGCCTCCGCCTCGTCGATGTTCTCGAGCTCGAGCATGGCCTGTGCGGCCTGCAGCGCAGGGCGGGGCTCCTCGGCGGGGGGCGGGGAGGAGCGCTGGAGCCAGAGCGCCGCTGCGCCTAGCCCCAAGGGGACCAGCAGGGCGCTCACCGGGAGGTGGAGGCGGCTGGGCCTGGGACGCGGGGACCGCAGGGTGGCGAGCATGGCGCGGGTCGAGGGGATGCGCGTGGCGGGGTCTGGGTCCAGCCCCCTGGCGAGGACGTCCGCGAGGTGCCAGGGCAGCGCGGGAGCGAGGTCGGAGGAGGGACTGGAGCCGGTGAGCATCTCTTGAAAGAGGGCGGTCAGAGACCAGAGATCGGCGCGAAACCAGTCTGCCCCCGCTCCGCTGCCACCCAAGAGCTCAGGCGCCATGTATGCGGGTGTTCCTGGAATTTGGCCGGTCACAGTCAGCGGGGCCCGCTCCGCAGCGTGGTCCATCGCCACCCCGAAATCGATCAGCCGCGGCGCCCCCTCTTGGGTGAGCAGGACGTTGGAGGGCTTGAGGTCGCGGTGGGCGATCCCCTGGCTGTGGACGTAGTCCACGATCTCGACCAGATCGGTGAAGATCCGCAGCGCCTCCGCCTGGGGGAGGGGCCCCCCGCTGGCGAGCACCTCGGCGAGGGAAGGGCCCTCGACCACCTCCATCGCATACCAGAGCGCGTGATCTGCGGTGCGCCCCACGTCGAGGACGCGCACCACCCCGGGGTGATCCAGGCGCGCGGTGGCCCTGGCCTCCTCCATGAAGCGCGCGGTGGCCTGAGGAGAGGCGTAGGCTCCACCGACCAGGATCTTGAGCGCCACCTTCCGGTGGAGCAGCGGGTCTTCGGCGAGGTACACCGCCCCCGCGCCGCCTCTGCCGAGCAGCGCGCCGAGGTGGTATCGGTCCACTGGGGGGGGGGCCCCGAGCGCGGCGGCCTCTTCGTCGCGCTGGGACGGGGCGGCCAGGGTCTCGTCACCGCGCTGGGGGGCGATGAGGTGGTGTGCACAGTACCAGCGCCGTCCCTCGCCCTTGCCGCAGAACACGCACCGCCAGCCCGTGGGCGGGAGCCTGCAGTGGGGGGGATCCTGCGAGGAGAGCAAGCCGGGCAGCCTGAGTGAGGGGGAGTGAGCTAGTGTAGCGCGGTAAGGCGCCCGGTGAGCCGCGATGTTGCGCGCCTGGCGCGGCGCGGGCGCCACAGGGCCGCGCGTCGGCGTGCGGGGGAGCGGTGATCGGGAGGTGTCCCTGGGCTCGCGGTGGGCGAGCGGACTTCGGGGAGGGCGGTCACAGCGCCCTCCTCGCGGCATCGTGGGACGGGTGGCGCCCCCACGCGCCCCCCGCTGCGGGGCGGGCCCGAGGGCGCAGGGGCAGGCCCTCCTCTCACCCTCCCACGGGTCCTAGTCCTTGGGCGGGCCGGCACGGGTCCATCCGCCGGACAGTCTCACAGGAAGCGCTTCATCCTTCCACAGGAGTCATCTGCTGAAGTTGCTCGTCGCATCTTCCAGACGGAAAACGGGCGCCGCGTCGCTAGGCCTATCGGCGTGGGGACGCCATCTGCAAGGAAGGAAGCGTACTGTTGTGAGCGACGACCGTAGGAACAAGGACACGCGTCGAGAGGCCAGCGGATCGGTGCCGACGGGCCCGAGGGCGCAGGGTCAGGCCTGGAGCTTGTACACCCAGTGCGCCGCGTCTCCCCGCTCCGCGTACTGGTGCATCTGAGCGGTTCGGAGCTGGAATTCCACCAGGGTGCTGGAGCCGGGGACCACGACCGCGGTGTGGAGGGAGCGGTAGCCGTTGGCCTTGGGGGTGGCGATGTAGTCGTCAAATTCCGACGGGACCGGGGCGTAGCGCCGGTGGAGGTCGTCGAGCGCCTGGTAGCAGGAGGCCTCGTCGGGGAGCTGTAGCCGCAGCGCGACGCGATCGGCGAGCTCGTCGAGGGCGAGGCCCTTGCGCTCCAGCTTGCGGTGGGTGCTGTAGAGGCTCTTGACCCTCCCGGTGATGTCGGCGCTCACCTCCAGGCGCTGTGTGATGCCCTGGGCCTCGGCGAGCATCTGGCGCAGCAGGGCGCTGTCCTCGTCGGGAGAGATCTGTGCCGAGAGCGCGGCCCAGGCGTCGGGGTGGACGATCGCGAAGCTCTGCTCCTCCAGGTCGCGGCGCATGGCGCTCAGGTGGTGCTGCTCGGCGAGGGGGGCTGCCCAGGAGAGGGTCTGCTCAGCGAGCAGCGCGCGATCCGGGGCGCCGCTCCGCAGGTGGTGGAGGCGCTGCTCCATCCCCTGCACCAGCAGCTCGCGCTCTGAGCCGTCGAAGGAGAGCTCCTCCGCGTCCAGCGACGCCAGGTCGGCGGTCACAGGGGTCCCCGAGAGGAGAGAGCTGAGCAGGGCGGACTTGAGAGCGGTCATCGGCGCCTCCATAGGTCGAGAGAGCGTAGGCACCCCGCGCCGGACTCCAAGGGCCCCAGACAGGGAGTGGCGCGTTTCAGACCTCCGCTGACAGGCGGGAGACCACCCCCGACCGGCCGACTACGGCCAGCAGGACCAGATCGGCGGTGGCGATGGCCACCAGCCCCGGGACCCCCTGCAGGCCCACCAGCAGGTCGGGCCCCTGAACCACCAGCATCGCCGCGCCGGCGCCTGCGTTGAAGGTGCCGTGGAGGATCGCGGCGGCCCACACGGTGCCGCCCCGGACGCGCACCGCGCTGAGGAGCGGCGCGAGCAGGGCGCAGACCACGGTGAAGAGGAGCACGCCCACCACCCTGTGATCGGGGTAGTTGTGGCCGTGTAGGATCAGCGGGGCGTGCCACAGGCCCCACAGGGAGCCCGCCAGCAGGCTGGCGCGCCAGAAGCCGAGCGGCGCGAGCTCTCGCTGGAGCCAGCCCCGCCAGCCGATCTCCTCGCCGAACGCGAACAGGGCGTTGAGGGTGGCACCGGCCACCGCGATCTGCGGCAGGCTGAGCAGCAGCGGGTGCACGGGGAGGGCCGCTACCTGAGCGCTGGCCGCCTGGACCTGCTCCGGGCTGAGCGATCCCGCGAGGCGGTCGAACATCCCGTGCATCGCCCAGTCCCACGACACGCCGGGCAGCAGCGGGGAGATCACGAGGGTCAGCGCCACCAGGGCGTAGGGGACGGCGATCGCCACCAGGAGCCAGCGCGAGAGCACCGGCGCGGCGCCGATACCCCGCAGGGGGCGCTCCCCGTCACGGGCCTGGAGGATCGCCGTGGCCACCAGGGGCGAGAACATGGCCGCGGCCGAGGCGGTGGTGGCGATCAGGGCGCTGTGATCCGCTCCCAGCGGCCCCCAGAGCAGCCCCACCAGGCCCGTGCCTCCCAGGGCGATGAGGTACCAGGTCGCGATGCGTCGCCAGCGGACTGCGGTCATGAGCTCCTCCTGCTCTTCACTCTACGGGTGAGGGCGGCCCACATTCCCCCGCGCTGTGTGCGCGCTGGCCTCGTGGCGGGCGCCCTCGGGGGGGATGCGGCACAGGTCTCGCTGCGCGAGGCAGACAAATGGCTGAAGACCTACAGGCAACAGCGCTACGTCACCGCGGAGCTCCGCGACCGGGCCGTCCACCTCACCCTCGACGAAGAGGTTCGCACCGAGCTTGAGTCTCTCGACGGCTGCTGCGTCGTCGTGACGGACGTGCCCGTCGAAGCCGCGCCGGCACAGGACCAGTGGGACCGATGCGGCGATCTTCAGCGCGGCGAACGGGGCACCCGCACCATGAAGACCACGCCGTTGGAGCCGCGGCCGATCTTCCTCCGCGAGGTCAACCGGACCCGCGCCCACGCGTTCGTCACCATGCTGGCCTTGAAGATCAGCCGCGCGTTGGAGCGACGCGTCGCGCCGCTCGGCCTGCCTGCGAGGACGCCTTGGAGCGCCTCGAAGGCGTGCGGCTGGTGACCCTGGCTGACCCCGCGTTGGCCCTGTGGCGCCTTCCCAGCCGATGGGCGCCAGAACAGCAGCAGGTGCTTGACGTGCCCCCACGACTGCCGCCGCCACGGTTGTCTCTACGCACTCGATCCAATTCCATCAAAAACACGGTTACACCAATGGGATGCACGCACTGCTCACCAATTTCCCCGCTCGCCACCCCAACCGCCGCGCCAGGGGAGCCTTCTCGCGCGCCCTTCGGGGACGCGGCTTTGGGTCCCACAACTCCGCGCTCCTGGATGGGGTGGGCTCAGCCGGAAAGAACCAGGGGGGGGACACGCCTCTTAGCCCAAAATCTCCCCTGCGTGGTTGATTTGGTGGATCCGGCATGAGTGGGTGGCAGGGGGTGGGCAAGGGCCGCTGCTGAGCCGGTGGCACCGGATCAGCAGCGGGTGTCGGGTCAGGGGGGCGGAGCCATCGGGTCATCCGAGCCGTGCTCCTCCAGCCACGCAGCGCAGGCGGCCTCGTCGGTGGAGGCGTGGACTTCGAAGGCGAGGTCCCGCACCGTGGAGGAGGAGGAGGCGTCGGGCCACGGAGTCCAGTCGGGTGCCGCGCTCTCCGCCAGGATCGCGTCGGGATCATGGATCCAGGCAGCGTCGGTGCCGTCGGGAGGTTGTCCGACCCTCCAGGCAAAGGCCTGGGGTTGGACGAAGAAGGAGCCGGGGTCGGTGGCGAGCCAGTGCTTTCCGCCCTTGAGCACAACGTGTGCGGGAGTGGAGGACTCGGGGTCTTCGTTGACAGGGTGGAACACCAGCGGGCTTCCCTCGGCGAATTGCCACTGCTCTCCAGTACTGAAGGCGTCTCCCACCGCGCTGTCCAGGACACTGGCATGTGGGGCGCCGGTGGAGGCCGCAGGTGCGAGTGAGATTGCCACTGGCCAGTAGAGTTTCGAGCCATCCGTCGCCTGGCCCCAGATCCTCACCTCGCGGACGCACCAGCAGCCGTCCTCCTCGGGAACGGTGAAGTCGTCTGCAAGGAGGTAGTGGTAGGGCTCGGCTGGCTCTCCGAAGGTCTCACCGCTCTCCACGGGGAGCTGCACCCACGAGACCTCGCGCCCGTCGACCTCGCAGGGGTGTGCTGGCGGGAGCGGTCCGGTGTCCTCGGGGGCGTGGGTGTCATCTGAGATGACGGTGTCATCGGGCTCGTCGGAGTCCGCGGGCGAGAGCCCGCAAGCGAGGAGGATGAGTGGGATGAGCATCAGTAGCCTCCGGTGCTGGGGTCGGTGTTGACGCCGTTGAAGCCGATCATCGCGAACCACACGGCTGAGGAGTCGGCGAAATCGTCCTCTTCCTCACACTCGTCACGCTGACGGAGGACGCAGGACATCAGGCGTGCTGCGGGGTAGTCGGCGTCGGTATGGCCCGCATCGGGCGTGCTGGAGATCCAGTCGTCCGCGCCCGAGAGACCGTAGACACGGAGGATGGTCTCCAGGGAGGCACCGCCGGGGTTGGTGTGCACATCCCAGAAGAAGCGCATCCAGTCGTAGGGGGTGCCCGACGGGGCGACAGGGCCGGTCCAGGAGGTCCAGGACTTGTCGGAGCACCAGGTCAGGTGGTCGCTCCCCGGAGGTGGGTCCACCGGATAGTACGCCGGAGCCCCCTCACAGGAGGCAGGGCCGGTGCGGTCGACGCTGTTCAGTGGCCAGCTGGGGACATAGCACTGCTGCGAGTAGCTCCAGCTGCCACAGGCGTTGCCATCGGGCACTCCATCGCAGCAGGTGTCGGCGATATAGCTAAAGTAGCCATCCTGGTTCCAGTCCACCCAGCGGTAGGGCTTGAAGCTGCAGTCCTGCTCGTCATCGTAGTTGAAGGCCAGAGCGGAGTAGAAGTGGGCAAAGCCCTCGTGAAGGGCGGCGGACTGGTACTCCCGGGAGTTGAAGCGATGCCCGCCCTCATCGCCCCACATCCCCGAGGTGCAGGCGTCGTTCACCAGGGGCATGGAGTAGTCGTGGGCTGAGGGGATGACGAGAGCCTCGGTCTCCCCCCGGCCGAAGGCCTGCAGGGCGTGGCCCAGCTCGTGGGCGATGATGTACTTCTTCTCGGCGTGGTTGCCGCAGATGGTGAGGCGCCCGCGCTGAGAGTAGGCCGAGCCGGCGCAGGTGGTGGTGTTGTTCAGGAGCCGGAAGGTCTGACCGGTGATGCCGCCGCTGTCCCGCCGCAGGGCGTGCCCTGCGATGGCCGAGATGTTCCAGGCGTACTCCCCGGTGGTGGTCAGCCTCCCGGAGGTGATCCAGGTCAGGGTGGGGGGAGTCCATGAATAGGTCTGGCTGTAGACGGGGTACAACAGGCTGTACCAGGGGTATGCGTCCAGTTGGCTGGCAGTGAGGTTTGTGCTGCCGCCCCAGACCTTGATGCGGTTGTCCTTGACCTCGGCGTCACCGTAGACCGTCACCTGGTGGGGCTGACCGCGGGTCACCGCCAGGTAGGGGGTGCAGGCGTCGTCGTCGTGGACGTAGTCGTCGAACAGGACGCTGCCGGTCGGCGAGGTCACCTTGACCTTGATCCCATAGGCTGGGAGGGTCTCGGTGCTGTCGTTCACGAGGTCGTCTCCGGCGCCCTCGACGTCGACGAAGTTGTTCAGGCTGTGGTGGACGCAGAGCCGCATCGTGCCAGCAGCGAGGGCCTCACCAGAGACCAGCAGCGACAGGGCGAGGAGGGGCACATACCGCATCACTGCACCTCCTCATTGGTCTCGTCGGCCGGGGGCGGAGACCACGGGCGGTCGAGGTTGACCACGCTCTCATCGGGCTCGACGGGGCCCTCCGAGTAGAGCACGATCGCCTCGATCACCTCGCGATCGGCGGCCTCGGAGAAGATCGGGCTGTGCTCCAGGGCCGCCTCGGCGGCGTGCTCGAGGCCCTGGCCGCTGCTGGCCGGGCCGGGGTGCTGCACCTCGAGTCGGACGCGGCCCAGAGTCGCGCCCTGGTAGACGCCGGGGACCTCCTCGACGAGGGTCACGTAGAGCCGGGCCGGGTAGGCGCGCTCAGCGGGGGCGAGGGGGTGCTGACCGGGGCCGGGCTGCTGTAGCCAGGCCTGGGGGGGCAGGGTGAGGCGGTGGACGCCGTCCTCGGTGAGGGGCCCCTCGGTCCAGGTGCGGACGATGTAGCCGAGGCGGTAGGCCAGCTCGAGGTGGTAGGTGGCGTCGGTGCGAGACACCCAGTGGAGGGTGGCCTCGCCGTCCACCAGCTCGACCGTGAGGGCCCGGGGACTGGGGGCCTCGGCGGGGATGTCCACCTCGGCCTCGGTGAGGGGATCAGTGCTCTGAGCGAGCGCGGCGCATGGGAGCGCCATCGCCATCACGCCGAGAGACGAGAGACGAGAGACGAGAGACGAGAGACGAGAGACGAGAGACGAGAGCGCATCGCGCGGGTCCTCCAACGGGTTGTGCTCACCAGCGGCCTGGGGCCGCTGGTGTGAATTTCAATACAGGGGCCGGGCGAGGGGTGTCAAGCCTTTCCTGTGACGGCCAGCTCACGCTCCGTGAACAGGTCTGCGGGGCGTGATTCACAGACCGGTCAGACCTACGCCTGCTGGAGGGACGTCCCCACCGGCTCGCGGTCGATGCGACGGGTGTAGGCGTCGGTCGGTCCTCGTGGGCTCGTGCCTATGCAGCCGATGTGCCATCGCGTGCCACACGGTGACCGGGGCATGGATCCCACTCATGCCGGATCCACCAAATCAACCACGCAGGGGAGCTTATGGGCTAAGAGGCGTGCCCCCCCCTGGCTCTTTCCGGATGAGCCCACCCCGTCCAGGAGCGCGGAGTTGTGGGATCCAAAGCCGCGTCCCCGAGGGGCGCGTGAGAAGGCTCCCCTGGCGCGGCGGTTG
>JAFGVK010000117.1 GCA_016938035.1 Deltaproteobacteria bacterium | reverse complement strand
GGGTGGCGCACCTCTAGCCGGTTGGGGGAGAGCCAAGGCACGCGCGCCTCGATCGACGCCTCCTCCAGGTGCTGAGCCACCACCGCCCCTCGCCCGCTAGGCCAGGGGACAGGGATGTCCTGGGTCTCGTCGGTGAGCAGCAGCTCGAAGTCCAGGCAGTAGGCAGAGGCCTTGCCGCTGGCGTTGATCCCCCACCAGCCCTTGTAGTCACCGTTCCCCGATCCCGCGCTGAAGGTCATCAGCGCTCGCCCGTCCCACGTGCTGCGCTGGCCGTGGGCGATCCCGTCTCTGGGGGCCTGGCCGTGCAGGCGTCGCTGGATCGCTGCGGGGAGCGCGGTGGGCTCGGCGGCGTCCAGGAAGCAGCCCCACCCCGAGCTGACCTGTGCGCCGTGGCTCGCGGGGACCCAGCTCGTGACGGGCTTGTCGGAGATCAGCAGCCTGGCGACCGCGTTCCAGCTGTGCCCCAGCTTGGTGAGGTCGCCGTCAACGAAGGACACCACCGCGAGGTCCACGGGGAAGCTTCCCTCCGCGACACACCCGCAGGGGGGGCGCTCTGGCTGCAGCAGCCCCGTCGGATCCCCCACCGTCAGCGCCTTGGTGGTGAAGGGGAGCATCCCGACCCTGCTCACGCGCGACACAAGGTGCGCGCCGTCGCTGTCCCGAAACAAGGCGCCGTCGGTGAACGCGGCTTCAAAGTCCGTGTGGACCTCCAGAGCCTCAACCATCCGCGCACCTCCCAGCCGTGACACCCAGTGTAGCACGCGCGCCTCGGACTCGCAGCTTGGGGGCGTGCTCGGCTATAGGGGGGCGGGAGGTCCTATGTTGTTGTTGCTGTCTCTCCTCGCCTGTGACGAGGTGCTCCTCAAGGAGCCCACCGTGGAGATCCTCGCACCCCTAGACGGCGCGGTGCTGCAGGTGGATCGCCCCGCGCTGCTCCAGGCGGAGCTGACGGGGGCCGATGACGCGGTCCGGGTCCACTGGGGGGCGGGGGATTGGTCGGTCTTTGGGAACGGGGTGGAGGTCAGCGACCTCCCCTACGGGGATCTGACCCTGATCGCCGAGGCGCAGATCGACGGGGCGGTGGTGCAGGATCAGGTGTCGGTGCAGGTGCGCCAGGTCGCGGCGCCGACCTCCTACTCGGGCACTCTGAGCCTGCTCGCGGACGTGTGGTCTGCGGCCTACGGGAATTTCGAGGGTGTCACCTGCCAGCACGTGGAGCTGGTCTTTGACCTGGATCTGGACGGCGCGCTGGTGGGGAGGGGCTCCTGCAGCTCCCCCATTGGCACCTACGCTTTTGGCCTGGCGGGCGCGGTGGACCGGGCCGAGGTCCAGGGCAGTATGACCATCCAGGACACCGAGGACGCGCTGTCTTTCGAGGGATCCCGGTCCGAGGACGACACGGTGGAGGCGACCTTCGACCAGTCCTTCACCGCGGAGGACGGGCAGGGGACCCTCCGCCTGTACGGCGGGTTCAGCGCCGCGCCTGTGCGATGAGCGGGGAGCGGGCCGCGCTGCTGCTGGGTGAGGCCGGGATGCAGCGCCTGGGAGAGGCCCTGGTGCTGGTGGTGGGCACCGGCGGGGTGGGCTCGTGGGTGGTTGAGGTGCTGACGCGGGCCGGCGTGGGCCGCCTGCGCCTGGTGGACCCCGACGCGGTCAGCCTCACGGACCGCAACCGGCAGCTCCCGGCGCTGAACTCCACCGCCGGGCTGCCCAAGGTGGAGGTGCTCGCGGATCGCTGCCGCGACATCTCAGGGTCGGTGCAGGTAGAGGCGGTGGTCGGCCGGTTTGACGTGGACTCGCTGGAGGCGTTGCTCGGTGGCCCCCCAGACGCGGTGGTGGACTGTATCGACCGGGTCAGCGACAAGGTCCTGCTGCTCCAGACCTGCGTGGAGCGAGGCATCCCCGTGTTCTCTGCGATGGGGGCGGGGGGGCGGATGGACCCCACCAGGGTCCGGCTGGGGGCGTTGAACCACACCAGGGTAGACCCCTTGGCGCGGGTGGTGCGTGACGCGCTCCGCGAGCGCGGGGTCTCCGCCGACATCCCCTGCGTGTGGTCGGACGAGGACCCGCACGGGCTCCACGGGGACGACCTCTACGGTGAGACCGGGCACCTGTTGGTTCAGGGCTCTGTGTCGTGGATCCCCTCTCTGTTCGGGGTGAAGCTGGGCGGGCTGGTGGTGAACCGGCTGCTGGGGCAGGCGGTGTGGGGGATGGACAGCGAGGTGGGCAGGCACCAAGAGCGCTCTGGTCGCACTCAGCAGCGCACTTCTCCCTCGGTGAAGCCGTCAAGGGCGCACAAGGCGGCGCTGCTGGCGCAGGCGGGGTTCGCGCGCGGGCCCAGGGAGGACTAGGCGATGTGGGAGCTGTTCGCGGCGTTCTTTCGCGTGGGGTTGTTCGGGTACGGGGGCGGCCCCTCGATGATCCCGCTGGTGCAGGCCGAGTGTGTGGGAGCGGGCTGGGTCACCGAGCAGCAGTTTCTGGAGGGCCTGGCCGCCGGGTACGCGCTCCCAGGGCCTATCGCGCTCAAGATGGCAGCCTGGGTGGGCTGGCAGGAGGGGGGCTGGCTGGGGGCCCTGGTGGCCCTGGTGGGGGTGACCCTGCCAGGGGTGGCGCTGATGGGGCTGCTGGCCGGGATCATCGTGCGCTACCACGACAACCCGTGGGTGGCCGGCGCGATGCGCGGGGCGCGCCCCGCGGTGGTGGGGATGCTGTTCTATGTCGCGGTGGACCTCGCGCCCTCGGGGGTGACGGGGTGGGCCGGGGCGATCCTCGCGGGTGTGGCCTTCGCCGCGCTGGTGGCGCGCGTCCACCCCGCTTTTGTTGTGGCGGGTTCCGTCTTGATCGGGATGTACTTCTTCCGCCAGCCGTCGCCATAGTCGGCCAATCCCCGCCGCCGCTTTTTCGTCGCAGGGGTGGGGGAGGCGAGATAGTGCACAGCGCATTGACGTGAGGTGAGCTTTGGAGAAAATCGCGGTCATCGGTCTTGGATACGTGGGGCTCCCCGTCGCGCTCGCCTTCGCTCGGGTCTTTCCGGGGGTGGTGGGCTTCGATATCAACAAGGTGCGGGTGCGCGAGCTGCGTGAGGGCGTCGACCGCACCAGGGAGACCACCCCGGACGAGCTGGCAGGGAGCAGCCTCCTGTATACGGCAGACACCGCCGATCTGGCCGACTGCACCTTCTTCGTGGTGACCGTCCCCACCCCCATCGACGAGGCCCACCAGCCGGATCTGGGCCCCGTGCGCTCGGCCACGCGCACGGTGGGGCGCGTCCTCAAGCCCGGCGCGGTGGTCGTCTACGAGTCCACCGTCTACCCGGGTGTCACCGAGGACATCTGTGGGCCGATCCTGGAGGCAGAGTCGGGACTCACCCGCTCGGTGGACTTCCACGTCGGCTACTCTCCTGAGCGCATCAACCCCGGCGACAAAGAGCACACCCTGTCGCGCATCGTCAAGGTGGTGTCTGGCGAGGACGGGCCGACCCTTGAGCGGGTCGCGGCGGTCTACGAGGCCATCATCTCGGCGGGGGTCCACCGGGCCCCCTCGGTCAAGGTGGCCGAGGCCGCCAAGGTGATCGAGAACACGCAGCGGGACATCAACATCGCCCTGATGAACGAGCTGTCGCTGATCTTCGACAAGGTCGGCATCGCCACGCTCGACGTGCTGACGGCGGCCCGCACCAAGTGGAACTTCCTCCCCTTCACCCCGGGGCTGGTCGGGGGCCACTGCATCGGCGTCGACCCGTACTACCTCACCTCCCTCGCGGAGTCGCTCGGCTATCACCCCGAGGTGATCCTCGCCGGGCGCAGGATCAACGACTCCATGGGCTACAGGGTCGGGCAGCGGGTGGTGAAGGCGCTGGTCAAGGCGGGGCGTCCGCTCACCGGGGCCAAGGTGGGGGTGCTCGGCCTCACCTTCAAGGAGAACGTCCCTGACCTGCGCAACAGCAGGGTGGTGGACATCGTCGAGGAGCTGCGATCGTACGGGATCGAGCCCCTGTTCCACGACGCGCAGGCCATCCCAGAGGAGGTGGAGCACGAGATGGGCTTCACGCTCTCTCCTGACGCGGCCTTCGCCGAGCTGGACGCGGTGGTCTTCGCCGTCCCCCACCGTGAGTACCTCGATGGGCGCTCGCTGGACCCCGTGGCGGTTGTGCGCGAGGACGGGGTGGTCTTCGATGTGAAATCGGCGCTGCGAGGTCGAGAGATGCCCGCCGCGCTCACGGTCCTCAGCCTCTAAGGAGACCGCGTGAACACCGTTCTCGTCACTGGAACCGCTGGCTTCATCGGCTACCACCTCACCAAACGCCTGCTCGCTGAGGGGGTGCGGGTGGTGGGTGTCGATAACGTCAACGACTACTATGACCTCGCGCTCAAGGAAGGACGCCTCGCGGACCTCGCTGACGCTCCGCAGCTGGAGTTCCACCGCATGGATCTCGTCGACAGGGACGGGGTCGCGGCGCTGTTTGCGGGACACCGCTTCGACGCGGTGGTCCACCTCGCGGCGCAGGCGGGGGTGCGCTACTCGCTCACCCACCCGCACGCCTACGTGGACAACAACGTCACCGCCTTCCTCAACGTCCTGGAGGGCTGCCGGCACCAGGAGGTCCCCCACCTCCTCTACGCCTCGTCGAGCTCGGTGTACGGCGCCAACACCGGCATGCCCTTCTCGGAGCACAAGCCGGTCGCCCACCCCGTGTCGCTGTATGCTGCCACCAAGCGGGCGAACGAGTTGATGGCGCACTCCTACGCGCACATCTTCCGCACCCCCGTCACCGGGATGCGCTTCTTCACCGTCTACGGCCCCTGGGGCCGGCCCGACATGGCGATGTTCCTGTTCACCAAGGCGATCCTCCAGGGGGAGCCCATCCCGGTCTTCAACTATGGAGAGATGGTGCGGGACTTCACCTACGTGGGGGACGTGGTGGAGGGGATCACCAGGCTGCTGCGGGCCGGACCGTCCGCGCCCAACCCCGAGTGGGACAGCGACGCGCCGGACATCGCCAGCTCCAGCGCTCCCTTCCGGATTTTCAACATCGGGAACAACAGCCCGGTGCGGCTGATGGACATGATCCGGGCCCTTGAGGTCGCACTCGACAGGCCGGCCCAGGTCCAGATGATGCCGCTGCAGCCCGGCGACGTGCCCGCCACCTACGCGGACTGCTCGGACCTGGTGGGGGCTGTGGGCTACCGCCCCTCCACCGCGATCCAGGCTGGCGTCAACGCGTTTGTTCGCTGGTATCGAGACTTCTACAAGGTGTAGTCCCCATGAAGCAGGTCCTCCAGTCCTATCGCACCGGTGAGCTGTGGCTCGCCGAGGTCGACGCTCCCCACCCCGCGCCCGGTGGGGCGAGGATCCACACCAGGGCCTCGCTGATCTCGGCAGGAACCGAGAAGTACCTGGTCCAGATGGCTCGCAAGAGCTTGGTGGGGAAGGCGCAGGCGCGCCCCGACCTGGTCAAGCGGGTGCTGCAGAAGGTCCAGCAGGAGGGCCTGCAGCGCACCATCGAGCAGGTGCAGGAGAAGCTCAACACCCCCATCGCGATGGGCTACTCCAGCGCTGGGGTGGTGATGGACGCCGAGGGTGTGGGTGATCTCCGGCCCGGCACCAGGGTCGCCTGCGCGGGTGCGGGCTACGCGGCGCACGCCGAGGTGAACTGGGTGCCGCGCAACCTGCTGGTGCCGCTCCCGGACGGGGTCTCCTTCGAGGAGGGGGCCTGCGCCACGGTGGGGGCGATCGCGCTGCAGGGGGTGCGCCAGGCGGAGCTGCGCCTCGGCGACAGGGTGCTGGTGATCGGGCTGGGGCTGATCGGGAACCTCACCGCGCAGCTCGCCGCGGCGAGCGGCGCGAGGGTCTTCGCCTTCGACCTCTCTCAGCGGGCGGTGGAGTTGGCGCTGCAGACGGGCTGCGCCGCGGGCACCTCCGACGCCACCAGGGTGCTCGACGAGGTGATGGCCTTCACCGGCGGGCACGGGGTGGACGCGGTGTTGATCGCCGCCTCCTCACCGGGGAACAACGGCCCGGTGGAGCTGGCGGTGCAGGCGGCCCGGCTCAGGGGGAAGGTCATCGCGGTGGGCTTGGTGGGGCTCGAGATGCCCCGCGATGACGCCTACCGCAAGGAGCTGGACCTGCGGATGTCGATGTCCTACGGCCCGGGCCGCTACGACGCGGACTACGAGGAGCGCGGGCAGGACTACCCGCTCGCCTATGTGCGCTACACCGAGCAGCGCAACATCCAGGCCTTCCTGGAGGCGGTGGAGGACGGCAGGGTGGTGCTGGGGCCGATCCTCACCCACCGCTTCGGGATCGATCAGGCCCTCGACGCCTACGCCCTGCTAGAGAGCGACGAGCCCAGCGTGGGCGTGATCCTCGAGTACGGCGAGCCGGAGGCCCGCGAGGTGCGCCCTGTGGCCCGCCCCGCCAGCGCCGCCCCCGGCCCTCGGCGCGTCGCGACGGTCAACAGGGCGCCGGGCATCGGCCTGATCGGCGCGGGCACCTTCGTCCGCGGCGTGCTCCTGCCCTCGCTCCGTCGGACGGACGCGCGGCTCGTCGGGGTGGTGAACCGCACGGGTCCGAGCGCTGAGAACGTGCGCAAGGGCAGCGGCTTCTCCTGGGGGGGGACCGACGCGGAGCGGGTGTTCACCGACGCTGCGATCGACGCGGTGGTGATCGGCACCAGGCACCGCCTGCACGCGCCGCTCAGCCTCAAGGCGCTGGAGGCGGGCAAGCACGTCTTCGTCGAGAAGCCGGTTTGCGTCACCCCGGACGAGCTCAGCGCGCTGGTCGTGGCGCAGCGCCGCGCCGATCGCCTGGTGCAGGTGGGGACCAACCGCAGGTTCTCCCCCTACGTCGCCAAGGTGCGCGAGGTCTTCGCGGGGCGGGCTGATCCCCTCTCGATTCAGTACCGCGTCAACGCGGGGCAGATCCCCGCCGATCACTGGGTCCGTGAGGCGGCTGAGGGCGGGGGCAGGCTAGTGGCCGAGGGGGTCCATTTCATCGACGTGTGCCAGGCGGTCGTCGGGGCGCCGGTGAGCAGGGTCTCCTGCGCTCCGATGGGGGGCGGCCCGTCGGCGATCGCTGGCGACAGCTTCGCCATCACCCTGGAGTACACCGACGGCTCCGTGGCGCAGATCCTCTACGCCACGGAGGGCGACCGGGGGCTGCCCAAGGAGCGCCTCGAGGTGTTCGGCGGGGGCAAGGTCGCCGTGGTGGAGGACTGGTCTGCGGGCACGGTGTGGTCCGGTGGGCGCCAGAGCAAGCTCCGGGCGCCCAGGGGGCAGCAGAAGGGGAGCGTAGAGCAGCTCAGCGCCTTCCTGCAGGCGCTCGCGACCGGCGTCCCGGCCGTGCCGATGGACGAGGTCTGGCACGTCCACCATGTGATGTTCGCCGCAGCAGCGGCGATGGAGCGAGGGGTCCCGGTGGAGACCGCGTGGCCCTGTCCTGACGCCCCATGACGCTGGGGCTGCAGAGGCTGGCTCGCACCCTCGGGCCGCTGCGGTCCGAGCAGTGGTGGGGGCGCCTGCGCAGGGTCGTCGTCGAGGGGATGGACCGCCGACCTCCGGGCTGGTGGGCCGAGCGCCCGCTCCGCGGTGCGGCCGTGCGGCTGCGCCGCGGGGATGGCCCGTGGCCCGCGTGGGCCTACGGGGAGGGGCACCCGCAGGGTGACGAGCTGATGTCGGGGGTCGTGCGGGTGCTCGACCAGCCGGCGAGCTGGCGCGGGGGCTGGCCCTGGGGGGCAGCGGAGCGGGGGCCGCTCTTCGTGCTGCCGCTCCACGGCTTCGCGATGGTCGACCCGCTGTTGGCCCAGGGGCAGCGGGGTGCGGAGGTGATCCGGGACGCGATGGACCACTGGATGGCGACACAGCCGATCCCCGCCCGCCCCGCCTGGCACCCCTACACCCTGTCGCGCCGGATTCAGGCCTGGGCCAAGGCCTTGGCGCTCTCCCAGCTCCCAGGGGACGAGGCCCGGATCCGCTCGCTGGGGACTCAGGTAGAGGCGCTGATCGACCGGCGGGAGCTGGATCTGCAGGCCAACCACCTGTGGGAGAACGCTGTGGCGATCGAGCTGGCGCGGGCGGTGCTGGAGGGGCCCGAGCGCTGGGGCCTGGTGAGCGAGCCGCTGCTCCGCAAGGTGCTCGGAGAGCAGCTTCTTCCCGCAGGTGGCCACGAGGAGCGGACCGCGATGTACCACGCGGTGCTCACCGCCGGGCTGCTCGACCTGCTGGCGGCGCGGCGGCGGGCGGGGCTGCCAGAGGGCGAGGTGCGGGGGGCGGCGGAGCGGATGCTGCGCTGGCTGGAGCGGGTGAGCCCCAGGTCTGGCCGGCTGCCGCAGCTCAACGACGCCGCCCCTGGCCCTGCGCCCACCCTGGGCTCGCTCCGGGCGGGCGCCGCGGCGTTGGGGCTCGCGGTGCCCGCTCCCCGGGACGGGGCTGAGGTCCTGGACGGCTGGGTCGTCTGCAGGGCAGGGGGGCATCACCTGTTGTTCGACGCGGCGCAGGTGGGGGCGGAGCACCAGCCGGGCCACGCCCACGCCGACACCCTCTCCTTCGAGTGGATCGTCGCCGACGCGCCGATCGTGGTGGATCCCGGAGTGGCCGGCTACCACCAGGACCCCCACAGGGGGTGGGGGCGCTCCACCGCGGCCCACGCCACCGTCGCGCTGGAGGGCGAGGACTCCGCCGAGCTGTGGGGCACCTTCAGGATCGGGCGCCGCCCCGCCCAGTGTGAGGTGCTGCCGCCGCGCGCGCTGCGCACCCCGCGCGGGGTGGCCTGGGCGCTAGGAGGGAGCCACGACGGCTACCGCCACCTCGACGGCGCCCCGATCCACCGGCGGACCCTGGTGGTGTGGGCGATCGACGACGCGCGGTCGGTGCTGTGGATCGCGGACAGGGTGCTCGGGGGCCCCGCGGCCGGGGTGTCGCGGCTCCCCCTGGAGCGGGGGCTGGGGTGGGACCCCGCCAGCGGGCGGCTCACGGGACGCCAGGGTGAGGTCCGCGGCTTTGGGTTCGACGCCATCGAGGTAGTCGCCGGGCGAGTCAGCGCCTGCATGGGCCGGTGGGAGCCCTCCCAGGTGATCGCGGGGAGCTTCTCGCCCTCGCGCGCCACCGGGTGGGTGCTGCTGGTGGGGGAGGGCCTGAGCCTGGTGGAGGGGGAGGCCCTGGAGGTGCACCTGGACGGGCGGCGCCTCGCCTCGGTGCCGCGCCCGGACCAGGTCGAGGAGCCAGATCGCCTATGGCCCTGACCCCCGCCCGCGAGGAGCAGGGGCTCGCCGCGCAGATCGCGCTGGCGCTCGCACTCACGGCGGTCGGGCTGTTCGCGGGGGTGTGGTGGGCCGCCGGACTGCTGGTGCTCGCCGCGCTGCTGGATGGCCTGGGCTGGCGCGGGCTGGCGCGGGCTGGGCTGGTCACCGGGGTGCTGCTCACCCCGCTGGGCCCGCTGCTGGTCGTGCTCGGCCTGCCGGTCACCCTCGGCAAGGTGGCCGTGGGCCTCTCGCTGCTCCTCTCGATAGCGCGGGGGGGGCTCCCGCTTGTGTGGACTCCCCTCAGCGGTCCGCTGCTGGCCGTGCTGGTCTCGATGGGGCTCGCCACCCTGGTCGGCGGGTGGCAGGAGGGGCTCGCCCCGCTCTCTAGCGCGGTGCTGCTCGTGGTCTTCGTCCACCACCTGCCGGTCGCGGTGCGGAGGGAGCAGGTCTATGACCTGACCAGGGTGATCGGGGCGGTGCTGCTCCTGCTCCTGGCGGTGAGCATCCCCCAGGGGCTCAACGCCCTCCACGTCACGGCGCGGGACGTCGGGTGGCGCTTCCGCTCCAGCGGCCACACCGGCAGCCCCAACGACTGGGCGATGCTGCTGCTCCTCCTGGTGCCCGTGGCCTCCTGGCGCTGGCCGGGTCGGTGGGGGCCGTGGGCCGAGGGCGCGCTGTTGGCGCTGTGGCCCATCGCGCTGCTCCAGACCATGTCTCGCTCGGGCTTTCTGGTGGGGGCGCTGCTGGGCCTGTGGTTCGCCTGGCGATACCGCCGGCGGTGGCGGCTGCTCTTGTTGGTGGTCGCGCTGGTGGTGGTCGGCGCCAAGCTCGGCGTCCGAATGGACGGGGTGGAGCACCGCCTCCACTCCCTGGTCCACCCCGACATGGAGACCAAGCTGGGCCACGCGAGCCTCCGGCAGCGGGCCGACCTGGTCCGGGCGAGCTGGACCCTGTTCCAGTCGTCTCCCTGGCTCGGGGTGGGGCTGGGGCGCTTCCCGGACCTGGCGAGCGCGCTGATCCCGTGGGGCGTGACGCTCTCGTCCCACAACACCTGGCTCAAGGTAGCGGTTGAGCAGGGAGTCGCGGGGCTGGTGGCCCACGGTGCGGCGCTGTGGGCGCTCGCTCGCCTGCTGCTGGTGCGGCTGAGGTCCCTGTCGGGGAGGGAGCGCCAGACCGCCGCAGGGATCGTGGCGGGCCTTGCCGCCACCGGGCTACTGTGGTTGACCGCAGACCGCTTCGACGATGTGCTCTCGTGGCTGGTGCTGGGGCTGGCCCTGGCCCTGTCGGATCACGAGAAAACGGAGAATTGAGATGACCCGCGCTCGCCCAAGGCTGCTGCTCCTGTCGCCGCTTCCGCCTCCCGCGGGGGGGATCGCCTCGTGGACCGAGCGGCTGCTGGAGTCGGACATCACGAGGCGTTATGAGGTCCGGGTGCTCAACACGAACGCCGGGCTGGCCTCCACCCAGCACCCCAGCCTCTCATGGTCCAAGGTGAAGACCGGTGGGCGGGTGCTCGGGGGCCTGGCGAGGGAGCTGGTCCGAGCTCGCCCCGATGTCGTCCACGTCAACACCTCAGGGTGGGGGCTGGGGATCGCGCGGGATCTCGGCGTGCTCGCCCTCGCCAGAGCGGTGGGCGCTCGCACCGTGCTCCATTTTCGAGGCTCTCGCTTCACCGAGGGCGCAGTGCCAGAGCCGACGATGCGCCGGGCGCTCCGTGGGGTGCGGCGGGTCGATCTGGTGCTGGCGCTCAACCGGCCAGTGCTCGACACCTTGCGATCGCGGGGTGTTGAGCGGGCGCAGCAGATCAACAACTTCATCCCCCGCCGGCCACAGGTGGAGCGGGAACACCGCCCAGAGGGGAAGGTGCGGGTCCTCTACGTGGGCTGGGTGATGCCGGCCAAGGGCATCCTGGAGCTGCTGGAGGCGGTGGCGGGAGTGGACGACGCGGAGCTGACCCTGCTGGGACGCTTTGTGGACGGCCCGGACGGCTCCTCAGAGGCGCTGGTGCGGGACGCCATCGCGCGGCTGGGGCTGGGCGCCAGGGTTCAACTAGCGGGCGAGGTGCCGCTGGCGCAGGTGTGGAGCCACTACGAGCAGGCGGATGTCTTCGCGCTGCCCTCCTGGACGGAGGGCTTCCCGAACGTGCTGCTGGAGAGCATGATGTCCGGCCTCCCCGCGGTCGCCACGCCGGTGGGGGCCATCCCCGAGGTGATCGTGGACGGCGAGACGGGGCTGTTGGTGCCCGTCCGGGACGCGGCGGGGCTCCGGGACGCGCTGGCCCGCCTTGTGGGGGACCGCGCGCTGCGGCTGAGGATGGGCGCCGCCGCCAGGGAGCGGGCGCTGGCTCGCTATGAGATGGGGGTTGTCTTGGGGGGCCTGGCGGATTTGTACGACGGGCTGCTGGCGATAGACACCCGGGGCGATCGGTGAGGTCCGCGCGCGGAGACCGATCGCTCGCCTGGCGGTGGGGCGCCTCGGGGGGGGCGCTGCTCGCGGCGCTAGCGGTGGCGCTGCTGCTCCTGGGGGCGGTGCACCCCGGTCACCTGGCGGTTGTGCAGGGGATGGTGGCGGTGGCCCTGTTCCTGGTGGCCTCGCTCCCCGACGAGGCGCTCAGCAGGGGCGGCAGCGCCAGGGGGTTGGTGAGGGCCCTCGCGCTGATGCCGCTGGCCCTCCTGGTCGGGCTGGTGCCGCTGCCCCCGGCGCTGCTGGGCTGGCTGGCGCCCGGTACCGCCGCGGCCCACCCCGATCAGTGGTGGACCCTGGCCCTGGCGCCGTGGCTGGTGTTCGAGGCCCTGAGCCTGTGGGCGCTTTTGCTGGGGTTCACCCTGGGGGTGGGCGCGTGGGGTGCCGCGCGGCGGTGGTCGCGGGACGTGGCGGACCAGGCGCTCCAGGGCCTGCTGTTCGCGTTGGTGCTGGTGGCCTGGGTCCACGCCCTGGGCGGGCTGCAGGCGGTGTTCGGTGTGGTCCGGCCCGAGCAGGTGCCGTCTCCCTACTACGCGCCCCTGGTGGACACCAACCACCTGGGCACCCTGCTGCTGCTGCTGGGGCCGATCACCACCCTGAGGGCGGCGGAGGGGTGGAGGAAGCGGAGCGACAGCTGGATGCTCAGCGCCGCGACGGCGCTGGGGGCGCTGGGGACGCTGATCGCGATCCGCGCGCCCGGCGCCTACGCCGGGCTGGGGGTGATGGTGGTGGTGGGCCTCTGGCGGTGGCGCGGCTGGAGGTGGGGGCTGGCGGCCTCAGGGCTGATGCTCGGGGTGGCGAGGGTCGCGTGGTGGGCGTGGCCTCGCTTCGTCGAGGAGGACTGGGTCCGCTCCGCGGTGGGCCACCGCTGGGACCAGTGGCGCGACAGCCCCGCGGTGTTGGCCCACTACTGGTTCGCTGGCACCGGTGGCGGCGGGTACAGCGAGGCCTACCTCCCCTACAGCAGCGCCCGCGTCTACGCGCACTTCACGCACGTCCACTCGGACTGGCAGGAGTGGGTGCTCCAGACCGGTCTGCTGGGTGTGGTGGCGCTGATCGGGGTGCTCGTCCTGCTCCCTAGGGCGAGCTCTCACAAGGTGTCGCGGGGCAGCGTCGCCCTGTCGCTCGGGCTGGTGGGCGCCTTTGCTCACGCGATCGTGGACTTCCCCCTACAGATCCCCGCGATCGCGATGGCGGTCGGGGCGGTGCTGGCCCTCCGCTGGACCGCCTTTGGCAGGGCGCAGCCCACCGACCCTCGGGGGCTGCGCCGCTTGATCCGGGTGGTGGCGGTGCTGGTGCTGTTCGGCGGCCTTTGGTCCGCGCGCGTCCAGGTGGTGGAGCGCCAGGTGCGCGTCGCTCAGTCCTTCTCGATCGCTCCCGACGCCGCGCTGGCTGCCGCCGATCAGCTCGCTCGCCTGGCCCCCTGGGAGCCGGAGGTGCTGTTGGTGCGGGCGTGGCAGGCGGAGGTCGAGGGCAGGCCAGAGGACGCTGCGCTCGCCGCGCAGGAGGTGATCCGCCGGCGTCCCGACGATCCCAAGGCGCTCCGTCAGGCGGCGATGGTCCTCCACCGCCAGGGGCAGGAGACCGCGGCGCACGCCGGGCTGCTCCGCGCCAGAGCGCGCTACCCCTCCGACTATCGAACCCTCGCCCTGCTGGCGGAGTGGGTCCCGCGCGAGGAGGGGATGGCCAGGGCCGAGGCGTGGGCTGAGGCGCTGCGCCACTGGCCCTACGTTGGGGGAGGCGCCCCCTTGCTCAACGCCTATCGCGAGCTCCCGCTGGGGATCTGGTGGGTGGATGCCCTCGAAGACGCGCCTCCCTGGTGGTCGATCTTCCTGGGGCAGGAGCTGATGCGGGAGGGCGACAGCGAGCTGGCGTTGCTGGCCTTTGAGCAGGCGGTGCGCGGGTACGGCGCCCGCACCGTGACCATCCCCGACTACGCGGTGGCCCTCGCGAGGCTCGGGCGGGAGGACGAGGCCAAGGCCTGGCTGGGGAGCCTCTTCGCCCGAGGTGAGGACGACCTAGTGGCCTGGGTGGCGCTCGCTAGGGTCTCGGAGGAGCTGGGCGAGCGGGAGCCCGCGGTGCGCGCGTGGATGCGTGCCCACCAGATGATGCCCTCGCGAGAGATCTACGCGCTGAACGCCATCAGGGCCGCCGCAGCGGGCTCACCGGAGGAGGGGCTGGCGCTGGTGGAGCGCCTCCGCCTAGCGGGTGGTGAGACCCCCCAGGTGACGCTGGTGGCCGCTGGGCTGGAGCGGCGCAGGGGCAGCCCAGGGGAGTGCGTGGACCGCCTGCGGGGGCTCGGTGCCACCCTCGTCGAGGTGCCTGGAGCCGAGGCCCTGCTCCAGCAGTGTCTTGAGGAGTGCGTTGGCTGCCAGGACGCCCGATGAGCGGACCTGCCCGCGGAGGCAACCTCCTCGCGCTGCTGCTGTCCCGGGCCACCATGATGGGGAGCGCGGTGGTGATCCAGGTGATCCTCGCCCGCTGGCTGGGGCCGGAGTCTTTCGGGCTGTACGGCTTTATCATGAGCCTGGTGTCGATCTTCGGCTTCGCCGCCCACCTCAACATGCAGATCCTGATCGCCCGCGACGTGGCGCGCGACGAGAGCACCGCCCCCCGCTTCATGACCGACGGGATGATCACCTCTGCGCTGCTGTCGGTGGGCGCGGGCGTGATGGTGGTGGGCTACGCGATCTGGACGGACGGGCGGCAGGTGGTGGTGGCGTCTTCCGCGGTCGCGGCGGTGTCCTTGGCGCTGCTCGCCATGTCCAACGTCCCGAACGCGGTGTTTCAGGGGCTGGGGCGGAACCACCTCGTCATCCCCTCGACCTTCGCCTCCAAGGCGGTGGGGGTGGCGGCAACCCTCGGCTTCCTGATCGCGGGGATGGGGCTGCTGTCGGTCTTTGTGGCGCAGGTGATCGCGGGTGTGGTCTTCGTGGGGGGGCTGATCCTGGCCTGGCGGCGCAGCGGGGGCGCCCTGCCGAGGTGGAGCGGCATCAGGGCGAGCGTCGCGCTCGCCAGGGCGTCTGTTCCGTTCGGCGTCAATTCCCTCTTCGCGGCGATCTACCTGCAAGCAGACGTGCTGGTGCTCGCGGCGCTGCGGGGCGAGGATGAGGTGGGCATGTACCGTGCGGCGGCGGTGCTGATCATCCAGCTCCCGGTGCTGTCGAGCATGCTCTCCACCGCGGTTTTTCCCAGGATCGCCAAGGTCTCGTCGGACCCCGTGCGGGTGGGCGACGAGCTGGCCTTCATGATGCGGGTGATGCTGTTGGTCGGGCTGCCGGTGGCCGTGGGGGGGATGATCGTGGCGGAGCCGCTGCTGGTCGCGCTGGTCGGCGAGGCCTACCGGGCGGCGGCGCCGGCCCTGCTGATCATGCTCCCGGTGGTGCTCCTCTCGAACTTCAAGGTGGGCATCTCCTCCACCCTCACCGCCGTGGATCGGCAGGGGTGGCGCACCGCGGGCGCGGCCACCGCCGCCTTCTTCAACCTGGGGGCGAATTTTCTTGTCATCCCTCGCTGGGGCTTCATAGGGGCCGCGTGGACCACCCTGCTGACCGAGTTCGTGCAGATCAGCCTGCTGCTGGTGGGGATGCGCGGCGCCACGCGGCGGATGGGCTTCGACCCCGCGGTGCTGTGGGTTGTGGTGGCGGCGGGGGTGATGGGCGCGGTGGTGTGGGGGACGGACGGGCTGGGGGTGTGGCTCAGGATCGGGCTGGGGGCAGTGGTCTACGGTGGAGTCGGCTACCTTGTTGGGGCGTGGTCGCGGCGGGATTTGGCCCGCCTGAGGAGCATCTGAGATGAGCTTGTGGATGATTCTGGCGTGGGGAGCCACCGCCGCCGAGCCCGCACCGCTAGCGCTGGAGGTGACGGTGCAGGCGCCGCCACCGGCGCCGCTGCGCGCCACGCCGGCGCCGCAGGCCGCGCTGCCGGTGACCGCGGCTGGAGAGATCACCCTGGACGGTCGCTTGGACGAGGCGGCCTGGAGGCTGTCGGTGGCACCGGCGCTGGGACCCCTGGCCAGCGGCGGGAGCCCCCCGGCGATCGCCGCCTTCACCCTCACCGACGACCGCGGGATCTACCTGGGGCTGGAGGGGCTGGCGGAGGGTGAGACCTCCCAATGGGTGCTCGATCCCGACGGCAGCACGCAGGAGTGGTGGCGCTTCGCGCTCGAGGACAGCGGGCTCTCAGCGCAGCGCTGCTCGCTGGAGGAGGCGGCGGAGCTGCCGGTGGAGGCGAACCTGAACCTCAACGCGGCGGTCTGCCTGCCGGCGGTGGGGGAGTGGGGAGCGGTCCGACAGGGCGCGCAGGTGGAGGTGTTCATCCCCTGGCCCCGCGCGCCCCTGAGCAGCGGGAAGCTCCTGTGGAAGGTAGAGACCCCTTCCGGGGGCGGCACCTGGGCCACCGGGGGCTCCCCCGCGCTGCTCCCCAGCCTGGGGCTGAGCTTTGATCTCCCGCGGGCCTCTGGGGTGGTGGGGGCCCTCTTGCCTGAGAAGACCTGGATCCTGCGCATGCAGCGCCCCGCAGGGAGCGCGGCGGAGTCGCTGGAGCTGGAGCTGTGGCTGCGGGGAACGCAGCTGGACGCGGTCACCCTCCCGGTGGACGAGCGGGGCTGGGCAGAGTGGCGGCGCCCCGCGACGGACGCTGTCAACGCCTGGCTGGTCGCGCGGAGTGGTGAGGCGCAGGCTGGCGTGCCGCTGGGGGGCGCCCTCCGGGTGCGCTCCTTCGACTGGCAGGCCACCTTGCTCACTCCGGTCACGGTGGAGCGCGCGCAGATCTGGTGGAACCTGTCGCTCCCCTTGAAGGACGCGGAGGTGATCGTGGCGGGCCTGGACGGATCGCGCGTGGGGTCGGGGAGGGTGGATCTACCAAAGGGGAGGGGGGTGCTGTCCGTGGCGCTGGACCCGGAGTGGGGGCCTGTGACGGTGGAGGTGGTCGGGCTGCTGGAGCCCTCCCTGACGGTCCCTGTGGAGGTGAACCGATGATTGGCCTGATGACCCTGCTGGCCCTCGGCGCGGAGCCGGTGCTGATCGACGCGGGCTCCCTGGTGTCTCCCGTGCTGGAGGGCTTCTCGCGCCTTGACCTGGAGCGGTGCGAGGACCCCAGGGTGCGCTGGGAGACGCCTCCCGCCAGGGTCTACTGGGAGCAGAGCCCTGATCCCCTGCTGGAGGACCGCATCGAGGGCGGCACCCTCCGCCTGACGCTGGAGCCAGGCACCTGGGCGGTGTGGATGCAGCTGGGCGAGGTGCTCCCCAGGGCGCACCCCCTGTGGCGCCCAGGCGCGCACCTGTCCGTGCTCGCGGACGGCGAGGAGGTCTGGAGCGAGGACATCCCGGAGGGGGATGCCTTCTTCCGCTCGCCCTACTTGGCGGTCAACCCCGCGCCGGTGTTCCGCCCGGGCGAGACCGAGTGGGACCGGCAGACCAAGCTGGCCTTCCCCTGGCGAGAGGCGCAAATCGAGGTGCCCCCCTCGGGAGAGGTGGTGCTGTCCACCGGCGACACCCCCCTGATGGGGATGATCCTCGCCCAAGATCCCGCCGAGGCCGAGCTGCTCGCTGACGTGGCGGATCTCCACCGCCGGGACTGGTACCTGTCCAGGAACGAGCCCGGCGCGCGGGTGGAGCCGGTCTTCGCCGGGCAAGCGCAGGGGGTCGAGCTGGGCCGGTGGAGCGAGGGGCCGGAGCCAGGGCGCGCCACCCAGTCCCCGTCCGCGGCCCTCACCGTGTCGCGGGGGGAGCGCCTCTCGGTGGTGCTGTGGGTCCACGACACCGACGCGCCGGTGCGGTGGTCGGTGGAGGGGTTGGACGGGCTAGGGGTCGCCGGGAGCGAGCTGCGCTGGCTGGATCAGACCGACTTCTACCAGCGCCAGCGCTGGCCCAGGCCCACCTGGCTGCTCCCGTCCGACGGCGCGCTGGTGGGGGGGCAGGGGGTGCCCGTAGGGCTGGCCCTGGTGGGACAGATCCCCGAAGACCATCCCCCAGGCCAGCGGGTGGCGCGGGTGGTGCTGGAGCAGGGGGCGCGGCGCTGGGAGGTGCCGCTGACCGTGACGGTGCGCGACCTGACCCTGCTCCCCCCGCCGATGGAGGTTGGCTTCTGGTTCGACGTGCCGCCGGAGGCGTCCTACGCGTACGGCTCCGGGGCTCCTGAGGTGCTGGACATCGCAGAGCGCCACATGCGCCTCATGCGAGCGCACGGGCTGGACGCGGTGGCCATCCGGCTGGCGACCCCGTACCCCGACCAGGGCGCAGGGCCCGGCAGGTGGCCTGCCAAGGGTCCCATCGACACCTCGATCTTCACCGAGCTCTCCCGGCGCTGGAGGGCCCTGGGCGGCGACACGGTGGTCTGGACCGATGGCCTGTTTTCGGTCTTGATCCCTGCGTACACGCTGCCTGAGGGGCCGGTGCTGGCTCCCCGCGGCGAGGAGCTGGTGAGGGCGATGGGGCGGGCCGCTGTGGACGCGGACGCATCGCTCTACCTCTTCGATGAGGGCGGCGGGAAGGGGATCCGCAACCCGGTGCGGATGGTAGCGCTGATCGACTGGGTGCGGGCCAACGGCCCGGAGGACCTGACGCTGATGGGCTGCACCTCGCACCCTGTCAGCTGGCCGTACACCCACCACCTCGATCTGGGCTGCATGCATCCCAAGCCGCTCCCCGACAGCGGGCGCTTCAGCGCCCTCAGAGACAAGGGCTCCGCGCCGGTGCTGTACAACACCTCCTTCGATCGGGCGGGCGCGGGGCTGCTCCCGTGGACTGTGGGGGTGGACCTGTACCTGCAGTGGGGGTGGAACAGCGAGAGCGTCGACGCCTTCAACCAGGCGCGCGGCGGCCCCAGGGTGCAGTGGAACACGGTGTTTCCCGCGCCAGATGGCGGCGTCTACAGCTCGGTGATGCTCGAGACCTTCACGGAGGGGCTCACCGATCAGCGCTACCTGCACACCCTGGAGAGGATGGTGGACGAGCTGGAGCGCCGGCGGGGCGCCAGGTGGGCGGAGCGCACCGAGCGGGCCCACCTGCTGCTCGACGCGGCGCGGGGCGCGGTGGACGGACACCCGTTCACCGGGGCGGGTCAGGGAGGAATGTGGTCTGAGACCAACCTGGATGCGCTTAGGCAAGCGACCGCGGCAGAAGCAGAGTACCTTGGGCGGTGGTCGCGACGACCCCTTTCCGCTCCCGTGGAGGCACCTTGAGTCAGGATCAGCAGAAGTCAGCGCCAGGCAGGGAGCAGCCCACCGCGTCGTGGAGTCCCAACGACATCCTCGCGGTGCTGGCTGAGCAGGTGTGGGTGGCGGTCATCTTCCTGGGGATCAGCCTGGTCGTGACGTTGGTGGGGAGCCTGATGATGGACAAGGTCTATCGGGCCCACGCGGTGATCCAGATCCTCCCCGATGCAGGACAGGAGTTTCGGGTCAAACAGATCGGCCAGAGCGAGCTGCGCGGACGCCACGAGGTAGAGATCTACTACGCCACCCACGTGCAGATCATGCGCTCACGCATGATCCGGCAGAAGGTGGTGGATCGCTACCAGGCCCTCGGCCCTGGGTACGACGACCTGTCGGCGGAGAGCGGGGTCGCCGCGCTGGCCGGCATCATCTCTGTGGTGCCGCAGGCGAGCACCCAGCTGATGGACGTGTACGTCAACCACACCGATCCAGAGAAGGCCGCGGTTATCGCGAACATCTTCACCCAGGTCTACGAGGAGTCCGACCTCGACGCCCGCCAGGCCTCGGCGCGGCAGGCCCGCGAGTGGCTCAAGACCGAGATCCGCTCGCACGAGGAGGCGCTGGACGCCTCCAACAGGGCGCTGCTGGAGTTCAAGAGCGACAACGATCTGGTGGACGTGGAGGAGGCCCTCACCGCGATGAACGCTCAGAGTGCGAGCCTCAACCGCGCGCACGCAGAGCTGGTCACCGAGATCGTGATCCTCGAGAGCACGCTGGAGTCCTGGCGCTCCCTGCAACAGAAGGGGCAGTACGTCGATCTGGCCAAGATCATGAAGAACGACGTGCTCGACGTCCTCGCGGATGAGTTCGCCAGAGTCACCACCCAGCACGCCTCGGTGGCCTCCGAGTACGGGCCCGCGCACCCGGAGTTTCAGCGCTCCGAGGCGCGACTCAAGGGCATCGAAGCAGAGATCCGGGCAGAGGTCGATCGGCGGGTGACCGCCGAGAGCAAGCGGCTGGAGGTCCTGACGCGGCGCGAGCAGAACCTGGCCAACCAGCAGGAGGCGGTGAAGGGGCTCTCCCTCGACAAGCAGCGCCGAAGGGCCAAGTACGAGGCGATCGCCGCCAACCTGAAGCGCACCGAGAACCTGCTCGACGCGCTCAACCAGCGCAATGACGAGATGGAGCTGTCCTCTAGGACGCAGCTCGCCAACGTCCGCCTCGTGGACGCCGCTACTGTCCCAAAGAGGCCTATCAAACCGAACATTCCCATGAACCTCGTGCTCGCGACGATCTTCGGGATCATCGGAGGCTACGGGCTGGGGTTCGTCCGCCAGTACCTCGACGACTCGATCGCGACCCCCCTCGACGTCACGCAGCACCTCAAGGCCACCTTCCTCGGGATCGTCCCGGTGGTGCCCACGGAGCTGGAGCGGCCCGACGTCCACACCTTCCTGAAGCCGCACTCGGCGATCGCCGAGGCGATGCGCAGCCTGCGCTCGGTGCTGGACATGAGCCACAACGGCGAGGTGAGGCGGAGCTTGATCGTCACGTCGGCGCTGGCCTCCGAGGGGAAGACCGGCACCAGCATCCGCCTGGGGGTGGCCTACGCGCAGCTTGGGAAGCGGGTGCTGCTGGTGGACGCCGACCTCCGCCACTCGCGGCTCCACAAGCCGCTGCTGAACGGGGAGCGCCCCCGGCGAGGGCTCTCCAGTCTGCTCCGCAGCGCAGACTTCTCCGACCTCCCCATCCACCCGACGGAGGTCCCCAACCTGTCGCTGCTGCCGGCAGGTCGCCACCCCTCCAACCCCAACGAGCTGCTCTCTGGGGCGGTGTTTGAGGGGCTTGTCGCGCACCTGACGGGCTTGTATGACCTCGTCATCTTCGACACCCCGCCAGCCGGCACGGTGTCCGACGCCATCGCCATGAGCAAGGTGATCGATGGGATCGTGATGGTGGTGCGTGCTGGCAGGACCTCGCGCCACATCGTGCAGCAGACTGTGCAGCGCCTGTGGCAGGTGGACGCCAACCTGCTGGGGATCGTCCTCAACGGAGTGGACATCAACAACCGCTCCGGGCGCTACCGCTACTACGGATATGGCTACTACTACGGTTATGGCGCAGGATACGGGACACAGGCGGCTGACGCCAAGGCCATCGCCGCTGGGGAGCAGTCTGCAGACGAGAGCGACGAACAGGCCCCTCGTCCATGAGAGAGCTGGCGATGGGGCCCGCCTTCTGGGTGGTGGTGGCGGTCCTGGCGGTGATGGCTGGGGCGCTGACCCTGGTCCACCCCGCCGCGGCGGGGTCGGTGTTCTTCTTGGTGGTGGCCGTTGGGCTGTTCATGTCTCGCCCCTGGCTGATGGCGGGCCTGACCTACGCCGGGTTGATGCTCGAGTTCAGCTCCACCACGGGCATCTCTATCGGGATCATCCCCGTCACCCTGCCCAAGATCTTCGTGCTGCTGTGGATCGCCGGTTGGCTGGTGAGGCGCCTCGTGAGCCACAAGCCGATCCTGTACTGGAGCCCCGTCTCGTCTGGGTACCTCGCCGTGTTCCTCGCCATGGTGCTCTCGCTGGTGTTCAACGGCGTCGGTGACCAGACCTCGTTCGCGGTGGTGTCCTTCCTGCTCGTGGCGACCATGGGCCAGCTCACCTTCAGCTCTGTGCGCAAGGAGCACGTCCGCGCCTCGCTGTGGCTGATGGGCGTGTTCTTCGTCGGGGTCGTGATGTGGTCGCTGTTGGCTGGCAACTACGCTGGCGACCGGTCCCTGGGGACCTTCGTCAACGCCAACCGGTGGGCCGCGGTGATGGTGGTGATGCTCCCGATCTTCATTGGGACCTTCCTCACCGGCGGCCCGATCGTCAGCAGGGTGTTCATCTTCGCCCTGCTGGCCACCGTGCCGCTCGCCGTCGCCCAGACCGGTTCTCGCGGTGGTCTGGTCTCGGTGGGGCTCACCTTCCCGGTGCTGGTGTACCTGCTCAGAAAGCGTCCCATGGTCCTGGGGCTCGGTGCGCTGGTGGGGGCTGGGGTCATGCTGTGGGTCGTCCTCACGACCACCCTGCTCGAGGAGCGGTTCTCTGTGCTCGGGGAGTCCGAGGCCTTCGAGAGCGATTTCTCCTTCTCCTTTCGCGTCACGGTGCTGCAGGTGGCGCTCCAGTCTTTCCTGGACAAACCGCTCATCGGCATTGGGGTGGGTCATTTTCTGGAGCAGTACGCCCTCTCAGAGCCCTCCACCCTCTACGTCCTAGGCGGAACAAAGACCGCGCACAACCAGTTCGGCCTCACCCTCGCGGAGCAGGGCATCCTGGGGCTGGGGGCGCTGGGCTACCTGGTGCTTGGTCATTTGCGCAACCTGTGGCGAGCGATGAGGGAAGATCGACCAGAGTGGGAGAAGACCCTGATCCTCGCCTTTATGGCCGGCCTGGTGGCTGCCATCTCGCAGGGGATGTTCCTGGAGTCCTTCGAGTATCCGGTGTTTCACCTGATCTTCGCGCTCTCGGTGGTGCTCATCGCGGATCCAGAGGGGTCACCGGAGACTATCCGATCCCGCCGCGTCCTCTGATCCGGGCGCTCGATGGGTCCGCCTAGCCTAGCGCGACGCCCAGCGGCGCGGTGCGGCCCAGCGCGGTGCGTCGGCCCCGCCCGCTGACAGGACCTCCGGCCCTGAGCGCCAGCGGCGAGTGCGGCGCCCCATCGATCGCGGCGTTGGCCGATCCGTATTGGGCGAATGCCGATAATCTTCTTGAACTCCGCTAGGCACCGCGATCCTGCCTGCCCGTGGTGCGCCGCCCGTCCGGACCTGCCTCCACAGCCCTCCCGCTAGGGCGCCGCCACCCCCAGGGCCGCGCGCGCCGCGGCGTAGCGCTCCTGGATCAGCGGGTCGTCGGGGAAGAGCCGCGCGGCGGGGGCCAGGGTCCGCGTCGCCTCTGCGTTGCGCCCGACCTCCAGGTAGCACTCCGCCAGGCGCAGGCGCACCGACAGGTTCGTCAGGTCCATCCGCAGCGCCTCCTCCAGCAGCGAGATGGCGTAGTCCGCCTCGCCCAGCTCCCACGCGGCCTGAGCGGCGACGGTCCACGAGCGCGGATGCCGCGGCATGCGATCGAGGGCCACCGCGGCCTCGCCCCAGGCCAGGTCGGCGCGCCCGTCGAGGAGGTACAGCTCCGCTTGCATCACTGAGATCTCGGCGTGGTCGGGCACCTTGTAGAGGAACTCGGTGGCGAGCTCCCGGGCGAGGTTCAGGTCGCCCTCCTCCCGCACCGCCTGGACCAGCCCGGCCATCGCCTCGGGGCTCTCGGGTTGGTGCTCCAGCGCGGCCGAGTACCAGCCCTCCGCGGCGAGCCAGTTGTGGTGCGAGGCCTCCAGCTCGGCGAGCTGGAGCGCCAGGGTGCTGCTGGGCGCGCGCAGGTAGAGGTCGGTGTAGGCCTCCAGCGCGGCGCTCGACTGGTTCTGGGCCTTGAGGAGCTGCGCCTTGAGGCTGTCCACCCCGTAGGCCCCGGACATCCGCTCCTCCAGCCGGAAGATGAGCTGGGACGCCTCGGAGAAGCGGCGCTGCCCGATCGCCTGCCGGGCGCGCCAGGTGAGGGGGATCAGGTCGATGACGTCGCGGGGATCGATCTCCCCCGCCTCTGCCTGGGAGTCGCCGCCCACGTAGCCGAGGGCCTGGAGCAGCTCCATCGCGTCCCCGTCGAGCGCCGCGCTAGGGGCGAGCACCTCGTCGAGGGTGGCCCGGATCGCCGCGAGCTGCGCCGCCTCGGCGAGGGTGTCCCGCCCGCCCTCGGGCACCGTGAGCACCGCGTCGCCCTCCGCCTGGTACCACGCCCCCCAGCCCCCCTCGGTGTAGCGCCCCGCCTCCTCGGTGTAGGCGAAGAGCGGGGCCAGGCCCAGGTTGTACTGCCCGGTGAGGGCCTCGGAGTAGGGGCGTTCGCTGCCCCCCTGCCGCAGGTCGTGCCCCTGCAGCTCGTCGTCCAGGGGCAGCCCCGCCAGGTGGAGGAGGGTGGGCGCGATGTCGACGTGGCTGACGGGGCGGTGCTCTACCTGCCCGGCGGCGACGCCCTCACCGCGGAGGATGAGGGGGACGTGCAGGGTGCCGTCGTGGAGGAGGAAGCCGTGGGTCTGCTCGCCCCCGTCCCCCAGCCCCTCGCCGTGGTCGCCGGTCACCGCGATCACCGAGCGTGGGAAGCGCCGGTCCCACGCCTCGACCAGCCGCCCCAGCTCGTGCGAGGCGTAGGCGATCTCCCCGTCGTAGGGCGCGCGCGGGTGGGCCGACAGGTATGGCTCCGGCGGCTCGTAGGGCCAGTGGGCGTCGAAGAAGTGGACCCACACGAAGGAGGGCCCCCGGAGCTGGTCCAGCACTCCCAGCGCGTCGTCCACCACCTCGGTCGCGGTCCGCTGATCCTTCCAGTCGAGCTGGGTGGGGAGGCGATCCAGCGGGTCGTGGTAGGTGCGGAAGCCCTGGCCAAATCCCCAGCGGGCCCTGGTGGGGAAGGCGGACGTTACCGCGGCGGTGTCGTAGCCCGCGTCCCGGAACCGCTCCGCGAGGGTGACCGCGTCGTCGCTGAGGATGAAGTCGCCGTTGTCGCGCACCCCGTGCGAGGGAGGGTAGCGCCCGGTCATCACCGAGGAGTGGGAGGGGATGGTGAGGGGGGAGGTGGCGTATGCCCGCGCGTAGCGGGTGCCCTCCGCCGCCAGCCGGTCCTCGGTGGGGGTGTCGGCGAGGACGTAGCCGTAGCAGCCCAGGTGATCCGCCCTGGTGGTGTCGAGGGTCACCAGCAGCACGGAGACCGGCTCGGGCCGCTGCGAGCAGCCCCCTAGCGAGAGGGCTGCGAGTAGTGCGGGGAGGGTGAGGCGGGGCAAGGGTCGCTCGGGGTTGGGGGGCACGTGCTGACAAGCACCTTAGCCGCGGTTATCTGCGGCGGCATGCCGGAGGTGGCGATTGGCCAAGTCAAAGGAGCAACCCGCGATAGATCTGACGCGGGTGCGCAACATCGGAATTGCGGCCCATGTGGACGCGGGAAAGACCACCCTCACCGAGCGGGTGCTCTTCTACACGGGCGCGTCCCACAAGATCGGCGAGGTCCATCACGGAAACACCGAGACCGACTGGATGCCCGAGGAGCAGGAGCACGGGATCACCATCACCACCGCGGTCACCCAGTGCCCGTGGCGGGACCACCTGATCCAGATCGTCGACACCCCGGGCCACGTGGATTTCACCATCGAGGTGGAGCGCTCGATGCGCGTCCTCGACGGGGCGGTCATCGTGATGGACGGGGTGCGCGGGGTGGAGCCCCAGACCGAGACGGTGTGGCGACAGGCCAACCGCTTCGACGTGCCGCGCATGGTCTTCATCAACAAGATGGATCGACCGGGCGCCGACTTCGACCGCGCCCTGCGCTCTATCAAGGACCGCCTGGGCGAGACCGCCCTCCCGGTCTGCGTCCCCCTGGTGGATGAGCAGGTGGTGTTGCACCTGATCGAGGAGGACGTGTGGGAATTCTCTGGTGAGAAGGGTGAGATCGTCACCCGGCGAGCCCCCACCCCCGCCGAGCAGGAGATCATCGACGAGCACCGCGAGACCCTGCTGATGGGCCTGGGCGACCACGACGAGGAGCTCGGCGATCTGGTGCTGATGGAGGAGCCTGTAGCGAAGGAGATGGTCTGGTCGGTGCTGCGCCGCCTGACCCTCCTGGGCATCATCCGCCCTGCCTTTGGCGGCAGCGCCCTGCGCAACTGGGGGGTCCAGCCGGTGCTCGACGCGGTGCTGCAGCTGCTCCCCGCCCCTGGTGAGCGCCCCAGCGCCATCGGCCACAACCTCGCGGGTGAGGAGGTGCTGGTGGAGATGGAGCAGGACGGCCCGCTGGTCGCCCTGGCGTTCAAGGTGCAGCTCTTCGACGGGCGGCGCCACGTCTTCGCGCGGATCTACCGCGGGGTGCTCGACTCGGGCCAGCAGATCGCCCTCGCCGGGCAGGACAAGGTCGAGCGGGTCGCGCGGGTCTTCGAGGTGTCTGGCGGCAAGAAGAACAAGATCAACCAGGCGGTGGCGGGACAGATCGTCCTGCTCGCCGGCCTGCGCCACGCCACCACAGGCGACACCCTCTGCGACCCGGAGAACCTGGTGCTGCTCGAGCGTATCGACGCCCGAGAGCCGGTGCTAGGCCTCGCGATCGAGCCGGAGTCCGCCAAGGACGAGGAGAAGCTCGTGGAGGCGATGCGCAAGGTGACCGAGGAGGACCCCTCGCTGCGCTTCGAGGAGGACGAGGAGACCGGCCAGCGCATCATCAAGGGCATGGGGGAGCTGCACCTGCAGATCACCTTCGAGCGGATGAAGCGCGAGTTCTCCCTCGGCCTGCGGGTGGGCAAGCCCAGGGTCATGCACAAGGAGTCCATCACCAACACCGTGGTCCACGAGGGCGGTGTGGACCGCGTCCTGGAGCTCGGCAACCAGCAGATCCCCCTCCGGGCGAGGGTCCAGGTGCAGGTGGAGCCCCTGGAGCGCGGCGCGGGCGAGGAGGTCGTCAGCGAGCCGGTCTGGACCCCCGAGGGGGTGGAGGTGACCGACGCGATGCGCGAGGCGGTGCGCGCCGGCGCGACCGACGCGACCTCCGGGGGCCCGCTGGAGGGCGCCCCGCTCCAGGACGTGCGGGTCACGGTGGTGGCGGTGGACACGGTCGGTGGGCAGGCCACCGCGCAGGCGCTCCGCATCGCGGGGGCCACCGCGGTGCGCGAGGCCCTCGCCAAGGCGGGTGGCAAGCTGCTCCAGCCGGTGATGAAGGTGGAGGTGGTGGTGCCGGACGAGAACACCGGCACGGTGCTCGGCGACCTGCAGGCGCGGGGCGCGGCGATCCTGGGCACCGACTCTGAGGCCGGCGTCACCGTCATCAAAGCCGACTGCGGCCTGACCTCGCTCATCGGCTACACCACCGATCTGCGCTCCAAGACCGCGGGGCGGGGGCAGTTTACGATGGAGTTCGACCGGTTTGACGCGGTGTAGGAGGGCTGTCGGCCCGGGCTGGTGGGGTGGGCGCTTCCGCTTCGGTGCCGGCCTGGTTCCCGAGGGGGAGGCGCTGCGGGGAGGTCGGCGCTGCTGGGGCGGGTAGCGTGGGCGCTGTGCAGGGCGCGCTCGGGCACCCATCCGCCAGCGCACCAAGACAGGGTGCGCTGGGAGCCCGCGGGAGAACCGACAGGGCACCGATGTGTTGGCTACACGCGGGGCGCCACCCCGATCCTCCTCCCACGGTTCCCCTCTCCCGTCCGGCGGGTCGCATCTCTGGGAGTGGGCAAGGGCGGCCTCTGCGTTTGCTTGGGGGGGGGACCCATGACCCGGTCTACACCGAGCAGAGCGATCGCAACGATCTCTCCACCGGGCTTCGAGAGGCAGGCGTGGACGCTTCTACCTGGGCGTGGCATCGATGCCTTGCGATGGCCCGCCTGTTTCGCCAGACCGGAGCGTGAGTGCCCCCCTGCTGGGGTGTAGGCGCAGGGCGAAGGGTCAGGTGAGCTTCGTCAGCTGGCCGTGCAGTGCCCCGGCTTCTTCCAGAATGGCTAGGGCGCGTGCGCGGGTGTCCGCGTCGGGCTTCTATGCTCGCGGACCCGCCGCTGCCGCCTGCCACTCAGCCTCCCGTCCCGCTGGACGACGCCCAGAGCGCGGTCCTGCGTCGCCGCGAGTCGCGGCGGTTGATCCACGGCGCCGCAGGAAGCGGCAAGTCGGTCGTGCTCGCCACCCTCGCTGCCCAGGCGCTGCGGCGCGGAGAGCGGGTGCTGCTGGTCTGCTACAACATCGCCCTGGTGAGGCACCTGCGGGGCATGGTGGCGCGACAGCTCGGAGACGAGGGCCCTGCCAGGGTGGACCTCACGGTGCTGTGGTTCCACGAGTGGGCCCAGTGGCTCTATGAGCCCCGGCACTGGGATGGTTGGCACAAATCCCACCCCAAGAACTGGCCGAACGAGGAGGCACCCGGGGAGCTCGCGGAGCTCCTGGAGGCGATCCCACCTGCGGACGAGGAGCGCTTCGATCTCATCCTCGCGGACGAGGGACAGGACCTCCGGCTGACCTGGCTCGACATGCTGGGCTCGACCCTGCAGGAAGGCGGTCGGCTGGTGGTCACAGCGGACACCACCCAGGGCACGGGGGGAAGCGGCCTCACCCGGGGGGAGGCGGAGCGGGCAGGGTGGCCGGTGGTTACCCTGCCGGGGAGCCATCGGGTCCACCCCCAGCTCCGGCCTGTGCGCTACGAGGTGGCACAGCGCCTGGGGCTCCAGCGGGAGGTCCTGCTCCCCGAGCAGATCGAGCTTCCTTTCGGGCAGCTCAGGACCTACTGGATCCGGGGGGATGCCTCGGTGCTGCGCCAGCTCCGGTCGCAGCTCGGTCCGCTGACCGCGGGGGCGGCGGTGCGCCCGGGGGGCGTGGCGATCCTCTTCGAGAACAAGGATGCCGGTGAGGTCTTCCTTCGCCAGCACGGGGAGGCCCTCGGTCGCATCGAGCATGTCTTCGCCGAGGAGGGGGACAGGATGAGTCGAGAGCACCGGGAGAAGGAGCGCCGGAGCCGGATGCTCTTCGGCGGACAGGCTGAGGTGACGCGCGTCAGCACCATCGACAGCATCAAGGGGAATGAGGCCCGGGTGGTGGTGCTGGTGCTCGACAGTGCGGATGCCAGCAGGCTCTACGTGGGGCTCACCAGGGTCGCACAGTCCCTGCTCGTGGCGACCCTCGTGGTGGTAGCCCGGCAGTCTCAGGCCCAGGTGCTGCGGTCCCGACCGTTCTCCGAGCGGACACTGTCCGGAACCTGATCGCCGCTGCGTCTCACCTCCCGAACGACGGAGGTCGAGATGAGCGAGTCAGGACACGGTCTGAAATTCTGCCCCCGCTGCGGCGAGGGGCTGGCCCGGCGCGCCTGCGCGGCGTGCGGGACCCTGCTGCTGAGCGAGGCGAAGCACTGTCACGAGTGTGGCGCCGAGGTGGAGGGACAGCCTCATGGCTGGCACGAGCTGGTGCGCCAGGTGGAGGCGCTGAAGCGCCAGGTGGCGACGCTGGCGTCGGACGCTGAGGGGCTGCGGGAGATCACTCAGCGGAAGTCGGGGCGGATGAAGCAGCGTAAGGAGCTCTCCGAGCAGGCGCTGGGCAGTGCAAAGGGATCCGTCGACGGGGGGGATGACGATGTGCCCTTCTGAGATGCTCGCGTTGGCGTACTGTCCCGCCTGTGGGCTGGATGGCCATCGCCCAGCAGCCTCGCTCGCCACAGAGCGCCCGGAGGCCGGAGCCTGCGTCTGTGGTGCGCCGATGCGTGCGGAGGATCGCTTCTGCCCGGCCTGCGGGCACCCGGACTACGGGCAGGTAGGGTTGTTCTGCCCTGGCTGTGGTGGGGAGCTGGAGGAGTGGGTGCCAGATGAGGGGCGCTTCCTCGTGGACTATGAAGAAGACTCTTGGTCGCCGCGCCCTGCGGAGGAGGTCTGGGAGGAGCTCGACAAGCGCTGTCCACGCTGTGGGATCGATGTCTCCGAGGCGTGGGAGGAGGAGGTGCGAAAGCGGGAGCCACCGGAGTGGCGATACCGGAGCCATCCTCAGGATGACGGCTGGTCTCATGGGGGGGCGTATGACGCCTGCTGTGATGTGGACGACGTCAGTCATTGCGCGGGCTGCCCCGCCTTCGATGGCTGAGGCCCGTCGAGGGTGGACAATCGTCCGTGCGTTGCGATACGAACCTGTGGCCCTGAGCGGGGGAGGAGTGCGGATGAGCCGCGAGCTTGAGATCTTCATCGCGACCCGCGAGGACCAGGTCCCCGAGGGCGTGCGCCGCTTCGCCTCGGTGGACGGCACCGTGCCCGGCTACGCGGTGCGTTGGGACCACCATGTCACTGGAGAGCGGGTCAACCTCGACGCCATGCCCGAGGTGATCGACACCGAATCCCTCGACGGGGTCGCTACCACCCTGCTGGATGCCGACGCGGTCTGCTCGGCGGCGGCGGTGGTGCTGCTGGGGGGCAGGGGGAGGGTGCGGCCCGCTCACCTGGCGGTGATGGAGGCTGCCTCCCACGGAGCACGGCGCCCGTCTGCTCGTCCCGCGTGGCGCCCTCGTGCTGGAGCCAGAAGGCGGCTTCCGACTCGCGGGCCGCGTCGGAAGCGCCCGCGTACTTCATGCCCCGAAGGTACTTGTCGAGCGTGTCGGCCTGGTAGGGGTAGCCTACCAGCTCTCCCAGGAGGTCGCCTCGCCAGTGGTTGAGCGCGGACCAGCGGGGGCCGCGCACGACCGCAGGTACGCCAGCGCGCGGTTCTTACGGAGGTGCGTCTCCTCGGACTCCGCGACGACCCGCATCGCCGGGAGGTCCTTCGCCTGCCGCTTCGTCTCCACGGAGTCGAACACCGCGCCAAGCTCGGGCTCGGTGCGAGGCCTCGGCTGATCGTAGTCTGGGAGGAAGCGGCCCCGCTCGTCGCGCCCGCCCCTGTCGTCCGCGACGGGACCGACGGGCTCCGGGAGGCTGGCGAGACAGGCGTCGATGGCCCGCGTGAGCGCCGCGGTCGCCCCGATGTCCTCGTCGACCGCCTTGAGCAGCTCGCACCCTGCCAGGGGGAGCGGCGTCACGACCTCGTCGTCGGCGGGCGCGGGCGCAGCGGCCTCCGCGGCCGAAGTCCGCTTGCGAGGCCTACCCTTCGGCCGCGCCAGCCCCATGGTGAGCAGCGCGCGTTGCTCCGCCGTGGGCCGCACCGACCTCCCGAGCATCAGCGTCACCTGCTCGGCGAGCCACACCGAGCCGGCGGTGGGGTTGGAGAGCGCGAGCACCCGCAGCGCGCCGCGCGCCTCGTCGTCCATCTTCCGCACGGGACGGACCGGGAGGCGACGGTCGAGCAGCGCGTCACGCCCGCCATCTTCGTACCTGCGGAGGCGCTTGAGCAGGTTCGGAAGCGGCTTGTCGGGGCACACCTCCCGGAGGACCTCCGAGCGCGACGCACCCGCGCGGACGCGGGCGAGGACCTGCTCGAACAGCATGGCGTCCGCGGCGGCGAGGCGCTCGGACCAGCGATCCTGAGGGAGACGGGCGGCGACCTGGGCGATGGAGCGGAGCGTGGCCATGCCGCAAGATCACACGGCAGGAGCGCGGTGCCTCGCGGAGTTCGAGGAGATTATCGGCATTCGCCCAATATGGATCGGCCAACGCCGCGTTCGATGGGGCGCCGCTATCGCCACTGGCGCTCAGGGCCGGAGGTCCTGTCGGAGAGTAGCGCCAGCGCTTCGCCGTGCTTGGAGAGCCCGCGGGATCAGATGCTGGGATCCCATAGGCGCTGGGAGCCGAGGTCCCTGCGAGACTGGATGGCACGCCAACGACGGTGACGCAGGGGGAACTGCGCGCCACCCTCGCTCATCCTCGCTCCCTCCGAGGCTGCTCCGCACGTTGTGGTTGGCGCCCCCGGGGGGCGCCAGGTCGCCTCCGGGCCCCCTTGTGGAGACAAGCCGGCGCGCCATCTCGGGGCGCCGGGCCTCGCTCCGATCCGCCGACTCAGCGCACGAAGAATTCGAAGGTGCCAAGCTGTGCGGGGGTGGAGACGCAGGAGTCAAAGCTGGTGTTGCCGGTGCCGCTGATCTCGTGGGAGGTAGTCCAGCCGGTGAAGCCCCTGGTCCCGGTGTAGCCCACCTGGTGGCGGTAGGGCATCACGATCATCTTCGGGTTGGAGTGGTAGTTGGGGCTGCTGGGGTAGACCACCAGCCCGTAGCCGTTGCCGAAGGAGCCGCCGCACCCGCTCTGGGTCGAGAATTGGCTCGCGAGGAACAGCTTGTCGCCGTTGCCAAGGGTCACCAGCCGGCTGTGGTTGCCGGAGTGATACTGGCTCCCCGCCGCGGCGGTGGAGGTGAGGACGTTCTGGCTCCAGCTGTAGGATCTGGTGCCCCACTGGCTGTACAGCGTGGTGCCGGAGGTGTTCTTCAGGCGGACCATGACGGCGCTGCCGGTGTGGGAGGCCTGGGTTGCGGTGATGCACCCGTTGAACCAGGTGTTGTTGTTCATGTCCTCGGCGGAGGTGTTGGTGAAGCTCAGACAGCGCTCCCAGCCACCACCGTTGTCGCTCATCTCGCAGTACACTGGGTAGGCGTTCGCGGGGTCTCCGCCGTCTGGGTCGATGTCGTAGTAGCCGCTGGGGGTGCCCGGCCCGCGCACGGCCAGGGTCTCGGCGCACGAGGCCTGGATGCACTCGGGCAGGAAGCCCACCGCGGGGTCCGAGTCGTCCTGGTCCTGGCACTCGGGCAGGGAGTGGTCTACCGGGATGCCGTCGCCGTCCGCGTCATTTCCGTCGACGAAGTCGCAGTTCTCGTCCACGCCAGTGCCGAAGGTGTCCACCGCGTCCGGGCTGATGAGCGGGTCGCTGTCGTCGCAGTCCTCCCCACCAAGGGCGACACCGACATAGCCGTCCCCGTCCCAGTCGGCGAGGCTGTTGGAACCACACCCGAAGGGGTTCTGCAGGCCGCTGATCAGCGAGGCGGTGGAGCCGCCTGCGAAGGTCCGCAGGGCGCCGCTCATGTCCGCGAACACCAGGCTGTCGTCGGGCACCGGCGCCTCGCAGGCTCCGGGGACGATTTCGCCCACGTCGTAGCGGGTCACGCCCACCCCGTAGCGGTCAACGTGGGCGATCAGCTCGTCACCGCCGCCGCCCACCCAGAAGCCACCGTCCTGAGCGGGGATCAGGCTGGTGGCCTCGAAGCCCAGGTCCGCGAAGACCTCCCAGCTCCCCACCGCCGGGTCGAGGTACTGGATGTTCTGATCCCCGGCAAAGGTGGTGTAGAGCACGTCGCTGCCAACAAAGCGGACGGTCTGGTACGGGGCTCCCGTCAGGCCGGTGGCCAGCTCCACCGCCACACCGCTGCTGGGGTCGTACTCGCCGATGGTGCCCTCCACGGAGGTGAAGAGCAGGGTGCCCGTGTCCTGGTCCCACCACAGGCCGTACACCTCTGAGTAGCCGCTCACCACCGGGGTGGCGGTGAGGCCGTCGGGGGTGAGCGCCACCACCCCGTCCGAGGCGTCCGAGACGTACACCGTGCCGTCAGGCGAGGTGGCCGCGTCACGCAGGCGGTCCAGGCCGGTGTGGGTCCACACCAGCGCTCCGGTGAGGTAGTCCACCGCGTAGACCTCGCCCTCGTTCTCGGCCACCCCGATCACCAGCATTGGCGGGTTCCACCCGTCGCAGTCGCTGTCGATCCCGTCGCCGGGCACCTCCTGCACCCCTGGGTGGATGGTGGCGTCGCCGTCGTCGCAGTCCAGGTCGCACAGGCGGTAGCCGTCCGCGTCGAGGTCCGCCTCGTCGTCGGGCAGGGGGGTTCCGCACGCGTTGGCGACGCCGTCGCAGAGCTGTGGGGCGCCTGTGTAGATGAGGGGGTTGGTGTCGTCGCAGTCCCCGGCGCAGATCCTCTGCCCGTCTGCGTCGCCGTCCGCCTCGTCGGCGGGGAGCGGGCTGGAGCAGTCGTTGGCGATCCCGTCGCAGCGCTGTGGGGCGCCCGTGTAGATGAGGGGGTTGGTGTCGTCGCAGTCCCCCGCGAGCGCGGCGAAGCCCGCCGGCGCCGAGCATGCCTGCACCACCCCGTACACCACCCCGCGCCCGTCCCCGTCCGCGTCGGGGTAGAACACCGCCTCGTCCACCGCGTCGTTGTCGGTGGCGCCGTCGCAGTCGTCGTCCGCGCCGTTGCAGCGCTCCGGCGCCCCTGGGTGCACCGAGGGGTCCGCGTCGTCGCAGTCGTCATCGCAGGCGATGAAGCCGTCGCCGTCCTGGTCTGCCTCGTCGGGGGGCAGGGCGCGGTCGCAGTTGTTGTCGAAGCCGTCGCAGATCTCTGCGGCGCCTGGCAGGGTCGCGGCGTTGCGATCATCGCAGTCGTCGTGGGAGGAGACGTAGCCCTCGGGGGCCTGGCAGGACTGCCTGCCGCCGAACGGGTCGCCGTGCCCGTCTTCGTCGGCGTCAGCGTACCAGGTGGGCATATCGACAGGGTTGTCGTCGACCAGGCCGTTGCAGTTGTCATCGAGCCCGTTGCAGGACTCTGGGGCACCCGGCAGGATCGAGGGGGCGCTGTCGTCGCAGTCCCCGTCGCAGGCCATGACCCCGTCGGCGTCCTGGTCTGCCTCGTCGGAGGGGAGCACGCTGTCGCAGTCGTTGTCGAGGCCATCGCAGCGCTCAGCGGCGCCGGGGAAGCTGTGGGGGTTCAGGTCGTCGCAGTCGGAGCTGTCCGCGACGTAGCCCTCTGGGGCCAGGCAAGCGTCCAGGCGGATGCGTGGGTTGCCCGCGAGGTCGCCGTCTGCGTCCAAATACCAGGTGGGCGCGTCGGTGGGGTCCTCGTCGACCATGTCATTGCAGTTGTCGTCGGACTGGTTGCACAGCTCTGGGGCGCCTGGGCGCACCGCGTCGCTGCTGTCGTCGCAGTCCCTGGCGTTCTCCACGTAGCCCTCGGGCTTGTCGCAGGCCAGGAGCGACTGGGAGGGGTCCCCAAAGCTGTCCTCGTCACCGTCGGCGAACCACTCGACCGCTCCTATCGCGCCCGCCTCGTTGACGTTGCCGTCGCAGTTGTTGTCGATCTCGTCGCAGACCTCCAGGGCGTTGGGGTTGACCGAGGACTCCGCGTCGTCGCAGTCCTGACAGGCGGGGAAGCCGTCTGCGTCCGCGTCCGCGTAGCCCACCGAGCCGTCGCAGTTGTAGTCGACGGGGTCGGTGCAGTCGTCCTCGGAGGCGCCGGGGTGGATGTTGGCTGCGGTGTCGTCGCAGTCGTCGTCCTCGTCGACGTATCCCGACGGCGCCTCGCAGGACGTCTGGGACACCTGGGGGTTCCCGTGCCCGTCGCCGTCTGCGTCCCCGAAGAAGGTGACCGCGTCCACCGCGTTGAGGTCGATGAGCCCGTCGCAGTTGTTGTCCACGCCGTCGCAGACCTCCTCTACGCCGGGGTTGATCTCCGCGTTCTGGTCGTCGCAGTCGACGTTGTCGCTGTAGCCGTCTGCGTCCTCGTCCCTGTCCTTGCGGCAGGCGGTGAGTGCGAGGGCGAGGGTGATGAGCAGGGTGACGCGCATGCGGGCTCCAAGGGGATGTGAGGAGAGCGTAGCCCATGGAGCCGACGGGGAGGGGCGTTTTTCCGTTCCGCTGCCGGACTGGGGGGGTTGCGGTGGCGTGACCAGCGCACAGACGTTGAACTGCGGCGCTCTCCGGCGCTTCACGACAGGAGCTCCAGCCCTACCCCTCCACCCAGGGCCTCGGCGTGGAGGTGGCGGCAGGCCTGCTCTACCGCCGCCATGGTCCTGGGGTCTCGGGATGGGCAGATCAGGCGGAGGGCTTCGAACAGGAGCTCCGGCCCATGCGTCCGTCCCCAGCTCACGATAGCCGCCAAGTCGTCTGGAGGATTCTGCGCCATGGACGAGGTGGTGGTCCTCTTGACCGTTCTGCTCGGGCTCAGCAGCCCCTTGCAGCCCCCGGCACGCCCGTGGATCGTCCCGGCAGGGTGCTGTCAGGAACGAACCACTGTTGTCGGCGCGTGCCTCGCTCTCCGCGCCGGGCGCTGGGTCCTTCCGAGCCTCGGACAAGCGGGTGGTTTTCCGACGTTGCGCGCTCAGACCGGATTTCCTGTCGGACGTCGACGGGGTGACCCGCGCTCCCGACCGCGACAGGGCCGCGACAGGACCGCGACAGGGCCGCGACAGGGCCGCGACAGGACCGCGTCAGGGCCGCGTCAGGGCCACGTCGATGACGGTCGACAGCGCCACCCTGCCAGGGTCGCGGTCCACCCGCAGACGGCTCAGGTCCATGAACGTCGGCTTGTACGCGGTCATGAGTGGGTCGGGCCCCACACTTGCGGAGACGCGCGCCTGACGCCGGCCCACCAGGTCTCGCGCATCTGAAAGCCGCTTCAAGCCCCACCTTGGACGCCTCTCGGTTCCCCAGAGACCAGCGCCTCGTGGACGGCTCGGTGGCGCGCGTGCGGCGCGCGCAGGCCTAGCCTCTCCTTTGTAAAGGCCGACCGACGCAGCCCTCGGGGGGCGTGGCACCGCGACCCGATCCTGTAGGGTCGGATGGGGAATCAGCCCGGTCCTGCACCAGCGCCAGTCGCCCTGGTCCTGGGGTGGATCCACCCGCTGAGGAGCACTGGGCCCCCGCCGGGACCCAGGCGGCTCGCCGTGAGCAGGCCGTCTCCGCGATCAGCTCACCAGCTTCACCCCGTCGTCGTGCAGGGCCACCCGTCGGTCCCGATACAGGGTGCCCAGCCCCTTCTTGAACGCCTTCTTGGTGAGGCCCAGGCGGCGGTGGATCGCCTCGGGGGTGCTCTTGTCGGTCAGCGGGAGGAAGCCGTCGCTCTCGCGCAGCGCCTCCAGGATCACGTCTGCGGCGTGGAGCTGACCCTGGCGGCCCACCGGGCGCAGGGTGCAGTCGAGCTTGCCGTCATCGCGGACGCGGGCCACATAGCCCCGCCGCTCCACGCCCATCGGGGGCGTCCCGCTGAGCTCGTCGCGGTACACGATGCCGGCGAATCGCCGGTCCACGAGCACGAGGACGCCAACCTCGTTGACGCCGTAGGGCATCAGGGAGACCTCCTGCCCCGCCCAGAGGCCGGAGGTGCGGTCGTCGAGCACGTCCACCAGCTTGGTGCTCCCGATCAGGCGCCCGGTGTGGGGGTCGAGGGAGATGTGGACCACCGCGCGGTCCCCTGGGCGCAGGCGCTCGTATTGCATCTTCCACGGGCAGAACAGGTCCTTGTCCAGCCCCCAGGCGAAGAAGACGCCGTGGTCGTTGGCGTCGACCACGGCGAGGGGGACCAGCTCGCCGAGCACCCCGGCGGGGCGCTTCAGGGTCGCGAGCACCTGGTCGGGGCCGGTGCGGTAGACGAACACCCGCAGGCGGTCCCCCGGCTGCGTGCCCGCCGGGAGCTCGTGGGCGGGGAGCAGCGCGTGGTGGTGGCGGTCGCCGAGGAGCACCCAGGGATCGTCGATGATCCACACGGGCATGGTGTTGAGGTGTCCGATCTCCATGGGGTCTCCGGTGGGGCCCGTTCAGGAGCCCGTCTCAGGGAGGACTATCCCGAATCGTGTCCCAGCGTGGGGCGGACCGCGGGTCCTTCGGCGCGGGGCTACCTCCTCCTCTCAGGCCCAGCGGTCCGACGGGTCACTCCGCTCGTCGGGGGCGGTCTCTGGGGGGAGGTGGTGCGCGAGAGGTGCGCGCTGCGGGCGGGGAAGGGACGCCGGTTCACTCAGATCCCCGGCACAGGAGTCCGCTGGCCGCCGTGATCCTCCACACGCACACCGTACCCGCGCTGCTGCACCACCACCGGGTCCGCCTCCCACGGCAGCGTCGTCTCTGCGGTGGCGTCAGCGGTCTCTACGGCGCTCCAGGGGTGCTGTCCCTCCAGGGAAATGGAGACCCGCGCCCTGCACCTCGTCTCGGGGGCCCCTGGTGAAGGCTGCCTCCAGGGGGAGAGCGGATGGCACGAGGAGCTCCTGGCGCTCGCCCCGGCAGGTCACGAGGGGGGAGAGCGCGCCAAGCGGCCAGTCCTGCGCATCCTCGCGCGCGGTGTCGTCGGCATATCGAGACCGGCGGGGCATCGAGATCAAGCATCAACCGGCCGGTAGGCCCCTGGACACCGAGGAGCAGCTCGCGAGGGTGGTCGACCTCTACCGGAAGCGGTGGCTCATCGAGGAGTCCTTCAAGGCGCTGAAGACCTGGTGTTCCCTGGAGCGGCGTCAGGCACGCAGGCTGCGCTCCTGGCTGAACACCGCGGCGCCGCGGATGCCCCAAGCTGGCGACACCTGCGCCTGAGGACTTGTCCCGCGAGGAGCACGGTCTCTCCGCGTCGGTCGTGTTCTCACAGCGGGAGGTCCGCGTCCTCCAGCACCCGCAGGCGAGGCGAGGTCGCGCTCCGGCTTTGCGAGACGCCATGATGGCTGTCGCCAGCCTCGGGGTCTCCAGAGGTCCAACGGCGAGCCCGGAGGGCTGATCCTGGGGCGCGGCCTGGAGGAGCTCCTGACCGCCTGCGTGGCGCGGGGGTCCCGCTGGAACTCCAGCGTGAAGGAGGGGAATTCGAGCTGTGATGGATGGTGAGCCCGCGGGGTCGATAGTCCAGCTTCGCAGATCCATACGGCACAACGGAGATTGTGCGCGCGGTGTCGTCGGTACATCGAGACCGGCAGGGAACCGAGATCAAGCCTCAACCGACCGGCGGGCCCTAACGCTCCGGCGCGGGGCCAGTCCGCCCCCCGCGCTGGCCGCTCCCGTCCGCGGACCCTGGCCTCGCGCGGCGGGCCGCGTCCCCGCAGGTCCGCGCGCTCCCGCCTACCGCTCCCCGCCTACCGCTCCGCGACGATGACCGTCTCGACGTGGTGGGTGTCGGGGAACATGTCGAAGCAGCGCACGTCGGTGATGCGATAGCCCTGCGCCGCCGCCTCCCGGAGGTCCCGCGCGCCGCTCACCGGGTGGCAGGCCACGTAGACGAAGGCCCTGGGGCGGTTCGCCAGCATCCTGGACAGCACGCCCTTGGTCCCGGCGCGGGGCGGGTCTAGCACCGCCACGTCGAAGGCGATCCGACGCCACTCGACCTTCTCGGCGTCCATCGCGAGGGCCTCCACCGGGAGCCCCTCCGACACCGCGCGCAGGTCAGCCAGCGCCTGACCATCCAGCTCCACCGCGGTGACCGGGATACCCTGCCGGGCCAGGGGCAGGGCAAGGTTCCCGTTGCCCGAGTAGGCGTCGAGCACCCGCTCCGGGGACCTCGCGAGCACCTGCTCCACGACGTGAGCGGCCAGCAGGGTGTTGGTCTCCAGGTTCACCTGGTAGAAGGAGCGCGGGCTGGCCTTCAGCCGCCCCCCAGGGCTGGGGAGCCAGCGGACAGGGTCTCCGGCGAGGGCGCGCCCGTCGAGGGCCACGTCACCCAGCTCTGCGAGGCGCTCGCGCACCGCTCGGGGCACGGGGCCAGCGCTCTGGAGGGCGAAGGCCACCGCCGCTCCGTCCGATCGCAGCTCGGCGCGGGTCAGCCCCTCGGCGCTCCCCTCCGCCAGCCAGGCCTGGAGGGTGTCGATGGCGGCGTTCACCTCCGAGCGGGCGATGCCGCAGGCGTCCGGCACCACCAGCTCCTTGCCCCTGTGCCCGCGGTAGCCGGCCCGTCCACCCTCGATCGCGAGCTGGACCCTGGCCCTGTACCCCCGCTCGCGGGGGGAGGGGACCACCGGCGGCGGCGCGTCCAGCCCGAAGGCGCGCTGAACCAGCGCGGCGAGCCCCGCCCTGCGCGCATCGGGCTGCCAGGCGGCGAGGTCGCAGCCACCGCAGCGGGCGTCCACGGTGCAGGGCGCCGGCTGCCGATCGGGGGAGGGGCGGAGCAGCGAGATCAGCGCCGCCTCCCGGTCGCGCTTGCCCACGGGGCCGATCTGCACCAGATCTCCCGGGATGGCGCCGGCCACCCTGATGGCGCCGTGGGGGCCGTGCCCTCCGCCTGCCCCGTCCGGGCTCAACCAAGCGATCTCTACTTCTGGCATTGGACATCCGTGGAGTGAGAGTGTACGCAGGCGCTATGGACCCGCTTCGGCTTAGCCTTATCATCCCCACCCTGGACCGCTCGGATCACCTGCTCCCCCTGCTGGGGGACGCGCTGGCGCAGGCGCCTGAGGACGCGGAGATCTGGGTGATCGACCAGAGCGGGGACCAGGACGCCCTGCGGTCTCAGGGCTGGATCACGGGCCGGGCGGATCCGCGCCTCCGCTGGGTCCGCGCCCCCCGCAGGGGGCTGCCCACCGCGAGAAATGTGGGCCTCTCCCACGCAGTCGGCGAGGTGGTGCTGTTCCTGGACGACGACACCCGCCTCCGTGAGGGCTGTGTGCGCGCCCACCTGGATAACTACCGGGACCCGCGGGTGGGGGGGGTGGTGGGGCGGATCTACGAGCGCACCCTGCGCCCCAATATTTCTCGCACTTCCAACGTGTTGAGCCTGGGCGGCAGGGTCCTCACCAACCTCGAGGGACGGGAGCGGGTCAGGGTCGCCACCCTCAAGGGCGCGAACATGTCCTTCCGCCGCGAGGCGCTGCGGTCCGCCGGGCCCTTTGACCCGCGCTACCTGGGCACCGCCTTCCTAGAGGACGCCGACATGTCCACCAGGGTCGCGGCGCTGGGGTGGGAGCTGTGGTTCGACCCCGCGGCGGCCCTCGACCACAACTCGGCCCCCACCGGCGGGGTGCGCACCGGGCAGCGGCGCAGCACCGAGGTCTGGCGCTTCCACAACACCGGGGTCTTCGTGGCGCGGCACAGGGGCAGGCGGGCCGCAGCGGCCACCTGGCTCACCTTCTCGCTCATCGCCGCGCGCAGGGCGGCGGAGTGGGGTGAGCCGAGGGCCGCGGCCGAGCTGATGGGCGCCCTGTGGCGCGGGATGCGCCTGGGGGCTGGGAGGTAGCGGGGGGGCGCTAGCGGAAGCTGTCCGAGAAGCGGGCCACCGCCTCCATGCCGCGGCGGATGGTGTCCTCGTCGGTCGCGAAAGAGAAGCGCAGGCGCCCGTCCTGCCCGAAGGCGGACCCAGGGACCGCCACCACGTGGGCCTCCTTGATCAGCCGCTGGCACAGCTCGTAGTCGGTGGCGCTCCCAGATCGCTCCATCAGCCCCTGCACGTCGGCGAAGCAGTAGAAGGCGCCGGGGCTGCGCTCGGCGTGGATCCCCTCCACCTGGTTGAGGAGGTCCACCATCAGGTTGCGGCGCAGGCGCAGGCGCTCGCGCAGGGCCAGCATCGCCAGCTTGGACTCCGGGTGGGTGAGGGCGGTCGCCGCGGCCACCTGGGCGACGGCGTTGGCGTTGGAGGTGAATTGGCTCTGCAGGCGCCCCACCGACTTGGCGAGGTGCTCCGGCGCCACCAGCCAGCCGATGCGCCAGCCGGTCATCGCGAAGCCCTTGGACACCCCGTGGATCGAGATGGTGCGGTCGCGGTACTGCGGGAACATGCCCGGCACCGCCCAGTCCACGTCGTCGTAGACCAGCGAGCCGTAGATGTCGTCGGACAGGATCCAGATGTTCTCCTGCTCCGCCAGGTCGCACAGGCCCAGCACGGTCTCGCGGTCCATCACCGCGCCGGTGGGGTTGGAGGGGCTGTTGATGAGCAGGGCGGCGGTGCGCGGGCTCACCGCGGCGCGGACGCTCTCCAGGGACAGGCGGTAGCCCTGCGCCGGGTCCGCGTCGGCGTAGACCGGCTCGCCGTTCGCGATCCGCACCATCGTCGGGTAGCTCACCCAGCAGGGGCGGGGCAGGATGACCTCCTCGCCCGACTTGAGGATGATCAGCAGCACCTCGGAGATCGCCTGCTTGGCCCCCGCGGTGACCACGATATTCTCGGGGGCCACGTCCGACGCCCCATACACCTCGTGGTGCCAGGTCGCGATGGCCTCCTTCAGCAGCGAGAGGCCGTCGGCGGGGGTGTACTTGTGGTAGCCCTGATCGATGGCTCTGTGGGCTGCCGCGATCACCGGCGCGGGGGGCGGGCCGTCCGGCTCACCCACGGTGAAGTTGAAGACCTCCACCCCTGTGGCCTTCAGCTGCCCTGCCTGCTGGGCCAGGGCGAGCGTCTCCGAGCCCTTGGCGGTGATGGCGAGGGGGCCCATGTGGGTCAGGAAGGGGGCTTCACGCATGAGGTGCTCCTGGCGAGAGGGCCCAAGATAGCGGGCGGAGTGCCTCCAGGGAAGTGCGCGGGCGGCGGCTCTGATCAGATGGGAGAGCATGGCGTGCGAAGCGCCAGAACGGCTGGGGATCGCGGCACCAGGGGTCAGCCGCTAGAGGGCGTCAGGCGGATCCACAGGCGCAGGTGGGGCCCCACGCCGGGGATCTCGAACGGTGCGCCGATCTCCTCGAAGCCGGCGCGGAGATAGAGGGGCACCGCCCTCACCCTCGCGTTGCACCAGACCACCCGGGCGGCGGCCTGGCGGGCCGCGTCCAGCGCCTCGCGCACCAGCAGGGTACCCAGGCCCCGTCGCTGGTGGGCCTCCAACACCGCCATGCCGCGCAGCTGCAGCGCTGGCGCGCCTTCCCACTGGGCGGGGATCAGCGAGGCCACCCCCACCAGCGCCCCCTCTACCTCCACGGCGAGGTGTATGGCCTCGGGGTGATCGTCGCCTTCAAAGGAGGCGGTGGAGACGGGCAGCCCAGGTCGCAGCACCGGGTGGCGGACCGGGATCAGCGCGGCGGAGGGGACGGGGATCACGCGGGGTGCTCGCATGTTGGCCACCAGGGTGAGGGAGGCGATAGGGTTGGGCAGGGGTGAACCTCATGGATCCGTTGTCTATCGCGGGGCGAGTAGAGCTGGGGATGGTGCTGCTGATGGGCTTCTCCCTCGCGGGGGCCCTGGCGCTTGGGGTGCGCTCGCTGCGGGGACAGGCCGCTGGACCTCTTGGGGGCGCGGCGCCGGTGGGGGTGCTGGCCCTGGCGATCGCCCTGTGGGCCCGCTTTGGAGGAGGATCGGCCTCGGCGGCGACCTGTCAGGCCGCGGTGGAGACCGAGGTGGTTCACCTGCTGCTGGCGCCGCTGCTGGTGGCGCCCGTGGCCCTGCTGAGCCTGATCTTCTTCGCGGTGCGCGGCGCGAGGGCGCCGGAGCGCTGGGGGGTGGGGGCAGGGGTGGGGGGGGCCGCGACGCTGCTGCTGGTTGGGGTGGTGCTGGTCGGGGGCTGGTCAGAGGACATGCTGACCTTCGCGGTGGCGAGGGCTGCCCTCTACGGGGTGCTCGGCGCCATCGGATCGATCGCGATGCTGAGGGGCGGGGGTGGGCGAGGCGCCGCCGCGTCAGCGGGGGCGGTGCTGCTCCTGGTTGTGGCGGTGGGTGAGGCGAGCGTGAGCGGGCTGGGAGAGTACCTGAGCGCCAGGGTGCTGCTCGGGCTGCAGGCGGACCAGCGGGCGGCCTTCTTGAGCACCTCGGGGGCGGAGGTGATCGGTCCGCTCCGGGGCTGGGGGCTGGCGGCGATGGGCGCGGCGGTCGCGTTCTCTCTGTCCGGGCTGTCCCCGAGGCGGGCGCGGGATCTGGCCGGCGCCGCGCTCTGGGCTTGCGGTGCAGGCGCGATCTTCGCGCTGGGGTGGGGCGGAGAGCGGCTGGTGGCGCTCGCGACCCTGCTGCCGTGACGTACCGTTTCGCTGGCCTCTCGGCGCGTGCTCCTGTTCCTGCGCTTGTCGTGTGAAAAGCGTGCTTCCTCCCAGGGGAACGGTGTTCGTGCGCCGATGCGCCTGGCGAGTCGGCGCCCGTTTGCAGCTTGTAGGGTTCGACTGGAGCTGCATCCGATTGTTCCTTTGAAAGGATGAAGATCGTCCTGTGAGCCTGTCATGCTGATTGACCGGTGCCTGCCGTGATGCCCGTCCCAGCTCGAGAGGCGCGGTGGCTCATGGTCCTACACAAGTTCGCCGCCTGACCCCTCCCGAGACTGGCCGGTGCTGCTGGTCCGGGTGATCTCCTGGCACTCGCCCGAAGGTCCCATGGCCCGCTTCGACATCTCGCAGGAATTCGCAGACGTTCAGCTCGGCGACAAGCGCCT
>JAFGVK010000116.1 GCA_016938035.1 Deltaproteobacteria bacterium | reverse complement strand
CTTGGTCAGGCCCGCCTCCAGCGTCGCGTGGTGAAAGGCCCGCTGCAGCGTCGACTCATGCAGGAAGTGGCGGCGCCGCTCTCCCGTCTCGCAGTCCGTGTAGCTGCGGGTCGCCGGGAACACCCACTGCCAGGGCCACGAACGGGCCGCGTTCCCCAGCTTCTCCCGCAGGCGACCTAGCAGCGCCACATACCCGGCGCCCACCTTCCGGTCCGCCTCGTGCTGCTTCCTCGCCCGCGCGAGCTGATCGCGCAGCGGGAGCTTCAGGGTCATGGGCAGCACCGTCACCCGATCCTTGCGTCCCTTGCCCTGCCGCACCATTGAGCCCCTCGTAAGACCCACTCATGCCGGATCCACCAAATCAACCACGCAGGATAGATTATGGGCTAAGGGGCGTGTCCCCCCCCCCTGGCTCTTTCCGGCTGAGCCCACCCCGTCCAGGAGCGCGAACTTGTGGGATCCAACGTCGCGTCCCCGAGGGGCGCGTGAGAAGGCTCCCCTGGCGCGGCGGTTGGGGAGGCGAGCGGGGAAACTGGAAAGCAGTGCGTGCATCCTGTCGGTTCAACCGTGTTGTTGGTGGAATCGGATCGAGTGGGTAAGAACCCCCTCTGCGCGTGGCGAGGTCACCGACGCTAAGGGAGTACGCCGATTATCGTTGCAAGAGGCTACGGACAAACCAGCGTTTTGGGAGAGGCAGCGCAGCGATGGGACTTATTACGAGGGCATCACTTGTTCGGGCGTCCGTCGCTGTCGTGAAAGCACGCGCGAAACAGCTCCTCGTCGATAAGCGGCAGGACGACGGTGCGAAACGCGTGGGCCCAGGAGCCCTCCAGGCGCTGCCGCTTGGTGGGAGGGAGGAGGAGCTGGCTCTCCAGCATCGACATCTGCCCAGAGGTCTTCCGAAACACGCCAAACTCCGATCCAGAGGGCATTGAAAGACCACCTGTCCCGAGGAGGTGAGCCAGCGGTTCCGGGGCCTTGGCCGGGAGATCACGGGGGTTCTACGAGGGGCTCACAGGTTGATGTTGGCGCCATCAGCCTGCACGAACAGGTCTACCACCGGACCCGATGCGTCGGTCGTCGCGGCGGGGGGCGCCGTGGCGGGCGCCTCTGAGGCCGCCGCTGGTTGGGGCACCTCGCCCTCGGTGGCGCGTACGGTCCTGGCGCTCAGCTTGACCGTCAGCCGCACCGCTCCCTCCGCGGGCGCGGTGAATGACTCCGAGAACAGGTCGGCGCCCAGCAGTCTGGCCCGGAAGCTCAGGCTGTGCTCCCCCGGGCCGACCTCCCGCTGCACTGGGGTCAGGCCGAGCGACGCTCCGTCGAGCAACACCACAGCGGGCGCTCCCTCGGCGGCCACCTCTAGCGTCCCAGCCGAGGCCGCGCCCCACATCAGGACCAGCGCCAAGCTCGTGCCCCTCTCCCCTCCCTCTGTCGGGTGAGCCGCCCGGTCACGGTGGGTCTGTTCGAGCGTGGCGGGACGAACACGCGGCGAGCGGCAGGCGTTGGGTCCCCCGGTCAGGGCGCCCGCCACAGGTAGCGGAGGTCCTCGCCGACGATCCCCAGCCAGTGGCGCACCGCCGCCCGGTCCTCCTCCCGCTGCGCGGGGGTGAAGGCGCCCCGCGGGTCCCCGTCCGCCCCCTCGCGGGACAGCTCCGCCAGGTCGTCGAGGCGCTGCTGCCAGCTCAGGGCGTCCATGGCGTCGGCGAGGTCTCGCGCGGTGCTGGCCCACGCAGCCGCGCAGGCCTCGTCCCGCAGGCAGAGCACCGCCAGCACGCCGCCGGTCTCCTCCCTCCACCGCGGGTCCGAGGCGGGGCGGCCCCCGAAGCTCAGGTCCACGTCCCAGGGGTTGAGCAGCATGGCCCCGCCAGGCTCGAAGTAGACCTTGTAGTTGTTCGGGCTCACCCTGTAGCTGTCGGTGTTCCCCACCCACTGCTCCATGACCAGGAAGGGGATCACCTCCTCCCAGTCCACCAGCGTTCGCAGCGAGGGGTCCCAGCTCCCCGCCTCCATCGACGCGCTCACCGCCGTCGACACCTGGCGCAGATCAAAGGCGTCGATGTCCGTGCCCTCCTCCAGATCGAAGAGCGCGTCGCGTCCCGTGCCCAGGTCCAGGCCCAGCGGCGCCCACCCCGCGTGGAGGTAGGAGCCGTCGTAGAGGTTGCCGTGGTCGTAGGCGAGCACCCCCTCCTCGGCGAGGCGCCTGAGCCACCGGTCGTCCTGCGTCTCTAGCAGCACATAGAGGCCGTAGTCCCTCTCGTTGACGAAGAGCTGGGCGTAGCCGCTGCGGGAGGCGGGGAGGCCGGCGGCGCGGAAGGCCTCGTGGGCGAGCACCTCCCTGAGCATCGACGGGTCCTGGACGCCGTTGTTGAGGGACAGGGCCTCGAGCCCGTGGAAGCGCTCGCCGGAGAATTCGTTGAGGTCGAGCTTCCATTTGGGCTTCTTGTCGTAGCGGCGGAAGGAGCCCAGGTGCCCGCGCAGGCGCACCCCCACCTCGCCCACCTCCTCCCCGTCGATCTCGACCAGCCCGCGCACCTCGTTGCGGGGAGCAGAGAGGGGCCGCTCGGCGCGGAGGATCTCCTCGGCGTCGGGGTCGAGGCGGATGTCGATGCGGTTGATGCGCTGGTGCGAGAACAGCCAGTCGTCCCCCTCGTGGGGCACCGGCGGCGCGTAGACCTGGGGGCCGGCGCCGTAGTCGGGGGCCTCGCAGGCGAGCAGGGTGAGCAGGGTGATCAACGGTCACCTCCCCAGGGGACCCAGGAGCTGTCGCAGGGGGTGGGGGTGTAGACCCTGCGGTGGAGGGTGAATTCCAGCACTGTGCGCCGGTAGAGGGCCGGCGCGCCGAGGGTGTAGGCGATCCCGCGCGAGGTGCGGAGGGAGAGGCCCCAGCTGCTCCGGTCGCGCCTGCCGCGGCGCTCCACCCCCAGCTTTCCGCTCACCGCCAGCCGCCCGCCCGCGATGTGGGCGAGCTGCTCGTCCACCACCACCGCGTCCCTCCCCAACGCCAGGTCCAGCCCCCCGGCATAGCCCAGCGCAAACCTGGATCCTAGCGGCGCGCGCCGGTGGTAGAGCGCCAGCAGGGGGAGGCGGGGGCTGGAGGTGAGCACCGAGGAGTAGAACAGCTGGGTCCAGTCTGCGCGCAGGTCCACGCTGGTGCTCGGGCTCAGGAGCACCCGCGCCTCTAGGGTGAACAGGTCCATCGCCGGGGCGCTCACCCCGCGGAAGTCCTTGCTCCCTACCTCAGCAGCGAAGCCCAGCGCGACCGGCTGGGGGGGGCCGGCGAGCGCGGCGAAGATCAGGGTGAGGAGGATCATCGGTCCCTCGGCGTGGTGTAGAGCGTAGCACCCTGGGCCAGGAAAGGGCGGTCACCCCACGCCGCCGCGCTCCCAGCGCTCCCGGAGCGCCTCCAGCTGCGCGGTCCTCACAGGCGCAGAGACCCCCGTGCGGCGGAGGATCGAGGCCACCATCTCGATCGCGGTGGCGATCTCTGCCGAGAAGACCTCGGTGGCGCCCGCCTGGCGGAGCGCCTCGATGTCCGCGGCGTATAACGCTCGCACCTCGATCGGCACTTCGGCGCTGACCCTGCGCGCAGCCTGGACCGCCCGCAGGTTGGCGGAGTAGTCCGAGATGGTCAGCACCAGGGCGCCGGCCCTCTCCAGGTGCAGGTGCTCCAGCACCTCGGGGCTGGTGATGTCCCCGTAGATGGCCAGCGCCCCGTCGCGCCTCGCGTGGGCGAGGTTGCCCGGGTTGAGGTCCACCACCAGCCAGGGGAGCCCCACCTGCCTGAGGGCGCGCCCCAGCTCGTGGCCGGCGACCCCGTACCCCGCGACCACCACGTGCCCGGACAGGTTCCCCGCGGCGACAAGGTCGCCCTCCTCGCGCTGGAAGAGGCGCCGCAGCGGCCCCATGCGCTCTGCGAGGTGGCCCAGCTGGGGGCCGAGGGCGATGCCCACCGGGGTGACCAGCATGGTGAGGATCGCGGCGGCGGTCACGTCCGCCTCGAGCTGCGGTGGCAGCACCCCCGCGCCTGCCACCAGCAGCACGAAGGAGAACTCTCCCACCTGCGCCAGGGCGCTGCCTGCCCGCACCGCGGCCCGCAGGGTGAGGCCCAGCAGCAGCGCGGCGCCCACCACCACCAGGAACTTCAGCTGGATCACCCCGAGCACCAGCGCCCCGATCCGCATCCATCCCTCCGCGAGGCCGCTGAAGTGGAGCATCATCCCCACCGAGACGAAGAACAGCGAGGCGAAGGCCTCCCGGAACGGGATGATCTCGGCCAGGGCCTGGTGGCGGTAGCTGGACCCCGCCACCACCAGCCCGCCCAGGAAGGCCCCGAGCGAGAGCGGCACCCCCGCGAGGCCCACCGCCCAGGCGGTGAGGATGCAGACGACGAGCACGGTGAGGAGGAACAGATCGCGCTGCTGGGTCCTGGCGATCTGGTGGAGGAGGGTCGGGATCACGAGCCGCGCCGCCACCAGCACCCCAGCCACCACGCCTACCGTGCTCCCCAGCGCCAGCGTGAGCTCCGCTGGGGTCCCTCCACCGCCGGTGAGCAGGGGGAGCGTCAGCATCATCGGCACCACCGACAGGTCCTGGAACACCAGCACCCCCAGCGAGAGGCGCCCGTGTGAGGTCTCAAGCTCGCGCCGCTCCGCGAGGCCCCGCAGCACGATCGCGGTGGATGACACCGCAGCCAGCATGCCGAGGAACAGGGCGGGCCTCCAGCCCAGGCCCCACCACCTGCCCAGCAGCGCGGCGATCCCCAGGGTGACCGTCACCTGGAGCGCTCCGCCGATCAGCACCTGCCGCCACAGGCGCCGCAGGCGGTCCAGCGACATCTCCAGCCCTATGCCGAACAGGAGCAGCACCACCCCCACCTCAGCGAGCAGGTGGATCGCCTCCTCGTCGCGGATCACCCCCAGCGCGTCAGGGCCCAGGGCGAAGCCCGCGAGGATGAAGCCGGCGATCGTCGGCACACCCAGCCTGCGCAGCGCCGCCACGGTGACTACCGCCGCCCCCTGGGTGAGGGCTAGGTCTCTCAGCAGGTTCAGGTCGGCCACTGGCACCTCTCGGGGGGGGAGTATCGCACAGCCACTTGGGGTGCTGGGGCGCCACCGCGGTCAGCCGGCGCTCCCGCTGGGGTGGGCGGCCCGATGCCTGATGGACGCCACAGGCCTGCGGGGGCGGGACGAGGGGGGCGGCGGACCTGGGGGCCCCAGGGACCGGCGGAGGCTGACGGCGCCGCGGCCCCTGGTCCGCGCTGGGGCGCTGCGGGGGCACGGGGAGCGGCCGCGGGGCGCGCCGCGGGTGTTCACAAATGGGGGCCGGACGTGAGAGACCCGTCCGCGCTGTTCAGCTCCTAACACGCCGTTGTTAGGGCCTGAATCGTGACAGTTGCGCAAGGTGGCCCGGTGCGGGTGCCCCAGGGCGTAGACCGCAGGAACCCTGACGGGTCCAGGGCTGGATCCTGTGGCGGGCGAGGGGCCCCGGTGGTGTCACGCCGGTCGCGTAGCGTGCGGCGGGGGAGCACCTGACGGTCAGCGCGCCAGCCCGCCAGGTTGACCCTTTGGGACGGCCTGACCCCGTGGTGGGCGCCTGCGCCAGGCTGACGGCTCGCGGGCGCGCCGCGGGGGGGCGCGCGGCGGTTCGCGACCCTCGGTGGTGCCCCGGACACGGCGGGTCCTGGGCAGAGGGACCTGACGGTCCGCTGGCGCAGGGGGGGCCTGTCGCGAGGCGAACAACCTGGCGCTCCGTCCAGATGTCGACCGCGGAGGGCTGATGGCACCGGGCCCGCGACCTCCATTAGGGGCGCGATCTGCGGGGCAGTGTCGATCAGACCGCGGGCGGGGGTGCCCAGGCACCAGCTCCTGACGGTCTTCGGGCGCGTCCCCTCGACTCGGGGGGCGACCCGCTGGGTGTCTCCGTGTCGAGGCCACGGGCACCGGATCTGATGGCACCGGGCCCGCGACCTCCTGT